>NZ_JAELUG010000948.1 GCF_016429255.1 Rhizobium sp. ASV8
CCCCCCCCCCCCCCCCCCCCCCCCCCCCCCCCCCCCCCCCCCCCCCCCCCCCCCCCCCCTTTTTTCACTCACCCGCCCACCCCCGATATCTACACCCACGACACGTCGTCGGCAGCGTCAGATGTGTATAAGAGACAGGGGTTCGACAATGTCGGCAACTACCAGCAGCCGGTGGACGCTGTTCTGGCGCCGTAGCCATACCCGAAAGGCCCTGCTTGATATGAGCGTCGAGCAACTGCGCGACATGGGGGGGGGGGGGGGGGGGGATCTCCGAGCCCACGAGACGGTCTATTAAATCTCGTATGCCGACATAGGCATGAAAAAAAGGGGGGGGGGGGGGGGGGGGGGGGGGGGGGGGGGGGGGGGGGGGGGGGGGGGGGGGGGGGGGG
>NZ_JAELUG010000949.1 GCF_016429255.1 Rhizobium sp. ASV8
CCCCCCCCCCCCCCCCCCCCCCCCCCCCCCCCCCCCCCCCCCCCCCCCCCCCCCCCCCCCCTCCTCACCCCCCCGCCCCCCCCCCAGCACCACCCCCACGACACGTCGTCGGCAGCGTCAGATGTGTATAAGAGACAGAACATAGGCGGCCTTGAACCGTGTTGCCCGCGCCATTGCAAAGCGGTGGCTATCGGCAAGGATGACGCGATGGCCCGCCATATGCAGCAGTCGGTCCCAATGCAGGGCAACGGGGGGGGGGGGGGGGGATCTCCGAGCCCACGAGACGGTCTATTAAATCTCGTGTGGCGGCTGGGGCGGGAAAAGGGGGGGGGGGGGGGGGGGGGGGGGGGGGGGGGGGGGGGGGGGGGGGGGGGGGGGGGGGGGGGGGG
>NZ_JAELUG010000950.1 GCF_016429255.1 Rhizobium sp. ASV8
CCCCCCCCCCCCCCCCCCCCCCCCCCCCCCCCCCCCCCCCCCCCCCCCCCCCCCCCCCCCCTTTATACCGACCCGGCCCCCACCGCCACCTACACCCACGACACGTCGTCGGCAGCGTCAGATGTGTATAAGAGACAGGTCGATGCCATTGCGCGAGATCATCGACAGGTCGATCAACGAGACCCTGGCGCGAAGCCTGTACACCAACGCCACCGCCTTCCTGGCGCTGGGCGCGGACAAGCATGCTGTTGGGGGGGGGGGGGGGGGGGGGGGGGGCCACGAGACGGTCTATTAAATCTCGTATGACCAATGATGCTAGAAAAAAGGCGGGGGGGGGGGGGGGGGGGGGGGGGGGGGGGGGGGGGGGGGGGGGGGGGGGGGGGGGGGGG
>NZ_JAELUG010000951.1 GCF_016429255.1 Rhizobium sp. ASV8
CCCCCCCCCCCCCCCCCCCCCCCCCCCCCCCCCCCCCCCCCCCCCCCCCCCCCCCCCCCCTCCTCTTTTTCAACCATAAGCGGGCATACGCGTTTTAATAGACCGTCTCGTGGGCTCGGAGATGTGTATAAGAGACAGATCCCACCAGTCGGCGGCTTTCTGCCGCGCAATGCGGATGCCATCTTGCACTGATATGCCGTGCAGGTCAATTGTGTCAGCAGTACTCTGCTGCTCGACGAGCAGGTCTGCAGCTGTCTCTTATACACATCTGACGCTGCCGACGACGTGTCGTGGGTGTAGATGGCGGGGGGGGGGGGGGGGGGGAGGGGGGGGGGGGGGGGGGGGGGGGGGGGGGGGGGGGGGGGGGGGGGGGGGGGGGGGGGGGGGGG
>NZ_JAELUG010000952.1 GCF_016429255.1 Rhizobium sp. ASV8
CCCCCCCCCCCCCCCCCCCCCCCCCCCCCCCCCCCCCCCCCCCCCCCCCCCCCCCCCCCCCTCTCCCATCCCCCGCCCCCCCCCCACACCTACACCCACGACACGTCGTCGGCAGCGTCAGATGTGTATAAGAGACAGTGGTTGGTCCACAGGCATTGTCCCTCTGATGAGCAACCACATATTGGGCGTAAAGCCGCTTGCACCTGGATTCAAAGAATGGGAGTTTTGTCCTATAGTAAACGCAGGTGGGGCTGTCTCTTATACACATCTCCGAGCCCACGAGACGGTCTATTAAATCTCGTTATACGTCTTATGCGTTAAAAAATGGGGGGGGGGGGGGGGGGGGGGGGGGGGGGGGGGGGGGGGGGGGGGGGGGGGGGGGGGGGGGG
>NZ_JAELUG010000953.1 GCF_016429255.1 Rhizobium sp. ASV8
CCCCCCCCCCCCCCCCCCCCCCCCCCCCCCCCCCCCCCCCCCCCCCCCCCCCCCCCCCCCCCGCCCCCCCCCCCGCCCACCCCCCCGACCACCCCCCACGACACGTCGTCGGCAGCGTCAGATGTGTATAAGAGACAGAACCAGGGACGGGCGGGACTGAGGACCCCAGAGACACTTCTGGTCACGTGCGGCTGCTGATCACCAGCAACAATGGCATTCGTTCCAGTGCTCGTTTGTGTTTGACACTATACCTGTCTCTTATACACATCTCCGAGCCCACGAGACGGTCTATTAAATCGCGTATTGCCTCTTCTGCGTGAAAAAAGGGGGGGGGGGGGGGGGGGGGGGGGGGGGGGGGGGGGGGGGGGGGGGGGGGGGGGGGGGGGGGG
>NZ_JAELUG010000954.1 GCF_016429255.1 Rhizobium sp. ASV8
CCCCCCCCCCCCCCCCCCCCCCCCCCCCCCCCCCCCCCCCCCCCCCCCCCCCCCCCCCCCCTCCCCACCCCCCCCCCCCCCACCCCCACCAACACCCACGACACGTCGTCGGCAGCGTCAGATGTGTATAAGAGACAGGTGTTAGTCTTTACTTGATATCAATCATGATGCTTCTGTTTACGCACCGTTCGAGAGGTGTCAGCCCCAGTAGCCTCATTCCATTCGCCAAAACGGTTCGAGCGGCATCAAATCTGTCTCTTATACACATCTCCGAGCCCACGAGACGGTCTATTAAATCTCGTTTTACGTCTTCTGCTTGAACAAGGGGGGGGGGGGGGGGGGGGGGGGGGGGGGGGGGGGGGGGGGGGGGGGGGGGGGGGGGGGGGGGG
>NZ_JAELUG010000955.1 GCF_016429255.1 Rhizobium sp. ASV8
CCCCCCCCCCCCCCCCCCCCCCCCCCCCCCCCCCCCCCCCCCCCCCCCCCCCCCCCCCCCCTCTCCCCCGCCCCGCCCACCCCCGAGACATACCCCCACGACACGTCGTCGGCAGCGTCAGATGTGTATAAGAGACAGGCTTGTCAAGGGCCGCGTAATTTCCCTTGACAATGCAACCAACCAAATCGAACTGAGCCTCAAGGCGTCGGTTGTAGAGAAGGACTACACGCCGCCCACTACCTTCAAGGACCCTGTCTCTTATACACATCTCCGAGCCCACGAGACGGTCTATTAAATCTCGTATGGCGTCTGAGGCTTGAAAAAAGGGGGGGGGGGGGGGGGGGGGGGGGGGGGGGGGGGGGGGGGGGGGGGGGGGGGGGGGGGGGGGG
>NZ_JAELUG010000956.1 GCF_016429255.1 Rhizobium sp. ASV8
CCCCCCCCCCCCCCCCCCCCCCCCCCCCCCCCCCCCCCCCCCCCCCCCCCCCCCCCCCCCCTTACAAACCCCCCGCCCCCCCCCGCCATATACCCCCACGACACGTCGTCGGCAGCGTCAGATGTGTATAAGAGACAGCCTCCAGACCGAGCAGCACGATGCCCCGGCACAATGGATCATTTTTTGGCGATCACGGCATCGATTTTTTTCCATGCAGCGGTCGATTCTTGCGGCTCCAGCTTCCACCAGTGGTGTCTCTTATACACATCTCCGAGCCCACGAGACGGTCTATTAAATCTCGGATGACGTCTTGTGGGTGAAAAAAGGGGGGGGGGGGGGGGGGGGGGGGGGGGGGGGGGGGGGGGGGGGGGGGGGGGGGGGGGGGGGGG
>NZ_JAELUG010000957.1 GCF_016429255.1 Rhizobium sp. ASV8
CCCCCCCCCCCCCCCCCCCCCCCCCCCCCCCCCCCCCCCCCCCCCCCCCCCCCCCCCCCCCTCTTTCCCCCCCCCCCCCCCACCGACAACCACCCCCACGACACGTCGTCGGCAGCGTCAGATGTGTATAAGAGACAGCGGCAAGGGAGGGGTGGAAGGTGTAGCCACTTGTAAGTGAGGCTCAAGTTCAAAGATGTCAACTATCATAGGTTCGAGAGTTTGCAATGCAATGTTCATGCCCAGCTGGTGGGGGGGGGGGGGGGCACATCTCCGAGCCCACGAGACGGTCTATTAAATCTCGTATTCCGTCTTCTGGTTTAAAAAAGAGGGGGGGGGGGGGGGGGGGGGGGGGGGGGGGGGGGGGGGGGGGGGGGGGGGGGGGGGGGGGG
>NZ_JAELUG010000100.1 GCF_016429255.1 Rhizobium sp. ASV8
GCAAATCTGTCCACCGAAGATCCGCCCTCTCCTCAGCTGCAGCTCGCTGTCTAAGCTCCGGAATATTACCGGTTCTTTCCAAGCAACACGCGTTTAGCAACCAACCGTTAACCACACAGCTTTACACTTGAGTAAGGATTTAGAGTATTTCCAGCAAGGTCAGACATAGATAAAATGAGCATCGGCAAGAACAAGGCGGGGAAAAGCACCCTCCGGCTGACGGCATGGGCAACATCCGCCTTGCTGGGCTGGGGTGTCGCATTCACTGCGCCGATGTCCGCAAGTGCCCAATCGCTTCCTCCTGACCAAAATCTCGACGACTCGCTGCCGACAGCCGCGCCGACATCAAACCCGACGGTTGATCCCACAGGGGCATCCGCAACCGGCGCGCAGCCGGCATCCGCCACAAATCAGGCATCCAGCGCAAATGCCGACGCGCCGCCGAACATGCGTCTTCGCTTGGATTCGCTGACGACAGGCTCTACGCTCGATGACGACCTGCGTCGAGTCAACTCGCGGGAACCGACTGTCGACGGACTGAGGGCGCGTTCATATCCCGATCGCGCCGACGCTCAGGGCATTCCACTCGGCACATTCACGCTCCGTCCATCGATCAACCAGTCGATCAATGTGGAACGAAACAGTACCGGCCCCGTCAAGGACAACCGCACTTTCCTGCAGACGGACCTGCGCAGCACGCTGACTTCTGATTGGGATCGCCACGCCTTGACCGTCACCGGCGAAGGCGTCTGGCAGAAGAATCTCAGCGGCACCGCGGCAGAACGGCCTGTGGTTACAATCAATGCCGACCTGCGGCTCGACCTCCCCGCCAACACGATTGCCCATGTCACGGCCGGCTATCAATTTTACAGGGAAGATACCAGCGATCCCAACGCCATTATCGGCGCTTCGAAGCAATCCGCCGTCAACCAGTTCTCAACCGGGCTTTCGCTGGAGCGCGACTTCGGCGTGCTGCGCGGCTCGACGGCCGTTGCGCTGACCCGAACGATCTACTCCAACGCCGTGCTCTCCGATGGAACCCAGGTCACGCTCAGCGACCGCGACCAGACGGCGGGCACGTGGCGCGGCCGCATCGGTTACGAGCTGTCGCCCGCAATCATTCCCTTTGTGGAAGCCGACCTCGGCGCCGCGGTCTACGACCAGACGCGCGACAGCAACGGCTACGCGCGCTCAAACCAAAGCTATGGCGGCAAGGCTGGCATCGAGCTCGATCTCGGAGAAAAACTGAAGGGCGAGCTCGGCTTTGGCTATCAGCACACGCAATTCGACGATGCGCGCCTCGCCTCGATCGACGCACCGACGATCGATGGCAGCCTCGCCTGGTCACCGCAGCGCGGCACCGATGTCAGCATCGGCCTTTCGAGCACAGTTCAACCGTCGACGACTCCAGGCCTGGGTGGTTACACCGCGTACCAGCTCACCAGCACCGTGAGCCATCAGCTGCGCGACGATCTCACCGCCAAGGTAACGGGCGGAACGATTTGGCGAGATTATCCTTCGGGCGGCAGCGTATCCGACGAGACCGAATATGACGCGGCCCTGGGCCTGACCTGGGGGATCAACCGCTATCTCGATCTGACAGGCAATCTTGGCTATCAGCTGACCACCAGAAAGGCCGGCGACGATACGCGTCAGCTCCAGGCCGGCGTCGGCTTGACTGTGAAGCGCTGACGGCGATTTCGCAAGATGCCTGATCCTCGTCGAAACCATTGCTTTGACAATGAAAAAGGCCCGGCATAGCCGGGCCTTGAATTTTCAGCCGGGAGCGATCTGCAGCTTACTTCAAAGCAGCGATCAACGCCTTGAACTCATCCTCGATGGTCGGACGAATATCTGCGCGTGCCAATGCGAAGGCAACGTTGGCGAGGATGAAGCCATCCTTCGCACCACAGTCGAAGGTCTGGCCTTGGAAGTGATAGCCGGCAAAATCCTGATTCTGCGCCAGCTTCAGCATGCCGTCGGTCAGCTGGATCTCGTTGCCGGCACCCCGTTCCTGGCTTTCCAGGATACGGAAGATTTCCGGCTGCAGGATGTAGCGACCGTTGATGAAGAAGTTGGACGGAGCCGTACCCTTGGCCGGCTTTTCGACCATTTCCGTGATGCGGAAGCCATTACCGACCGTTTCGCCGACACCGACAATGCCGTATTTATGGGTCTGATCCGGCGCGCATTCTTCAACGGCGATGACATTGCCGCCGCTATGCTCGTAAAGCTCGATCATGCCCTTCATGCAGCCTTTTTCGGCGCGCATGACCATGTCGGGCAGCAGCAGCGCGAACGGCTCGTCACCGACGATTTCGCGCGCACACCAGACGGCATGGCCAAGACCGAGCGGCTCCTGCTGGCGCGTGAAGCTTGCCGTGCCGGCCTTCGGCAGCAGGCCGTTCAACAGCGACAGTTCGGCATTCTTGTTGCGCTGGCGCAAAGTCTGCTCGAGTTCGAACTGAATGTCGAAGTAATCTTCGATGACGTGCTTGCTGCGGCCCGTCACAAATACGAAATGCTCGATACCGGCTTCCATCGCCTCGTCGACGACATACTGGATTACCGGCTTATCGACGACGGTCAGCATTTCCTTCGGCACCGCCTTGGTCGCCGGCAAGAACCGCGTCCCTAGTCCGGCGACCGGAAATACTGCCTTACGAACCTTCTTATGCTGTCCCACTCATACCTCCTGGGCATTAAATAGCTGGCGCCAAGCCATTCTAAGGGTCAGTAGATTAAATTTGCTACTGTTTTGCAAATAATGACTGGCCGGCACTTCCATGGTAAAGAATTTGTTGACTTCGTTCGTTTAGTGTCAAGCTTGGGCCGATGCTACGTGCATCGCCGCACCGAAATCCAACAATCGATGGACAAGGCTGTAGATGACCGTAAACCGCAAAAACTCCCTTCTTGGTCTCGCTCTGGCGCTCGCGCTCGGTGCCTTCGCGGGACTCGCTCCCGTTAACGCCAATGCCGACCCAGGGTTCCAAAAATGGATCGCGGGCTTCTATGCGACCGCCGCAAAGAGCGGCATTACGCAATCGACCTACCGCAATGCATTTGCCGGCGTGACGGACCCTGACCCCACGGTCCTTGAAAAGGCGCAGTATCAACCGGAATTCAAATCCCAAATCTGGGATTATCTGGATTCCCGTGTCAATCCCTATACGGTCGATATTGGCCGTAAGATGGCGGTCAAATACGGGTCCACACTGCGCACGCTCGAACAGCACTTCGGCGTTGATCGCAACATCATGCTGGCCATCTGGTCGATGGAGTCGAACTACGGCGCCGTTCTCGCCAAGAATGACCGGCTGCATTACGTGCCCCGTGCGCTGGCGACGCTTGCCTATGCCGACCCGAAACGGGCAGGCTATGCCAAAAAACAGCTTATCGCCGCGCTGAAGATCCTGCAGAAGGGCGATATCTCGCGCAAGGACCTCAACGGTTCCTGGGCTGGCGCCATGGGCCACACCCAATTCATCCCCACCAGCTATCTGCTCTACGCTGTTGACGCCGACGGGACAGGCCACGCCGATATCTGGAACTCTATTCCGGACGCTCTGGCCACGACCGCCAACCTGCTCGCCAAGAACGGCTGGAGCACCGGTCGTACCTGGGGCTATGAAGTCGTCGTCCCGCCTGGCGGTCACGCTCAGGTCGGCAAGACGCATACCATCGCCCAGTGGGCAGCTCTCGGCTTCGTTCGTCCGAGCGGCAAGGGCTTCCGCCAGACATCAGACCGCGCGCAGCTGAAGATGCCCGGCGGCTCCAACGGCCCCGGATTCCTGATGACCGGCAACTTCTTCACCATCAAGCGCTACAACGCCTCCGACAGCTATGCCCTGGCCGTGGGCCTGCTGGCCGATCAGATTGCCGGCTATGGCGGCATGCAGCAATCCTGGCCACGCCCGAGCGGCACGCTCAATGTCCAGCAGAAGTTCGAGCTGCAGACGCGGCTGAAGCAGCTCGGCTATTATGATGGCGTTGTCGACGGCAATTTCGGGTCCGGCTCGAAGGCTGCCATCTCCGCGGTTCAGCAGCGCATCGGTATGGATGCAGATGGTGAGCCCTCGATGAACCTGTTGAACGCATTGCGTAAATAGGATCGCCGCCATCTGTGGGCTCCAGGATCGCTGGACGGGGAAGCGCCCCTGATGCGATCACGGGCCGTGAGCGGAAAGAGATGATGAGACAGCGACCTGCCCGCGCGATCACGGCCACCCTGAGGGCTCTCTTCACGGCACTGCTCACGGCCGTCATCGCGCTCGGCTGCCTGTCGCCGGCGGCCGAGGCGCAGGAACGGCCGCGCAGAAACCTGTTCGACATGCTGTTCGGTACCCGCGAGCCGGATTATCCCGACCAGCCCGCCGAACAGCCGCCGCCACAAAGAAAGAGCCAGCCGCGCAAACGGCCGACGCCGCCGCCGCGACAGCCGGTAGCGGTTCAGCCGCAAACGCCGCCAGCGGCTGAAAAGCTTCCGGACGCAAAGACGATCCTCGTCGTCGGCGACTTTCTGGCGAGCGGCTTGGGAACCGGACTGGAAGACGCCTTTTCGGCCTCACCCGGCGTCGTCATCCAGACACGCGGCAACGTGGCTTCCGGCCTCGTCCGCCAGGACTACTACAACTGGCCTCAGCAATTGACAGGCATGATGGATCAGCTGAAGCCGGCAATAGTCATTGTCATGCTCGGCGCCAACGACCGGCAACCGATCATCGGCGACGGACTGAACGAAAAATACGGCACGGACCCCTGGTTTCTCGCCTACGAGGAGCGGGTGCAGCAATTTGCCAAGCTGGCAGCAAACCGGCATATACCGCTGCTATGGGTCGGGCTGCCGCCCTTCCAATCCGACCAGCTGACGGCAAGCGCGGTCAAGCTCAACCATCTCTACCAAAGCCAGATGGCGGCCGTCGGTGGCGAGTTCATAGACATATGGGACGGCTTCACCGATCAAAACGGCGAATTCGTCGTGACCGGCTCCGATATCAACGGCCAGCAAGTGCGCCTCAGAACCGCCGACGGCGTCAACATGACGGCTGCCGGCAAGCGCAAGATCGCCTTCTATGTCGAGAAATCGGCGCGGCGTTTGCTGGGCAATCAGGCAAGCCCGGATATTACCCGCCTCGACACCGGCAGCCCGTTGCCCGCACAGCAGGCGAGCCTGCCCGGCGCGGAGCCGGAGAAAATCGTGAGCACGCCGCCGATGAGCCTCTCCGACCCCGATCTCGATGGTGGCTCGCAGCTTCTGGGCGCTTCGCCTGCACCGGCCGCGGCGGCGGCATCGCCAAGGGATCTCTTGGTCGACAAGGGCCAGATGGCTCCTGCCCCCGCGGGTCGTGTGGATGACTATCGGCTACCTGCGACGCCGACCGCCACGCCTTGAAGGCGAAGCCGTTTGACAATCCTGCCGTGCGCCAATAGAAAAATGCCATGAGCACCGACCGCGCAGATCAAATTGATCGTAACCGCACCTGCCTGCAGGCCGCGGTTTTGCGCGCTTTCTCCGGCCGAGGTCTCCGCGTCCAGTCGTGACGACCGGAGGCTTTGCGCGTCCGGCCATTGCTGGACGTTAAAGCCCCTCACTCCAAAACATCAACGTTGCCCATGGAGAATGGCACGTGCTCAATATCTATAACGTCAATTCGCTCGTTCACTGGGAAGAGCGAGACATTCGTCTGCGTGACGACTTCATCCGCTTCTTTTCCGACGAAGTCTCAACCTTCCTACGATCGGCAAACCCGGCCTGGGATATCCGCAGGGTCGAAGCTCCTACCCTGATGCCGAGAAACCTGGTCTCCGACGCCTATTCCAATTCGGATATATGGGTGCAGGAACGACTATCGGAAACCGAGGCAGAACTTGTGCTTCGCCCGGAAACGACACCTTCCACCTATATCTACATGCAACATCTTCTCGGCAATCATTCGAAGACACGGTTGCCTCTCTGCATCTGGCAGGCAGGTAAATCCTATCGCCGCGAACAGGATCAACCGAGCAAGCATGTGCGGCTCAAGGAGTTCTGGCAGCTCGAATTCCAATGCGCCTTCACCGCCGATAGCGGCAACGACTATCATGCGGCAAGCCTGGAGCCGGTTCGCCGCATGATTGCTTCGGTCATCCACTTGCCCAGCAGGATCGTGCCGTCGGACCGCCTGCCGGCCTACTCGCAGGTCACGATGGATATTGAAGTGGACAATGGCGACAAATGGATGGAGGTTTGCTCCATTTCGAAGCGTACGGATTTCCCACAGCGTTACCGCAGCCAAGCCAAGAAAGGCCCGGCGATCGACCATGACGTCACGGTGCTGGAGATCGCCATCGGCCTCGACCGTTGCATCTACAATTGGAACATTGCCGCAAGCAGATAAGACAGAAGGCCGGGCGCTCTGCGAGCCCGGCCTTCTGCATGATTGATAGGCGATATCGGTAACGCTTACCGCGGCAGAATCGTCGCGCCCATCAGGGCTTCGTCGATCGCACGCGCGGCCTGGCGGCCCTCGCGGATCGCCCAGACCACCAGCGACTGGCCGCGGCGAACGTCGCCGGCGGTCCAGAGCCTTTCGACCGAGGTCTTGTAGTCCTTGTCGTTGGCGACGACGTTGGTCGAGCCGCGGCGGTCGGTGTTCAAAGTCAGCTTGCCGTCGAGTTCCTTGAGCACGCTGTCGGTGAATGGACCGCGGAAACCGATGGCGATGAAAGCGAGATCGGCGCGGATGACGAATTCCGTTCCGGCGATCGGCTTGCGGCGCTCATCCACTTCGCAGCACTTCACACCGGTCAACACGCCGTCTTCGCCGATGAATTCGAGCGTCGCGACCTGGAATTCACGAACCGCACCTTCGGCCTGTGAGGAAGAGGTGCGCATCTTCGTCGCCCAGAACGGCCAAACGGCGAGCTTGTCTTCCTTCTCCGGCGGCTGCGGGCGAATGTCGAGCTGGGTGACCTTCACCGCACCCTGGCGGAATGCCGTGCCGACACAGTCGGATGCCGTATCACCGCCACCGACGACGACGATGTGCTTGCCGCCTGCGAGGATCGGGTCGGCCGGCCAGCCGGCGCTGTCGATGTTTTCACGGCCGACACGGCGGTTCTGCTGCACGAGATAAGGCATGGCGTCATGAACGCCGGCCAGCTCGACGCCGGGAATGCCGGCTTCGCGCGGGGTTTCCGAGCCGCCGCAATAGAGCACCGCATCATGATCGGCCAAAAGCTGTTCGATCTTGACGTCGACGCCGACATTGACGCCGCAATGGAAGGTGACGCCTTCGCCCTTCATCTGCTCGACGCGGCGATCGATGAAGTTCTTCTCCATCTTGAAATCCGGAATGCCGTAGCGCAGCAGGCCGCCGGGCTTGCTTTCGCGCTCGTAGAGGTGAACCTCATGACCGGCACGGCCGAGCTGCTGTGCGGCTGCCATGCCGGCAGGGCCTGAGCCGATGACGGCAACCTTCTTGCCCGTATGCACCGTTGCCGGCTGCGGACGAATGAAGCCAAGTTCATAGGCCTTGTCGGCAATCGCCTGCTCGACGGTCTTGATGGCGACCGGTGCATCTTCCAGGTTCAGCGTGCAGGCCTCCTCGCAGGGTGCGGGGCAGACGCGGCCGGTGAATTCCGGAAAGTTGTTGGTCGAATGCAGGTTGCGGATCGCCTCTTCCCAGTTGTTGTTATAGACGAGGTCGTTCCAATCCGGGATCTGGTTGTGCACCGGGCAGCCGGTCGGGCCGTGGCAATAGGGAATGCCACAGTCCATGCATCGCGCTGCCTGTTTCTGCACTTCCTGGTCCGACATGGGGATCGTGAATTCGCGGAAATGCCGGATGCGATCCGAAGCCGGCTGATACTTGCCGACCTGACGGTCGATCTCCAAGAAGCCTGTTACCTTGCCCATGCTATCGTTTCCTCACTCAAAAAGAGGAGCCGCGGCTCCCGTGCCTGAGGGTCATCTACGTTGCCCAGTCCGGCACTTTAATTCAAATCCGATTCCGCTATTCGACAGTTACGATCGCCGGGTCGGCGACCGCAATGCGAGGCGAAATCCTCGACTGGCTTGACGAGCAGGGGCGGATTACTCCGCCGCCACGCTCATGCGACCGCGCTCCATTTCCTCAAGCGCACGACGGTACTCAACCGGCATGACCTTGCGGAATTTCGGGCGGTAATCGGCCCAGTGATCGAGAATTTCCTTGGCCCGCGTCGAGCCCGTATAGTGGAAATGGTTCGAAATCAGCTGGTAGAGACGCTCTTCATCATGCCGCGTCATGTCATCGGAGACGTCGACGCGTCCCTTGTGCATGATATCGCCGCCGTGATGATGCAGCTTCTCCAACAGTTCGTCCTCTTCGGGAACCGGCTCCAGTTCGACCATGGCCATGTTGCAGCGGCTGGCGAAATCACCCTTTTCGTCAAGCACATAGGCTACACCGCCCGACATGCCGGCCGCGAAGTTGCGCCCGGTCTCGCCGAGCACGACGACGACGCCGCCCGTCATGTATTCGCAGCCGTGGTCGCCCACGCCTTCGACGATGGCGACCGCACCGGAGTTTCTGACCGCGAAGCGCTCACCCGCAACCCCCCGGAAGTAGCACTCCCCTTCGGTCGCACCATAAAGCACGGTGTTGCCGACGATGATCGAATGCTCGGCCTTGATCTTCGAATTCTCCGGCGGACGGATGATGATACGGCCGCCCGAGAGACCCTTGCCGACATAGTCATTGCCGTCGCCGATGAGCTTGAACGTGATGCCACGCGCCAGGAATGCACCGAACGACTGGCCGGCGGTCCCCTTGAGCGTGACGTTGATCGTGTCTTCCTTCAGCCCGCGATGGCCGTAGCGCTTGGCAACCGCGCCCGACAGCATGGCACCGGCCGAACGGTCGACATTCTTGATGTCGACTTCGAAGGCGACCGGCGTCTTGGAAGACAGAGCCGGCTCCGCCTTCTCGATCAGCGTGCGGTCGAGAATGTCGTCGATCGGGTGCTTCTGCACGGTCGTCCAATAAGTCTCTTTCTTCGGCGCATCGACCTTGTGGAAGATACGGCTGAAGTCGAGCCCCTTGGCCTTCCAATGGGCCAGCATCTCGTCCTTTTCCAGAAGCTCGGAAGCGCCGATGATGTCGTCCAGCTTGGCAACGCCCAGCGAGGCGAGGATCTCGCGCACTTCTTCGGCAACGAAGAAGAAGTAGTTGATGACATGCTCAGGCGCACCCTTGAAGCGCTTGCGCAGCACCGGGTCCTGGGTGGCGACGCCGACCGGACAGGTGTTGAGATGGCATTTGCGCATCATGATGCAGCCGGCCGCGATCAGCGGCGCGGTGGCGAAGCCGAATTCGTCCGCACCGAGCAGCGCGCCGATGATGACGTCGCGACCGGTCTTCAAACCGCCATCCACCTGCAGGGCAATACGCGAACGCAGCCCGTTCAGCACCAGCGTCTGCTGGGTCTCGGCAAGGCCGATTTCCCATGGCGAACCCGCGTGCTTCAGCGACGTGAGCGGCGAAGCGCCGGTGCCGCCATCATAGCCCGAGACGGTGATATGATCGGCGCGCGCCTTGGCCACGCCGGCGGCAACCGTGCCGACGCCGACTTCCGAGACCAGCTTGACCGATACGTCCGAGGTCGGATTGACGTTCTTCAGGTCGAAGATCAGCTGTGCCAGATCCTCGATCGAGTAGATGTCGTGGTGCGGCGGCGGCGAGATCAGACCGACACCCGGCGTCGAATGCCGGGTCTTGGCAACCGTTGCGTCGACCTTGTGGCCGGGCAGCTGGCCGCCTTCGCCGGGCTTGGCGCCCTGGGCAACCTTGATCTGCAGCACGTCGGCATTGACCAGATACTCCGTCGTCACGCCGAAGCGGCCGGACGCGATCTGCTTGATGGCCGAACGTTCCGGGTTTGGCGAACCGTCGACGAGCGGCATGTAGCGGTCGGCTTCTTCGCCGCCTTCGCCGGTGTTCGACTTGCCGCCGATCCGGTTCATGGCGATCGCCAGCGTCGTATGCGCCTCGCGGCTGATCGAGCCAAAGGACATGGCGCCCGTCGAGAAGCGCTTGACGATATCGACGGCCGGCTCGACCTGGTCGACCGAGATCGGCTTGCGGCCGAGCGCTTCCGCACCCTTGATCTTGAAGAGGCCGCGGATGGTGTTCATCCGAAGGGCCGAATCATTGACCATTTCGGAGAATTCGCGATAGCGGTCCTCGGCATTGCCTCTGACGGCATGCTGAAGGGCGGCCACCGCGTCAGGCGTCCAGGCATGACTTTCGCCACGCATGCGGTAGGCATATTCGCCACCGATGTCGAGCGTGCTCGCCAGCAACGGATCGCCGCCGAAAGCAGCCTTGTGCCGCGCAACTGTTTCCTCGGCAATGGTCTCGAGACCGATGCCTTCGATCATCGTTGCCGTGCCGAAGAAGTACTTGTCGACCAGTTCCTGCTGCAGGCCGATCGCATCGAAAATCTGCGCGCCGCAATAGGACTGATAGGTCGAAATGCCCATCTTCGACATGACCTTGAGGATGCCCTTACCGACCGCCTTGATGTAGCGGTAGACGACTTCGGTCGCGTCCACTTCCTTCGGAAATTCGCCGCGCTGATGCATGTCGAGCAGCGTGTCGAAGGCAAGATAAGGGTTGATCGCTTCCGCGCCATAGCCTGCCAGCAGGCAGAATTGATGCACTTCGCGCGGCTCGCCGGTTTCGACGACGATACCGACCGAGGTGCGCAGGCCCTTGCGGATCAGGTGGTGATGCACGGCGGCCGTCGCCAGCAGCGCGGGGATCGCGATGCGGTCCGGGCCGATCTGGCGGTCGGAGAGGACGATGATGTTGTAGCCGCCGCGAACGGCGGCTTCCGCCCGTTCGCAGAGACGGTCGAGCATCTCGGGCATGCCTTCGGCACCGCGTTCGACATCATAGGTGAAGTCGAGCGTCTTTGTGTCGAAGCGGTCCTCGGTGTGACCGATCGAGCGGATCTTTTCCAGATCGCCGTTTGTCAGGATCGGCTGGCGCACTTCCAGGCGCTTGGCGTTGGCCATGCCGGTATGGTCGAGCAAGTTCGGACGCGGCCCGATGAAGGAAACGAGGCTCATGACGAGTTCTTCGCGGATCGGGTCGATCGGCGGGTTCGTCACCTGCGCGAAGTTCTGCTTGAAGTAGGTGTAGAGCAGCTTTGCCTTGTCGGACATGGCCGAGATCGGCGTATCCGTGCCCATCGAGCCGACAGCTTCCTGCCCCGTCGTCGCCATCGGCGACATCAGGAGCTTGGTATCCTCGGTGGTGTAGCCGAAGGCCTGCTGGCGATCGAGCAGCGACACGTCGCGGCGCAACGCACGAGGCTCAACAGGCTTCAGGTCTTCGAGGATCAGCTGCGTGCGGTTCAGCCAGTTGCGATAGGGGTGCTTGCTTGACAGCTCCGACTTCACCTCGTCGTCTGAGATGATGCGGCCCTTTTCCATGTCGATCAGCAGCATCTTGCCCGGCTGCAGGCGCCACTTCTGGATGATCTTCTCTTCGTCAACAGGTAGAACGCCGGCTTCGGATGCCATAATGATGCGGTCGTCGTCGGTGACGAGATAGCGGGCCGGACGCAGGCCGTTGCGGTCGAGCGTCGCACCGATCTGCTTGCCGTCGGTAAAGGCAACGGCGGCCGGGCCATCCCACGGCTCCATCAGGGCAGCATGATACTCGTAGAATGCCTTGCGCTCGGCAGCCATGAGCTGGTTGCCGGCCCATGCTTCCGGGATGAGCATCATCATGGCATGCGCCATGGAATATCCACCGCGCACGAGGAATTCGAGCGCGTTGTCGAAACAGGCCGTGTCCGACTGTCCTTCATAGGAGATCGGCCAGAGCTTGGAGATATCCTCACCGAAGAGCGGCGAAGATACCGATGCCTGACGGGCGGCCATCCAGTTGACGTTACCGCGCAACGTGTTGATTTCGCCGTTATGCGCGACCATGCGGTAGGGATGCGCCAGCTTCCACGACGGGAAGGTGTTGGTCGAGAAGCGCTGGTGCACGAGGGCAACCGCCGTCTCGAACCGCGGATCGGATAGGTCCTTATAATAAGCACCGACCTGGTAGGCGAGGAACATGCCCTTGTAGACGATAGTCGAGCTCGACAGCGAGACAGGATAGAAGCTGCTCTCTTCGCCCTCGTATTCCGCATAGATGCGGTTGGAGATCACCTTGCGCAGGGTGAAGAGCCGGCGTTCGAACTCCTCGTTCGTGCCGGCATCGCGGCCGGCGCCGATAAAGACCTGCACATGATACGGCTCGGTGGCCGCAATCTCAGGTGCCTTGGACAGCGAGGAGTTGTCGACCGGCACATCACGGAAGCCAAGCAGAACCTGGCCTTCCTCGACCACGACCTGCTTGATCGCGGTCTTGAAATGCTCGATCAGCGCCTCGTCGCGCGGCAGGAAGAAATGGCCGACGCCATATTCGCCGGCCTTCGGCAGGATGATGCCCTGCTTGGCCATCTCCTCACGGAAGAAACGGTCGGGGATCTGCACGAGAATGCCCGCGCCGTCACCCATCAGCGGATCCGCGCCGACGGCACCGCGATGCGTCAGGTTCTCGAGGATGAACAGGCCGTCGCGCACGATCTGATGCGACTTGCGACCCTTCATGTGCGCAACAAAGCCGACGCCGCAGGCATCGTGTTCGTTGCGCGGATCGTACAGGCCTTGTTTCGGTGGGATGCCCACCGACTTCGAACGATTGGCACGTTTCGACGTTTTGGCCGTCGCGGCAGCGTTGGCTACAGCGGTCTGGTCAAAACTCGTGAACGTCTTCCTGTTCGTCATCGTCTTCCCTCCGGTAAGGCCCGCCTCGCGGGCGCTCCTTCGTCCCGCGCGGTCCGTTTCCGGCGCCGACGCGCGACAGCTCTGTTGCATTGTGAAGATCCGGCCGCGAACCATGGCCCCGTTGCGGAGCCTGTCGTCAGCGTTCGCGCCTTGCTATTCCACCGCCGCCCTGCCCGCAGCCGAAAGGCTTTCAGAGGCATGCTCCCGGTAACTATAGCTCGAAATCCCGACATCGTCAGGACCCTTCGGCGCATCTTCGGCCTAGGCGGCCAAAATAGGACAGCAACCCTGTCCTAATTCATCAGCTCTATGCCAGAAAGCTTGTGCCTTCGCAAGAGCAAAACGGCAAAAATTCGACAACGAAAGACGGAAGATTGCCTATGCTGCAGAAATGGAGCAATAAAGTTTCGCTGTAGCGCATCATTTTATTTGTTGATTGCGCAGATCAATTTCTGTGATGGGTTCTTCAAGTTCTTGCTCTTGATAGGTTTTTGCATTGGCGTAATGTCCCGCCGACCCTATCTATCGCTCCCGTAGCTCACTCATTTTATCTGGTGCATTTCCATGTTCTTTGCCTCCGACAATTGGGCCGGCGCCCATTCCAAGATCGCCGAACGTCTCCTCGCCGAGTCCGGAGGCTTCGCATCGGCCTATGGCACGAGCGACCTCGACCAAAAAATCGAAGCCAAATTCAGCGAGATCTTCGAGCGTGAAGTCGCCGTCTTCTTTGTCGCCACCGGCACGGCTGCCAACTCGCTGTCGCTTGCCAGCGTTCAAAAGCCGGGAGGCATCAGCTTCTGCCATACCGAGGCGCATGTCGCCGAAGACGAATGCGGCGCACCCGATTTCTTCAGCGGCGCGCGCCTCGCAACGGTAGACGGAGCGCTCGGCAAGATAGATCCCAAGGCGCTTGCCACCAAGGTTGGCCGCTTTCCGCAGGATGCCGTGCATCATGGTCGCGCCGCTGCCGTGACCATCACGCAGGCGACGGAAATCGGCACCGTTTATTCGCTCGCCGAGATCGACGCCATCGCCGCCATCGCCAAAGAGAACGGCCTGCCGCTGCATATGGATGGCGCGCGCTTCGCGAATGCTCTGATTGCCCTCGGCGCCAGCCCGGCCGAGATGACATGGAAGCGCGGCGTCGACATTTTGTCCTTCGGCGGCACCAAGAACGGCTGCTGGTGCGCGGAAGCCATTGTCTTCTTCGATCCCGAGAAGGCAAAGGAGATGCAATTCATCCGCAAGCGCGCCGCCCAGCTTTTCTCCAAGTCGCGCTTCATCGCCGCCCAGTTCGACGGTTATTTCCAGGATGGTCTCTGGCTCGATCTCGCCCGCCATTCCAATAGCATGGCCGACCGTCTGCGCGCCGGCATCGAGAAGGCTCCGAAAGCCCACCTCGCCTGGCCAACGGTATCCAACGAGGTTTTCGCAATCATACCGAAATCCTCCGCCAAGGCAGCCGAAGACAAGGGCGCAAAATTCTATGAATGGCCGATCCCGGAATCTCAGCCGGAACTCGTCGGCAGCGATGAAACGCTGATCCGCCTCGTGACCAGCTTCGCGACAACCGAAGCCGATGTCGCGAACTTCCTCGCCTGCCTGGCCTGATGGCAGATTAAAAAGAGCGCCGTAGCCGGCTTCTTGCCGGACGGCGCTCAGAAGAACGACTGGAAATATAATTCTTAGTTGCTATGGGCGAGCATTGCAAAGCTCGATAGATCGGCGGCTGGTGCGCGGTGAACGATCATCGTCATTGCCATGACGCAGACAACAAGCCCGGAAATGAAGATGGCACCATATGTCATCGGCTCGGATATCCTTGCGCAGCTCGTACATCGCTACTCAAGATAGCGCCGGAAGCTGACGTCAGTCTGAATCGTCTGCGCCGAACGATTTGGCCGCATGAAGAAGAATGTGCGCCGGCGAAATATGTGACGGCAAATGCCCAATCCTGGCGGCATGATCGAAAACGGCTTTTCCATCGCGTGATAGGCCGACTATCGTCAGCTTGATCGCGGACCTCTGACCTTCGCCAGAATATCCTCGGAGAGCGCTCTAACCAAAAGTTGGTCCGCGCCCTTGCGGGGCACGAGCACGAACTCGACGTCCTCTAGAGCCGGCAGCCAACCCGGCGCGATCTCCATCAAACCCGCAGGCGCCATGCTCCTCGGCTGAACGAGAACCCCCATGCCCGCGCGCGCTGCCGCCGTCAGGCCGCTGAGGCTGCCGCAGGTGCAGACGATCCGCCACGGCATCTGCTGCCGGCGCAGCGCCTCCAGCGCAACCGCCCGTGTAACGCTCGGCGTCGGAAAGGCAATCAGCGGCAAGGGCGCTGCAAGATTGCGGATCCGCTCCGGATCGCGTGCCAGCCAGACCAGCGGCTCGCGATAAACAAGCGTTCCTCTGACATCGCCAAGCCGGCGCTTGGCGAGCACCAGATCGAGATCGCCATTATCCTGCATTTCATAGAGAGTGCCGCTCAAGGCGACCGTCAACTCGAGATCGACGGAGGGGTGCGACCGAACGAACTCCTCCAGCACATCGGGAAGCTGGCTGGTAACGAAATCCTCAGAGACACCGAGGCGCAGGCTGCCCCGCAGGCTGTTGCCGGCAAAGAGCTGCCGCACCTCGCCTTCGATCGAGAGCATCTGCCGGGCATGGCCAAGCAACGCCTCGCCATCACCCGTCAAAACGACGCGATGCGTGTCGCGCGCCAAGAGCTTGCGGCCAAGCTCGGTTTCCAAACGCTGTATATGCTGGCTGACCGTGGATTGGCCGAGACCAAGCCGCTCCGCCGCCAGCGTGAAACTGCCCATCTGCTCGACGGCGACGAAACTGCGTAATTGTGTGAGGTCCAGCATGATGCTTATCCGACTTTACGATAACTGTTATTCCTTGCATCGTGGATCGCGATAGGTCTATCTGCAAGGATTAATATCAAGACTTGCGATTGGGATTGGCACGATGCGCCGCTTTCTTCCAGACACCTTCACCATGCTGCTGGTGCTCACCGTTCTGACGGCATCCTTCTTTCCGGTACATGGCGCGAGCGCCAAGTATTTTGGCATTGCCACCAACTTCGCCATCGGCCTGCTGTTCTTCCTGCATGGTGCGCGCCTGTCGCGCGATGTCGTCATTGCCGGCATGCTGCATTGGCGGCTGCACCTCGTCATCCTGCTGACCACCTTCGGCGTCTTCCCGCTCCTTGTACTGGCGATGGGCCAGATCGTCCCGAACAGTATCCTGCCCGTGTCGCTCTATACGGGCATGCTGTTCCTGAGCGTTCTGCCCTCGACCGTGCAGTCCTCGATCGCCTTCACGTCCATCGCTGGCGGCAACGTGCCCGCCGCCATCTGCTCCGCTTCGGCCTCGAACATCTTCGGCATGTTCCTGACACCGCTGCTGGTCGGCATCCTGTTCTCGGTCGGCGGTCAGGGCGGCGGCTTTTCCTGGGATGTCCTGTGGCAGATCATGCTGCAACTGCTGGCCCCGTTCATTGCCGGACAGCTATTGCAGCCGTGGATCGGCGACTGGATTCGTTCGAAGAAGAAGATCCTGATGCCCGTCGACCGCGGTTCGATCCTTATGGTCGTCTATTCGGCTTTCAGCGAGGCCGTAGTTGAAGGCCTGTGGCATACCTTCTCCGTGCTCGACATCGTCACGGTCATCGTCGCCAACATGGTGCTTCTCGCCATGGTGCTGTGCATCACCATGTTCGGCAGCCGCGCTCTCGGCTTTGCAAAGGCCGACGAGATCACCATCACCTTCTGCGGCTCGAAGAAGTCGCTGGCAAGCGGCGTGCCGATGGCCAACGTCATTTTCGCCGGCCAGAGCATCGGCGCCATCGTGTTGCCGTTGATGCTGTTCCACCAGATCCAGCTGATGACCTGCGCCGTGCTTGCCCAGAAATATGCCGACGCAGCCAAACGGCGCGAGGCCGCAAAGGCACAGACAGGAGCAAAATCGGGCGAAGCGACCAACGCGGCCTGACCTCCTGCCTATATCTCCAAAACAAAAGCGGCGCCCCTGTGGGACGCCGCTTTTGTTTGATCTTGGGAGGATCAGGGGCGACGGGCCTAAGTCCGCCACCCCGGCATGGGTTAGTTGATGTGAGCCTCGATAGCCTTCGGGGTTTCCACGGGCTCGGCCTCAATGGAGATCCGGCGGGGCTTCATGGCTTCGGGAATGTTGCGCAGCAAATCGATGTGCAGCAAACCATTCTTCAGCGAAGCAGCCTGGACCTCGACATGGTCGGCGAGCTGGAAACGACGCTCGAAGGCGCGCTTGGCGATACCGCGATAAAGATATTCGCTGGTTTCAGCCGGCTCTTCGCTCTTTTCGCCCTTGACCTGAAGGACATGGGCATGAGCCTCGATGCTCAGTTCCTTTTCATCGAAACCCGCAACGGCCATGGTAATGCGATAGGTATTTTCACCCGTGCGCTCGATGTTGTAGGGCGGATAGGTCTGGGCCTGATCCGGCTGGCCAAGGCTGTCGAGCATGGTGAAAAGACGGTCGAAACCGACGGTGGAGCGGTAGAGGGGAGAGAAGTCTACGTGACGCATGGAGTCCTCCTGTGAGCGACGATTGCGATTTCAATTTTTGTCCCATGACCCCACTTCTGGCAGCCTCGGGACGGTTCCGCAGGCCCTTTTGGCACCCGCGAAAAAGAGATGGGGATCGCATTTCCGGAGTTCAAGCCCCCTCTGCGGCAGGACGCATTTTGCAAAGAAAGCTGCGTGAACCGTAGATGAACGAGCGGTTCGGAACCCGTTCAGGCTGGCGGGTCTATCAATAAACCATCGGAACACCATCATCCGATGACTGAAGTGTATCGTCCCTTCTTCTTCAGTCCTGCTCGGCCGGCGAAGCGGATCTCTCTATCCCGCGAGCCGGCCCTTTTCTTTCCGGCCACCCATCAATTCAACAAAAAGAGTGACGCGGTTTTCCGTCCGCAATCGAGGCGGCGTCGGCCGTTATCGCAACAGCTTCAGCGAGCCCGTCAGCGATTTCACCCATTTCGACGGGCCTGCAATTCCCAAGCCGTCGATCGCTTCCATGTTGAGGTCGCGGTCGGGAAATGCTGCCTCATACTCCCTGTAGTCGTGCAGCGAGCGCGCAAAGGCCGGAAATGCAACGACCGCCCGCTCGCCCTGTTGCGGCAATGCCTTCAATAGTAGCAACCGGATGGTCTCGGCATCGGCCTGCAACATCGGAACCGGCATGTTCGAACTGATGTCGATGGCGCGCCCTTCCCTGTCGGTCAGTTGCTGCGCGGCAAGTACTGGAAATCGCGCCCCCAGCCCGATTGCAATGGCGCCGGCGGTGTTGGCGATCAGCCCCAGCGGCAGGTCCGGATTGATGATGATGGCGAGACGAATATCGGGAAACATGGGAGGCCTGTTGCTGACGTTGATTTCCCGATCAGATTATCTCCGATACCGGGGACGATCTTACCTTTCATTGCCGGGATTTGATTGAATATGGTAGAACCTACCTAGTCTAACGGAAATTACGGCCAGATATGCCCTCAACGCTTGAACAGATCGACTTGAAAATTCTCGGAGCGCTCCAGAAGGACGGCCGCCTGACGAACCAGGCCCTTTCGTCGGAAGTCGGGCTCTCTACGTCCCCGTGCTGGCGGCGCGTGCGTCAATTGGAAGAAACCGGCGTGATCCAGGGCTACGCGGCAACCCTCGACAGGCGCCAGATCGGCCTCGGCGTGTTGGCCTTCATCCGGGTGAAGATCGATAGCCATAGCGAAGCCGAAGCCGAGGAATTCTCACGCGACGTCTTGAAGCTGAGCGAAGTCGTGGCCTGCTACAGCATCGCCGGAGACGCCGATTTCCTGCTGCAGGTTGTTGCCGCCGACCTCGACAGTTACGCGGATTTCGCCATGGCCGTCGTTCGCCGCCTGCCGCGCATCAAGGAAATGCAAACGACGTTCGTGCTCAAGGAGATCAAGCCCTTCAAGGGTTTTCCTCTGGATGTCGGTCAGCGATAGCGGCTGATGACATAGATTGCCGGGCATGAACCGCCAGCCCTTTACGCCGGGATCGGAGGCATCCTATGCTGGCGATATGGCGGGCCTGCCCTGGGGTATCGAATGTCGGCACTTTCTTTCTCGAAGATCTCCGCATCGCTGAATGCATTGCTCGCGACAATCGGCCTGGCAACCGTGGCCGCACTCACCACGCCCGATATGACCGGCCAGACCAGAAGCACCTTGGAGATCGTGCTCGTCTGCGTGTGGGCCGCCTATGTTCTGCAATTGATCGAGACGCTGATCATGCAGCGGGCGAGAGACATCCGCGGCAGATCGCTGGAAATAGCTGTCGACGTGCTTGCCGTTCTGGTCCCCCTGGCGGCATTCTTTCTCGCCCGCGGCCGCGACCAAAGCCTTTTTTGCGCCATCTGGCTGCTGAAGCCGCTACGCGGTTCGACCTTCTTTCGCCTCCTGGGCAGGGTCCTGACCAAGGAGGCGCGCAACCTGATCGGCGTCACCTCGATCTTCGTCATCGTTCTGTTCGGCGCCGCACTCGCGGCCTATGTCATCGAGCGCGACGTTCAGCCGGACAAGTTCGGCAGCATTCCGCTGGCCATGTGGTGGGCGGTGGTCACGCTGTCGACGACAGGCTATGGCGATGAGATCCCGCAGAGCTTTGCCGGTCGCGTGCTCGCCGGACTGGTGATGATGAGCGGGATCGGCATCTTCGCACTCTGGGCCGGTATCCTCGCCACAGGCTTCTACGAGGAGGTCCGCCGCCAGGATTTCGTACGTAACTGGCAGCTGGTGGCAGCCGTGCCGCTGTTCCAGAAACTTGGCTCGGGAGCGCTCATCGAAATCGTGCGCGCGCTGAGACCTCGCGTCGTGCCAGCCGGCGGCATCATCTGCCGCAAGGGTGAGGCCGGCGACCAGATGTTCTTCATCGTCGAAGGTCGCGTCAGCGTCGCCACCCCGAACCCGGTGGAACTTGGCTCCGGAAGTTTCTTCGGCGAGATGGCGCTGATCACCGGCGAACCCCGCTCGGCAACCGTCAGCGCCACGACCGAAGTCTCGTTGCTGTCGCTCTATTCCTCGGATTTCCAGATGCTGTCGAGCAGCAGCCCGGAGATCGCCGAGATCATCCGCAAGACCGCACTCGAACGGCGCGGTGCAGCGCCGAAATCCTGATAAGGACAATCCCGCGTCCCGTCCCTCAAGAGCCCCGGGAAGGCCTCATGCCGAGAAAAGCCACAAACCTGTTGCAATTCGTCCCACCTGAGCTATCCCCTTAGAACAAGCCATTTCTCAAGCGAGGCGCGACATCGCGATGGATTCGGTCCTCTATTCCACGGCAGACAATCCCGTGCCGGAAAACCGCACCGAAGGGTTCTTCGAGAGCTTCGACGGGCGCAAACTGCGCTATGCCGTTTTCCGGTGCGAGCAGCCGATTGCCCGCGGGACCGTTGTGTTGCTGCAGGGCCGCAACGAATTCATGGAGAAGTATTTCGAGACGATCCGCGATCTCACGGCCAAGGGTCTTTGGGTTGCAACCTTCGATCTGCGCGGCCAGGGCGGATCGGAGCGGTTGCTGAAGGATCCGCTGCGCGGCCATGTCCGCCGGTTTTCCGACTACGAGCGCGATCTCACGGCTTTCCTGGACACAATCGTCCTGCCGGATACGCGCCTTCCCTTCTTTCTGCTTGCGCATTCGACAGGCGGTCTGATCGCTTTGTCCGCCGCCCCCAGGCTCGGAAGCCGCATCGAGCGCATGGTGCTGTCCGCGCCCTTTATCGGCCTGATGGGTCATGGCGCCTCCCCCAACCTCATCCGCTTTCTTTCCAGTACGGCCAGCAATATCGGACTTGGCCGCATGCAGTTCAGCAAGAAATTCAAGGAAAAGCCGTTCGCCGAAAATCCGCTGACGACGGACGAGCAGCGCTATCGGCGCAATATCGGTATCGGCGCGACCTATCCGCAGCTCTGCCTGGGGCCGCCGACGGCACGCTGGCTATCCCAGGCCTTCCAGACGATCGAGCTTGTCAACAGACCCGAACACCTGTTCTCGATACCCATTCCGACCGTTCTGATCGCACCGACGCGAGACGGCGTGGTGCCCTATGCCAATCAGGAACGGCTGTCGCGTTACTTTCGGGCTGCACAACTCGTGCCTGTTCACGGGTCCAAGCATGAAATCCTGCAGGAGCGGGATATCTACCGAAACCAGGCACTCGCCGCGATCCATGCTTTCATTCCCGGCAGCGACGCGGTGACGAATGCTTATGAAGTGGAAGCAGGGGCTTAAGCGACCCGTCTTTCACAAATCGCCCGATAAGCCATGCACAGATTGAGGTCAGAGAGCGTCTCCGCTCCGCTTTGAATCGCGGACACGCTCCATCTTCCTGGTTCTTTACGCATTCCGGACGGAAAACCGCTGCGCGCTTTTCCTGGAAATGCTCTAGCGAGCCAGAATAGCCCGAGCCTGCTCATAGACGGCACGGCTGCCGGCCGCGATGATCGAACCGCCCATCTCCGGACGGCCGCCATCCCATGTCGTGATGATGCCGCCGGCCTGCTCGATGACCGGAATGATACCGCCGACATCGTAGGGCTTCAGCGAATTCTCGATGACGAGATCGACATGGCCGGCCGCCAGCAACGCATAGGCATAGCAATCGGTGCCGTAGCGGAAGAGACGCACCTGGCTCTCGATTTCGCGATACTTGGCAAGCTCCTCGCCGACGAACAGATGCGGTGACGTGGTGAAGAGAATAGCGTTCGAGAGGTCGCCGCAATCGCGAACCTGCAGCTTTTTTTCGCCGTCCGGACCGGAATAGGTGGACCCATTGCCATCGGCGAAATAGCGCTCGCCGGTGAAAGGCTGATCGATAAGGCCCATGACGGCGCGACCGTTCTTCTGCAAGCCGATCAGCGTGCCCCACACCGGAACGCCGGAGATGAATGCGCGCGTGCCGTCGATCGGGTCGATCACCCAGACATGCTCGCGGTCGAGCCCGACGCTACCATGCTCTTCGCCGAGAATGCCGTGATCGGGAAACTCTGATTCGATCAGCGCGCGAATCGCCACTTCTGCGGCGCGGTCGCCTTCGGTCACCGGATCGAAGCCCTTGGCTTCCTTATTGACCACGTCAACACCAGCTCTGAAGCGCGGCAGGGTTTCGGCCTTGGCCGCTTCGGCCAGTCGATAGAAGAACGAGCGATCGGGGAGCATGGTCAATCCAGGTGCGTGGCGGGATGGCGATGTCATAGCGCATAAGCGCCACGAAGCAAACCGGATGATGACACAGCGCGCAGAATGCCTGCGAATCAGGCAGGATTTTTCAAATTGCCTAAATATTTTGCAATGCAACAAAATGCTTGACATTTGTGCAATGCAGCAGCATTATCCCGCTACAGTCTTCTGACTGTAAATGCCCTTCCTGGGTGTTTCCTCCCTAGACTTAGCCGCGCCACGAGCGCGGTTCTTTTTGCGCATTGTCAGATGACCAACCGGCAAAAAGCACGACAACGCCCGCACAAGCAGGATTGCCGATCGCGGTGACGCGAGAACATCCCAAATATTCAGAATGAAATATGGAAATCGATCCTATTCCGCGGCCAGCGCGGGATCGCCTGTATAGGATTCCACATGTTCGGCAATGCGTTTCATAAAGAGCGTGATGGCTGCGGCGATCTGATCGAAATCCGGGCGCTTCTCCAGCGTCGTTTCGTCGACATACAGCGAGCGGTTGACCTCGATCTGCAGCGCGTGCAGCCCGCGCGATGGACGACCATAGTGCTCGGTGATGAAACCGCCTGCATAGGGTTTGTTGCGCACCGCGTTGAAACCCAGCTCTTCAAGAATCTGCATGGCCGCGCGTGACAGCTCCGCCGAAGCACTGGTGCCATAGCGATCGCCGAGAATGAAATCCGGCCGGATATTGCTGCCAGCGATTCGGATATTGCCCGGCATGGAATGACAATCGACCAGCACGCCGAAACCAAATTTGACATGCGTGCGCGCAATCAGCCGCCGAAGGGTCGCGTGATAGGGCTTGTAGATCGTTTCGATTCGCTGAAGCGCATCCTCTACAGGCACGCGACGCGCATAGATCTCCATATTCTCGGCAACGATTCGCGGGATCGTGCCGAGCCCTCCGGCGACCCGCAGCGAATTGATATTCGCATAGGGCGGCAGGGCGCCGTCGAACATGCGCGGATCGAGCTCATAGGGCTCGCGGTTCACATCGATATAGGCGCGCGGAAAATTGGCGAGCAGCAGCGGTGCACCGAGAGAGCTTGCCGCGGAAAAAAGCTCGTCGACATAGTGATCTTCCGAGCGGCGGATGGCGATGCCCTGCAGGCGGGATTGAGCGACGAAATCAGGAGGATAGATGCGGCCGCTATGCGGCGAGCTATAGACAAACGGTATCGTCTGGGAGGCGGGCTCCAATACCTCGTAAATCTCGTAACTACGCATTTCCGCGGACATCAACGTCTTTACCATGTCAACAACTTGTCGCAGTTGTCATGTTGCCAGTTGCATGACGGCAAGTCCATAGTAACTTGACCGAAATGGCCTTAATCCAAAGCGCCGAAATCGAAATCTCCCGATGTGCGCTCAGCGAAAACCTGAAACGTTTTCGTAGGATGTGCTTATGCCTCGAACAAATGCCGGATGAGCGCGTTATGGCTCACCATTCACGGCTTGTTTACGGCGGAGCGCTAACCTAAACCCTGGACGTGCCAACAAGACAATATTGATTAGCGATAGAGATGATGACCCAGAAGATACTTCTTGCCGAAGATGACAACGACATGCGTCGCTTCCTTGTGAAGGCGCTCGAAAAAGCCGGCTACAAGGTCTTGTCCTTTGACAATGGAGCAAGCGCCTACGACCGGCTGCGCGAAGAGCCGTTCTCGCTGCTTTTGACGGATATCGTCATGCCGGAGATGGACGGCATCGAGCTGGCGCGGCGCGCCACCGAACTCGATCCGGATCTGAAAGTGATGTTCATCACCGGTTTTGCCGCAGTAGCACTGAACCCTGATTCGAAGGCGCCGAAGGATGCGAAGGTCCTTTCCAAGCCTTTTCACCTTCGCGAGCTGGTCGACGAAGTCAACAAACTCCTTGCCGCGTAAGGCTTCCGGCGGCCTCGTCACAAAACCGAAAAAAAGCCTATTGACGGCACCCGGGGTTTTGTGATCTATGCGCCGCCATCGGATGGGCGTGTAGCTCAGCGGGAGAGCACTACGTTGACATCGTAGGGGTCACAGGTTCAATCCCTGTCACGCCCACCATCCTAATTCGCTGAAAAGCAAGGCCTTTCGAGAAATCGAAAGGCCTTTTCAGTTTCAGGCTCCCGCAATGCGCCGATCTCCTGCCGAACCTTTGTCCGTCCGGCAGCTATGCGCTAGCGGCAGCGATAGATCCCTGCCGACTATTGCTCCAGAATATGCCGAAGTCCCAGTGTCGTCGTCGGATAGGCGTAGGCGCCCCTATCCAGGAACCCTTGGCGATAGAGGCAGTTTCTCAGCGCCAGCCAGTAAAGCGTGCTCTCCGGATCCGGCGAGCCTCGCCGCCAGGAGTAGGCCTCAGGTTCGCAATGATTGAGGGCTCTGCCATATTTCGCCAGCAACACCGGATCGCTGTCGACGCGCACGGCACCATGATAGGACTGATAATTCGAAGGCGCCTCGCCGGCTGAGACGCATGCCAGACTCAATATCGCACCCAAAGCCAACATCATTTTCATGAGCTTCGATCTCCCGCTTGTAGCGGCTCGAATATTCGAGCGCAGGATTTAGAATAATCGCCTTTTCGCCGATATCCAATCACATGCTGATGTTCGCCGCGATCCGGCCCTGGTGACCCTGCGACATAACTTCCCGCCACAAGCCGCTTGACTTCCAAGCGCGCCGTCATCCTACTGTCATATCAGGGCATTGGTCATACGGGAGGACGAGATGACGGTCGTAAAGCGGCACTTCTACAAAAACCACAAGCCAAATGGAGACGAGTATCATTTCCATCTTGCCCGGGACACGGAAAGCGGCGAGGTCTTCGTCATCCGTGAGGCCGATTTTACGGTCGATGGCGGCAGTGAAAAAACCATGACCCTCTATGAATTTCTGGCCGGCGGCGGCAACAGGCAGAATGCATTGCTGCACTTGATCGGCTCGCTCGTTCCGGAATGACGTCCGAACCCCATGAAGGCTTCGGGTTGACTGCCACATTTTGATCGGCGAACTTGCAGGGGCTTGAAAGGAGCCCCTCTTATGCGATTCGCATGCATTGCTTTTGGATTGACGGCGCTGGTCGCCACATCGGCCGCGGCTGCGCCCGTAGAGAATTTTCCGACACAGGGCGTCACCGTCGTCACTGGAAAATGCTCCAAACTCGTGGTTGGCAAGCTCGACGCCTCCAAAGGCTGCAAGGCGGAACTCGCCAGCGTGACCGCACCTGATGGCTCCGTGACCTTCATTTTCACCTCCGGCGGCAAAATGCTGGGCTTCCGCGGCAATGGCAAAGGCATCAAGCCCGGCAGCCAGAAGGGCACCGCACAATTGCCGATCGACGTTATCTCGACGGGAGCCGGCAACAAGATGTCGGGCCAGGTCGAAGCCAAGGGCACCTGCACTTTCGCAAACCCCTACGAGGGCAAGGCGATCGCCATCCAATGCTCGGCCAAATCGCCCGAGATGAGCTTCAATGGCAGCTTCACGTCAGACGGCAAAACCCCTCGCCACAAATAGGCACGGATCATTGGATGGTTCGCGGCCGCATCAATGCCGCGAACCGCTTTTCGGCCTATGTCCATGATTGGCGTCGGCCGGCGCCTCGCGCGACAGGTCCGCACCGTTGACATGGGCCGGCACATGGACGTCCTCATGCGTTACCGGATGCAGGGTGAGATCGACTTGGTGCGGCGGCAGCACCTGCGCCTGACGAAGCGTATTCGATCGTGCCTTCTTCTGCCGTTCGGTCAACTCCGGCTTCTTTTCCTGCGCTTTATGATGAATGGGATTAGGGCTCATGGGAAGTTCTCCTATCGGTCTCAGTCATCCAGGCAAGACGGGCAGCACAAACAAGCCTGATGGTCAAACGCCACCCTTCCCGTTTGGTTCCCCACATTGTCGAATTTGGAAGTGGTGCCTCGGGCAGGATTTCAACCCCTGGCTCTTGACGTCCGCTGTGACTTCACTACCTTATATCAATCTCCACGCCTCCCTGACATCGGCGATGGATTGAACTATGGTGCCGGGCCCCTCTGGCGAGAGTTTTTACGGCGCTCTCGCGATGTCGGTACCGCCTGCAGATGAGCCGGCGGACTTTTTCCATGAACAGCTTGACCATGCCTCACCCGCATGCCGTCTACGGTATGTGGCTGCGCGCTTTTTCGGGATTCAACCTCCTCCGCGGCGAGGTGCGTCGATGACGACGACGCCCACCGCTTCCAAATCCATGCTCAGCTATTTCGGCTGGGCTTTCGCCGTCACCATCGGCGGCCTTGCCCTTGGGGCTTTTTTAGGCTGGAACACCACAGGCACGTTTGGCGGCCTGGCGACGGCCTTCTTCATATGCTCGGTTCTGGCCGTGCTCGAAATTTCGCTTTCCTTCGATAACGCCATCGTCAATGCCAACAAGCTGAAGGAAATGACCCCCGTCTGGCAGCATCGCTTCCTGACATGGGGCATCATCATTGCCGTCTTCGGCATGCGCATCGTCTTTCCGCTGGCAATCGTTGCCATCGCCGCGTGGATCGATCCCTGGGAAGCGCTGAAGCTCGCCGCAACCAAGCCGGAGCAGTATGGCGAGATCATGCGGGCCGCACATCTTCCGATCGCGGCCTTCGGCGGCACCTTCCTGATGATGGTCGGCCTGACCTACTTCTTCAACCACGAGAAGGATGTTCACTGGATCAGCTTCATTGAAAAGCGCATGGCGCATTACGCCACGGTCAAAGGCGTTGAAATCGCTTTCGTGCTCGTTATTGTCCTCGCCTTCACCTACATTCTCGACGGCGACGATGCGACGACCTTCCTGCATGCCTCGATCTATGGCCTGTTGACCTTCCTGCTTGTCGAGGTGCTGGCAGGCTTCCTGGACGCCTCGCAAAAGACGATGTCCGCGGCGGCAAAAGGCGGCTTCGGTGCTTTCCTCTATCTCGAAGTCCTCGATGCGAGCTTCTCCTTCGACGGCGTGATCGGCGCTTTTGCCCTGACGCAGAACCTGTTCATCATCGCCATCGGCCTCGGCATCGGTGCGATGTATGTCCGCTCCATGACGATCATGCTGGTGGAAAAGGGCACGCTTGCCCATTACCGCTACCTCGAACATGGCGCCTTCTATGCCATCCTGATCCTTTCGGTGATCATGTATGTGCAGACGTTGACGCATATTCCGGAAGTCATCACCGGCCTTGGCGGCGCGACCCTGATCGGTATCTCGCTCTGGTCGTCGATCCGCTACAACAAGCGCAACGGTCTTACCCATGCCGCTGCCCATGATGAGCAACGCGACCGGGCGGAAGCCTGAAGCATGTGGCGCAAGAGGGCGCGGCCGTTCTGCGGCTGCGCCAATGCGCAAGAGCTAACGCGCAAGAAGCGAA
>NZ_JAELUG010000958.1 GCF_016429255.1 Rhizobium sp. ASV8
CCCCCCCCCCCCCCCCCCCCCCCCCCCCCCCCCCCCCCCCCCCCCCCCCCCCCCCCCCCCGCCCTTTTTTCTAGCAGTAGACGTCATACGAGATTTAATAGACCGTCTCGTGGGCTCGGAGATGTGTATAAGAGACAGCTATATACGTGTTTACTCGCAGCGAGATGGATTGAAAACGGGAAAGAGACATAGTGATCGGCGTATGGTCAAGCGGAACAAAGCCCAGGCAACTCGTACAGGATGGCCGAAATCTGTCTCTTATACACATCTGACGCTGCCGACGACGTGTCGTGGGTGTGGATGTCGGGGGTGGCGGTATCAGTAAAAAGAGGGTGGGTGGGGGGGGGGGGGGGGGGGGGGGGGGGGGGGGGGGGGGGGGGGGGGGGGGG
>NZ_JAELUG010000959.1 GCF_016429255.1 Rhizobium sp. ASV8
TGTGATGACTGGGACGCAACGCCAAAACGAGGAAGCAAGCAGGCTTGCTGCAGGCAAGGCCGGAGTGAAGCGCGCTGCGGCACAGGAGCCAAATGAAGATTCACAAGATCGGCGCCCCCAGTCCCGTGCTGGACCGGCATACCAGGCTAAGGATGGCAAGAGGCGCCGGACGAGTGAAGTTGGTCAGGACGAGGTTGAGTCCGGAACGCAGCAGCACATTAAGGGGCCGCCAGTCCGACCATCGTCCCAGTTCAAGAAGGTGAGACTCTCCAACGTATTAGTGACATGCGTCGGACATCCACTCACAGCTAAGCAGGATATGCCATCCAAGCCTCTATTCTCGAGCGGATATTCAAATGCGCCTCCAAGCGCTACTCGTGATCTGTTC
>NZ_JAELUG010000960.1 GCF_016429255.1 Rhizobium sp. ASV8
CCCCCCCCCCCCCCCCCCCCCCCCCCCCCCCCCCCCCCCCCCCCCCCCCCCCCCCCCCCCTCCCCCCCCCCCCCCCCCCCACCGACCCCCACACCCACGACACGTCGTCGGCAGCGTCAGATGTGTATAAGAGACAGGGTCAGGCTCGGTGGTTTCTTAGCAAGTATACTGGAATTGGTGCGCGACTATGTACGCAGGTTCCCTGCGTCGGATCACCGTGACTGCATTCGTGTATTGCGTCTCCTATGGAACTGTCTCTTATACACATCTCCGAGCCCACGAGACGGTCTATTAAATCTCGTATTCCGTCGTCGGGGTGAAAAGAGGGGGGGGGGGGGGGGGGGGGGGGGGGGGGGGGGGGGGGGGGGGGGGGGGGGGGGGGGGGGGG
>NZ_JAELUG010000961.1 GCF_016429255.1 Rhizobium sp. ASV8
CCCCCCCCCCCCCCCCCCCCCCCCCCCCCCCCCCCCCCCCCCCCCCCCCCCCCCCCCCCCCCCTCTGTTCACGCAGAAGAGGGAATACGCGATTTAATAGACCGTCTCGTGGGCTCGGAGATGTGTATAAGAGACAGACGCACTTCTGATTCTTCGAGCTCGCATTCGCCGCCGTAGGTGGCGTGCACCAAAGTCAGTGGTGGAGAGATTGCCTGTGCGGACATACCACACCGTTGCTACATCTCCTAGCACTGTCTCTTATACACATCTGACGCTGCCGACGACGTGTCGTGGGGGTGTATATGGGTGGGGGGCGGGGGGGTGAGAAAGGGGGGGGGGGGGGGGGGGGGGGGGGGGGGGGGGGGGGGGGGGGGGGGGGGGGGGGGGG
>NZ_JAELUG010000962.1 GCF_016429255.1 Rhizobium sp. ASV8
CCCCCCCCCCCCCCCCCCCCCCCCCCCCCCCCCCCCCCCCCCCCCCCCCCCCCCCCCCCTCTCACACTCACCCCCCCCCCCCGACCCCCACACCCACGACACGTCGTCGGCAGCGGTCAGATGTGTATAAGAGACAGCATTAATGACTGGTCGTTAGACAATTGGACCAGTAAACTGAGGGTAGATCATAATCGGCCGCCCTTCACACAATCTGAGAAAGGATTCACTGATTTTACTTATGTCGACACGACGTGTCTCTTATACACATCTCCGAGCCCACGAGACGGTCTATTAAATCGCGTATGCCGGCGTGTGCGTGGTAGAGGGGGGGGGGGGGGGGGGGGGGGGGGGGGGGGGGGGGGGGGGGGGGGGGGGGGGGGGGGGGGGG
>NZ_JAELUG010000963.1 GCF_016429255.1 Rhizobium sp. ASV8
GAATAATCGAGCTTCCTTTTCTTGTAAGCGTAATAGTAGATTCCACCATATGCGCTATTTGGTGGAGAAGGTGGTGGCGGTCCCAGGGTGGTATGGAACAGGGTATGACGAGCAGCGAGTAAGGTATTCTGAGTGATAACGAGTGATGATATGGGTGAGCTAAACCACTTGATTGAAGGACTCGAGATTCGATACTCGGACTTGGGAGCTTAGAAGTCCGCGTTTGATATGGAGACCTTTGTTGTCAATTGGCAGCTGCGGTGACATTTTCAGTTGTTCGCTCCTGCCTGTCTGACTCTTGACGTGACGACACGTGCTGTTGGCGTTTGCACCCCGTGCGACATCGACTGAGGACAAGCACCAACTTCAATCTTACACTATTGTGTAG
>NZ_JAELUG010000964.1 GCF_016429255.1 Rhizobium sp. ASV8
CCCCCCCCCCCCCCCCCCCCCCCCCCCCCCCCCCCCCCCCCCCCCCCCCCCCCCCCCCCCTTTCTCCTCCTCCGCCCCCCACCCCCACCTACCCCCACGACACGTCGTCGGCAGCGTCAGATGTGTATAAGAGACAGCCGTTTTGGAAGCGCTCGACTGGTAAAGACACAAACTTGGTGTTGTTGGAAAAATCTCCAGGCAGGAGCAATAAATTTGGGCTTCTCGTTCGTACCGTAAGCTCTTCCTTTTTGGGGGGGGGGGGACACATCTCCGAGCCCACGAGACGGTCTATTAAATCTCGTATTCCGGCTTCTGCGTGTAAATAGGGGGGGGGGGGGGGGGGGGGGGGGGGGGGGGGGGGGGGGGGGGGGGGGGGGGGGGGGGGGGG
>NZ_JAELUG010000965.1 GCF_016429255.1 Rhizobium sp. ASV8
CCCCCCCCCCCCCCCCCCCCCCCCCCCCCCCCCCCCCCCCCCCCCCCCCCCCCCCCCCCCCCCTCTTTTCCAGCATAATACGCAATACGAGATTTAATAGACCGTATCGTGGGCTCGGAGATGTGTATAAGAGACAGCTGTAGGTGCTCTCCCAGCAGGCTTTTTTTGTTTGTCTCAGCGTCATCTACGGGGCATTACTGCCACCGCGCTAAACCACGCTAACAACTTTAGCACCTCTCGAAGCCAAAAGGCTGTCTCTTATACACATCTGACGCTGCCGACGACGTGTCGTGGGGGTAGATCTCGGTGGTCGCCGGATCATTAAAAAGAGGGGGTGGTGGGGGGGGGGGGGGGGGGGGGGGGGGGGGGGGGGGGGGGGGGGGGGGGG
>NZ_JAELUG010000966.1 GCF_016429255.1 Rhizobium sp. ASV8
CCCCCCCCCCCCCCCCCCCCCCCCCCCCCCCCCCCCCCCCCCCCCCCCCCCCCCCCCCCCTTCCCCCCTCCCCCCCCCCCACCGACACCAACCCCCACGACACGTCGTCGGCAGCGTCAGATGTGTATAAGAGACAGTCCGTGCGCAATGCCGATACAGACGCCCTGCGCCAGAATGAATTGCCAGTACTGCGTGCATACCGCCGTTGTGAAGATGCCGACAGCGAGGAGCACGGTCCCTACCATGAAGATGGGTCTCTTATACACATCTCCGAGCCCACGAGACGGTCTATTAAATCGCGGGTGCCCTCTTCTGGGTGAAAAGGGGGGGGGGGGGGGGGGGGGGGGGGGGGGGGGGGGGGGGGGGGGGGGGGGGGGGGGGGGGGGGG
>NZ_JAELUG010000101.1 GCF_016429255.1 Rhizobium sp. ASV8
CCCCCCCCCCCCCCCCCCCCCCCCCCCCCCCCCCCCCCCCCCCCCCCCCCCCCCCCCCCCCCCCCCCCCCCCCCCCCCCCCCCCCCCCCCCCCCCCCCCCCCCCCCCCCCCCTTTTTCACGCCCAAGACGGCATACGAGATTTAATAGACCGTCTCGTGGGCTCGGAGATGTGTATAAGAGACAGGACATACATTCTGGGAATACGTTCGGTATTACCCGATCGTCATCAGGCTCGCATTGCCGCCGGCTGCGGCCGTATTGATGGAGGTGGTCACCTCTTCCAGCAGCCAGTTCAGGCAATAAGCATCGGCCTTGTTGGCGATCTCATCGCTTGTGGCGGCCTGGGTGAGAACCAACGGGCCGGGGAGCGCGGCGATCGCCTTGATGGTCTGCTTGACCCTTTCGGCGTCCCCCTCGATGAGGGCGCCGGCGAACGGCCCGTCAGCCGCCCAGTCCTTCGACCAGGAAATGCGGCTCGCAACCGCGGACGGCAGGTTCCGAAGCTCGTTCTGCAAGCCCGAGGCGGCGTCGATGGTGATCGAATTGCCCGTTGCAAGAGCGGCGGCGAGCTGGACCTGCAGGCCGAGTGCGGTCTGCGGAACAAGCAGGACCCGCCCACGCGGATGCAGGGCATAAAGGTTCAACTCACCAACCGGGCCTGGAAGTTCGACATTGAAGCCCAGGGACGACTGGCCGGCAAGAGCCCTGGCCTGCTTGGCAGCCCCGACGGCACCGTTGCTGTCGAGCCAGCTGAGATACTGCTGCGCTGCCGGATCGGTCTGGACGCTCGCGTCGCGCAACGGTTCCGTCGAGGAGACGACGAGGCGGCGCAGATACATCGGACCGCCCGCCTTGGGGCCGGTGCCGGAAAGACCGCGGCCACCGAAGGGCTGAACGCCGACAACGGCACCGATGATGTTGCGGTTGACGTAGAGGTTGCCCGCCTTCACGCGGCTGGTGACATGGGCAATCGTATCGTCAAGCCGGGTATGCAGACCGAAGGTCAGGCCATAGCCGGATGCGTTGACGTCGTCGATCAGCTTGTCGAGCCCCTTGCGCTTGTAGCGGATGATATGGAGCACGGGGCCGAAGACTTCGCGCTTGAGGTCGCTCAGCTTCTTCAGTTCGATGATGGTGGGGGCAACGAATGTGCCCTTTGCAGCGCTGGCGGGGAGGTCGAGCTGTTCCACGGAGCAACCGAGCTTGCGCATGCGCTCGATGTGCTCATCGATGCCGCGCTTGGCGTTGTCGTCGATAACAGGTCCGATATCGATGGCGAGCTTGTCGGTGCGGCCGACCGAAAGTTCGCGAAGCGCGCCGCGCAACATGGTGAGCGTACGGTCGGCCACTTCTTCCTGCAGGCACAGCACGCGCAGGGCAGAGCAGCGCTGTCCGGCGCTGTCGAAGGCGGAGGCGATAACGTCGCCGACGACCTGCTCGGCGAGCGCCGATGAGTCGACGATCATGCCGTTCTGGCCACCGGTTTCGGCAATCAACGGGATCGGCTTGCCGTATTTCGACAGGCGTTCGGCAAGCTGCGCCTGGATCAGGCGGGCAACTTCCGTCGAGCCGGTAAACATGACGCCGGCGGTTTCAGGCGCGCCGACCAGTGCCGCGCCCATTCTGCCGCTGCCCGGCACGAACTGGAGGACGTCGTGCGGGATACCGGCTTCATGCAGGATGCGAACGCCCTGGGCTGCGATCAGCGGCGTGTTGCCGGCCGGCTTGGCGACGACCGGGTTGCCTGCGACGAGCGCTGCGGCAACCTGACCGGTGAAGATCGCCAGCGGGAAGTTCCACGGGCTGATGCAGACGACGGGGCCGAGCGGGATGCTCTCGGTCGATAGTACCTTGCGAGCCTGTGTTGCGTAATAGCGCAGGAAGTCGATGGCTTCGCGGACCTCGCCGACGGCGTTGGCGGCAGATTTGCCCGCTTCGCGGATCGTCAAGCCCACAAGCAAGGGCATCTCACCCTGCATCATGTCAGCGGCGCGTTCCAGGATCGTCGCGCGCGCATCCGGGCTAACGGATGCCCATGAGGCGGCGGCGCTCGCGGCAAGACGCATCACGTCGGCGGCATCATTGGGATCGAGCTCCGCAACCTGGCCAACGATGTCGGAATGGTCTGCAGGATTGAGAATGGGGCGTGTGTCGCCACGCTCGGAACCATCGGCAAGCAGCGGTTTGGCGATCCAGCCCTTGGCGGCGGAGGCGTGCAGCTGGCCGGAAAGATCGGCAAGGGCCATTTCGTTCGACAGATCGATGCCGGCGGAATTCTGCCGTTTACCCTCGAACAGGTCGGCGGGAAGAGAAATCTTGTCGTGCTGAGCGCCCATCACAGGCATGGCGCGCACAACGTCGACGGGATCGGCGATCAGATCGGCAATGGAAACGGCGGGATCGGCAATCTTGTTGACGAAGGACGAATTTGCGCCGTTTTCCAGCAGGCGGCGGACGAGATAGGCGAGCAGGGTTTCATGGGTACCGACCGGCGCGTAGATGCGGCACGGACGGTCCAGATTCTTGGCGCCGACGACCTCTTCATAGAGCGGCTCGCCCATGCCGTGCAGGCATTGGAATTCATACTTGCCGACCGAGAAATCGTTGCCGGCCATCTGGTAGATCGTCGCGAGCGTCTGGGCGTTGTGGGTGGCAAACTGCGGGAAGATGACGTCGGTTGCCGAAAGCAGCTTCTTGGCGCAGGCCACATAGGAAACGTCGGTGTAGATCTTGCGGGTGTAGACAGGGAAGCCTTCGAGGCCGTCCAGCTGCGCGCGCTTGATCTCGGCGTCCCAATAGGCACCCTTGACGAGGCGCACCATCAGGCGGTGACCGGAGCGGCGGGCAAGATCGATGATGAAATCGAGGACGAAGGGGCAGCGCTTGCCATAGGCCTGCACGACGAAGCCGATGCCATTCCAGCCGGCGAGCTGAGGATCAAGGCAAAGCGCTTCGAGCAGATCGAGCGACAATTCCAGCCGGTCGGCCTCTTCGGCATCGATGTTGAGGCCGATATTATACTGCTTGGAAATCAGCGCGAGCGCCTTCACCTTCGGCAGGAGTTCGCCCATGACGCGGTCGACCTGCGAGCGCGAGTAGCGGGGGTGTAGCGCGGAGAGCTTGATCGAGATGCCGGGGCCTTCGTAGATGCCGCGGCCGGCAGACGCCTTGCCGATTGCATGAATGGCGGTCTCGTAGTCGCGGTAGTACCGTTCGGCGTCTGCATGTGTGGTCGCTGCTTCGCCGAGCATGTCGTAGGAATAACGGAAGCCCTTCGCCTCGAGCGAGCGGGCGCGCTTCAAGGCTTCGTCGATCGTTTCGCCGGTGACGAACTGCTCGCCCATCATGCGCATGGCCATGTCGACACCGCGACGGATGACCGGTTCGCCGCAGCGCGCGATCAGTCGGGTCAACGAGGCGGAAAGGCCGCTTTCGTTTACGGTCGATGTCAGTTTGCCGGTGACGACCAGACCCCATGTCGCGGCATTGACGAACATTGAGCGACCACCGCCCAGATGCGACCTCCAATCGCCGCCGGCGATCTTGTCGCGGATCAGCGCGTCGCGGGTTGCGGTATCGGGGATGCGCAGCAGGGCCTCGGCAAGGCACATGAGCGCGACGCCTTCCTGGCTCGAAAGCGAGTATTCCTGCACCAACCCTTCGACGCCGTCGCCCTTGTGTTTGGAGCGCAGTGCCTCGATCAGTGTCTTGGCGGTTTTCTTCGCCGCGTCGCGAACGGTGTCCGGTAGCGTGGCGGCCTCGACCAGCATGGGGAGGCATTCGGTCTCGGGGCGCCGATAGGCTGCGGTGATCGCCTTTCGAAGCGGGCTCTGATGCTGGATCGGGGGCGCAAATTGCGAGAATGGGGCAGCGTCTGGAGCTGGTTCTTCGGTGGCGAGCTGGGCAGAGACAGTCATGATAACCTCAAAATGCAAGGGTCCCGATAACCAGGCAGGCGCGATGTTTTCGCCTTTTCCGGTCCTCCCCGTTGCTTCGACGAGAACATACTTCATTCCGGGAAAGCGTTCCGCCTTGAAACTGCGGCTTTCCAGTCATATTGAACTTCAAATTACTCCATTTCAAATAGGAATACCTACGCAGATGATCAAATCCAGTGAAATCGACCAGTTCGATCAAAAGATCCTCGATGCCCTGGTCGAGGATGGCCGCATGTCTATCACCGAGCTTTCCGAGCGGGTCGGTCTTTCCAAGACGCCATGCCAGGCACGGCTGAAAAAGCTGATCGACTCCGGATATATTGACGGGTTCAAGGCCGTGCTCAATCCGATCAAGCTTGGCCTCGACCATGTCGCCTTTGCAGAAGTGAAGCTGACGGACACGCGCGAGGAGGCTTTGCTCAGCTTCAACAATGCCATCAAGAAGATCAAGGAGATTGAGGAGTGTCACATGATTGCCGGACGTTTCGACTATCTCTTGAAGGTGCGTACTTCTGATATCCGGCGCTATCGCATCGTCCTGGGAGAGAAGATCTCCAGCCTGCCTTTCGTCGCGAGCACCTCCACCAATGTGGTGATGCAGTCGGTGAAGGAAAACTGGTCCTAGGGCATCTCGCGCAAAATGCTGGGTTTTGTGCGGCATGCGCAAAATTGAGCACCCATAGCGCCGAGAGCGCGTCTGAAGGTCGCGATGCGCATTAGGCAAGCTGCGGTATTCCACTTTGAAATGCAGCGTGTGAGTTTGGCTTTGATCGCCGATACCCATCCCGTCAGCGAGGCAATGATCTAGATTTCGCCATCCGAATCGGATCATTGCCGGGAGCTAAAATTAGTAAGGTGGAGTATGCATGGAAATGAATGCAAGCGACCGCGACCTTGTCGAGGTCATGAAGCAGTACTTTGCTGTCAAAGTCGAAGTAGAGGATGTGAAGTCTCGCCTCGAAGCGGCCAGGCGGGAAAGCGGCAAGGAGATCGATGAGTTTTACAATCCTCGCACGAATATCGATCACGCTGCCGAGATCCTTCGCTCATATTCCCTCAAGCAGGAACTGGCCCGGTTGATGGATTGGGCCGAGGCGTGGGGACGTCAGCGTCTGGCGCCAGATTCTGCCTGACGATCGCGCTCTGACCGTCAGGCTTGGCAATAGTTTTGCCGGATTATCTTAGCTATCCGATTTCAGCTTGCCCGCTGTCGCCCAGGAATCCTTCGAAATCTCGGTAATGATGATTTCCACCGATTCCGGCGGGCACGCCAGCGTTTCGGCGGCGGCCTTGGTCGCCTCGCGAACGAAGGCGCGCTTCTGGTCCTGTGTGCGGCCGGGATGCATTTCCAAGCGCAAGATGGGCATGGTAACTCCTTGAGAGAATGTCGCCAGTTGTTTGGCACCCCGAACTATCTTGCAAAACCACGGAGTGATAAATAGGCTTCCGATTGCTTCATTCCAAACCTATAGGTATGCAATCGTGGACAAATTGGCTGGCATGGCGATGTTCGTGCGCGTGGTCGAGCATGGCAGTTTTGCCGCCGCCGCCGAGATCAGCCAGGTATCGGCGACAATGGTTGCCAAGCATATCGGGACGATAGAGCAACGGCTCGGCGCGCGGTTGCTTCACCGCACCACCCGCCGTCACCAGATGACCGAGGTCGGCAGGCTCTATTACGAGCGCTGCAAGACAGTGCTGGCCGAGGTCGAACTGGCAGAGGCGTCGGCCTCGGAGCTGCAAGCGGCGCCGCGCGGCCGGCTTCGGGTCGTTGCCCCGGTCAGCTTCGGAACGCAAAGTCTTGTGCCGGCTCTTGTCGAGTACCTGCATCAGAATCTGGATGTTAGCGTCGATCTGGCTCTCGACAACAATCTCCACGACATGATCGGCGAGGGTTACGAACTCGGCATCCACATCGGGGACCTGACGGATACCAGTTTGGTCGCCCGCCCGCTGAAACCCTATCGGCGCATTCTGGCGGCATCGCCTGACTATCTTGATCGTCACGGCCGGCCGCAAATTCCGGAAGATCTCGTCAATCACATGTGCCTCGGCCATTCCTACTGGCGCCTGCAGGGGCGCTGGCATCTGGTTGGTCCGGAGGATGAAGTAAGAGAGATTGCGATAAAAGGTCGGTTTACCACGAACCAGGGCGCAGCGCTGCGCGTCGCGGCCCTGAACGGAGCGGGGATCGTGCTGCAGCCGGAGCTGCTGCTGGCCGCCGATCTCGATGCGGGCCGGCTGGAGCTCGTACTGCCGGATTGGTCTTACAAGCCGACGCCGATGCATTTGGTCTACGCGCCGGATCGGCGCCCGACGGCCATGCTGCGCAGCGCCATCGATTTCCTGATCGCCCGCTTCGGTTGATCATCGGGCCTCTCTTCTAACGTGCATGTACCTGGCAGGCGCTGGTTCGCAGCGCCATTGACCGTGTCCGGGCTGATTGTCCGTCGAATGCCCTTGTTGCTAGTTGCCTGTTTTTCAGACCTGCAAAAGCTGCTGTGCTGTCGAGCGGAAGATTTCGGCGAGCTGTGCAAGCAGAGTGCCGGTCGGGGCGCTCTTGCGCCAGCAAAGGCCGATCCGGCGCGTCGGGTTGCCGTCTTCGAACGACAGCAGCCGTATCGTGTCCGATGACCCCATGGGGCCGACGGTTGCCAGCGTCGGCAGCAAAGTGACACCAACATTGGTGCCGACCATGAGACGCAAGGTCTCCAGGCTTGTTGCCTGAAACGAGGATCGATGTCCCGCGCCGGAGAGCCGGCAGACGTCGAGCGCGTGTTCGCGCAGACAATGGCCCTCTTCCAGTAGCATCAGATCATAGCGACTGAGGTCGTCCATTCCGATACTGTTGCGCTCGGCCAGTGGATGTTTTTTCGGAACTGCGAGAAGGAACGGCTCCTCGAAGAGGAGCTCGGTCTGCAATTGATCGGCATCAGCGGGAAGAGCAAGGAGCGCGGCATCTAGCTCACCGCTCCGCAGACGCGAAAGTAGCGTACTGCTTTTTTCTTCGACGAGTAGCAGTTCAAGCTCGGGGAAACGTTCATGGATTGGAGGCACGACATGCGGCAGGAGATAAGGGCCGAGTGTTGGAAAGACGCCTAAGCGCAACACGCCCAGTTCCGGATTCTGTCGCAAAAGCGCAGCATTTTTCAATTGGCGAACATCGGCTAGAATTCGCGTCGCCCGTTCAACGGCATCCTTACCGAAGTCAGTCAACATGACAGAGCGGGAGTCGCGCTCGACAAGGGGCGTGCCGAGCTCGGCCTCGAGTTTGCGGATTTGGGCCGACAAGGTCGGCTGGCTCACCAGGCATGCCTCGGCCGCGCGGCCAAAATGGCGATACTTGGCCAGCGCGACGAGATATTCCAGTTCTCTTAATGTCATGAGACGCCTCGTCTCATCAGGCGGCTTTGGCTTCTTCTTCGTCTGGCGCCGACGTGCGGATCAGGTAGTCGAAGGCCGCAAGCGAAGCCTTCGCGCCTTCACCGAGAGCAATGACGATCTGCTTGTAGGGGACCGTCGTGCAATCGCCGGCCGCAAACACGCCTGGGATCGATGTCTGGCCGTGATGGTCGACCTCGATTTCGCCGCGAGCTGAAAGGGCGATCGTGCCCTTCAGCCATTCGGTGTTCGGCAGCAGTCCGATCTGCACAAAGATACCGTCGAGTGTCAGAGTGTGCGTGTTGCCTTTTGGGCGATCCTCATAGGCAAGGCCGGTAACCTTGCTGCCGTCGCCCAAAACCTCCGTCGTCTTGGCCGATAGAATAATGTCGACGTTGGCAAGGCTGCGCAGCTTTCGCTGCAACACATCGTCGGCGCGGAGCTTGCCGTCGAATTCAATGAGCGTGACATGCTTGACGATGCCGGCAAGATCGATCGCCGCCTCGACGCCGGAATTGCCGCCGCCGATCACGGCAACGCTCTTGCCCTTGAACAACGGGCCATCGCAATGCGGGCAATAGGCGACGCCCTTGTTGCGATAAAGCTCTTCGCCCGGTACGCCCATCTGGCGCCAGCGCGCGCCCGTCGAGAGGATGACGGAACGGGATTTCAGCGTTGCGCCGCTTTCCAGCTCGACCTCGAAGAGATCGCCGTGGCGGACGAGCTTCTGCGCACGCTGAAGGTTCATGATCTCGACCGGATAGTCCTTCACATGCGTCTCAAGCGCAGTGGCAAAAGCCGGCCCTTCGGTATGTGGAACCGAAATGAAATTCTCGATTGCCATGGTGTCGAGCACCTGGCCGCCGAAGCGTTCGGCAACGACGCCGGTGCGGATGCCCTTGCGGGCGGCATAGATTGCCGAAGCGGCACCGGCCGGCCCACCGCCCACGACGAGGACGTCGAAGGTTTCCAGCGTCTTCAGCCTCTCGGCGGCGCGCTTGACGGCACCCGTATCGAGCTTGGCGATGATCTGCTCGACCTCCATGCGGCCCTGTCCGAAAACCTCACCATTCAGATAGATGGTCGGCACGGACATGACCTGTCGGTCGGCGACTTCCTTCGGGAAGACGGCGCCGTCGATCGCGACATGGCTGATCCGCGGGTTGAGGATGGACATCAGGTTCAATGCCTGCACGACATCGGGGCAGTTCTGGCAGGATAGCGAGAAGTAGGTCTCGAAGCGGAATTCGCCCTCAAGATCGCGGATCTGGTCGAGGATTGCCTGTTCGACGCGGGGCGGGTGGCCTCCGGTCTGCAGCAATGCAAGGACGAGGGAGGTGAACTCGTGACCGAGGGGGATGCCGGCAAAACGTAGGTTGATATCGTGGCCCGGGCTCGTCAATGCGAAGGAAGGCGCTCGCTCGCCGCCATCGCGCTGTTCCGCAAGGGTAATCTTGTCTGAGAGATCAACGATGTCTTTCAGAAGCGCTACCATTTCCGCTGACTTGGCGCTGTCGTTGACATTGGCGCGGATCTCGATCGGACGCACGACCTTCTCCAGATAGGCCTTCAATTGGCTTTTCAGCGCGTCGTCAAGCATCGATATGTCTCCTGCAGGAAATGGGAATTCGTCACCTGCCTGATACGGCAGACGTAAGGGCTCGTGTATTTGTTGGGTGGCCTTCCCCTGTTTCAGGGAAGGCCAATGGTTCTCAGATTAGATCTTGCCGACGAGTTGCAGCGAGGGAGCGAGCGTCTTTTCGCCTTCTTCCCACTTTGCCGGGCAAACTTCGCCCGGATGCGAGCGAACATACTGAGCGGCCTTGATGCGGCGCAGGAGATCGACGGCGTTGCGGCCGATGCCTTCTGCGGTGATTTCCATGGCCTGAATGACGCCGTCCGGATCGACAACGAAGGTGCCGCGGTCGGCAAGGCCTTCGGCTTCGCGCATGACGTCGAAGTTGCGCGTGATTGCGCCTGTGGGGTCGCCGATCATGGCATACTGGATTTTGCCGATGGTCTCGGAGCTGTCATGCCAGGCCTTGTGGGTGAAATGCGTGTCGGTCGAGACCGAAAACACTTCGACGCCGAGACGCTGAAGCTCGGAATAGTGGTCGGCGACGTCGCCAAGTTCGGTCGGGCAGACGAAGGTGAAGTCGGCCGGATAGAAGAAGAAAACCGCCCACTTGCCTGCGATGTCAGCTTCTGTGACTTCGACGAATTTTCCCTGCTTGAAGGCCTGGGCTTTGAACGGCTTAACGGCGGTATTGAGAACGGACATGGTACCCTTGCAATGTTTGGACAGTTGTATTTCGCGCCGCAACATAGTGCGTGCGCCGCAATAAGCAAAATAGATAAATCAGAAAGAATCGATAGTTTCCATCTATCTCGGCGGGCTGACGCCGCCGCGCTTGTGGATATTCGCTCGCGCCGTCTGCCCCTTAAGGCGATGGAAGGGTGATGGGTCGGACGGCATTCTTCTAGGGATGAAGTCGCAGATTCAAAGGCGCAAATTTTCACGAACGCCGCAAAGAAGGTGCGCTGCCGCTCATGGCAACGAGCCAGTTGCGGAATATCTCTGCCTCCCGGGAAAGCTGGTTGGCCTGGATCAACCAATAGGCCTTGTCGGTGTCGAGGGGCGAATCGAACAGGGTGATCAATGTTCCCGCGGCGAGCTCTTCGGAAATCAGGGAAATGGGGCAGAGGCCAACACCCTGGGCGCCGATAACGGATCCGATCATCAAGCTGAAATCGGCAAAGACCGGGCTGGGCTTGAGAGGTTTGCGGATATCATGAAGCGCAAACCAGCGCGTCCAGGCAGACGTCGTCTCGTCGTGCAGCAGGTCGGCATTGTACAAATCGATCGGCGTATCGAACGGTCCATGTCGGCGTTTGAACTCCGCCGAACAGACCGGCCGCGTCTCGGCGCTCAAAAGGGCTGTGGCATCGGCATCCGGCTTAGTTCCATGGCGGATCAGCAGATCGACGCTTGCGGCTTCCGGCGCTCTTGCGTCCAGCGCATAGACGATGTTGATGCGGATATCCGGATGCTCTTTTCTGAATTCCGGCAATAGAGGTATCAGCCAGCGCGTCGCAACCGATGCGATGCATGCAACGCTGACCGGTCGTTCCTGGTTTTCGCGCCGCAACTGCTGCGCGGCGCTCTCGATATGCGCAAGACCGCTTGCCACGGCCGCTCCGAATTCACGGCCAGCAGCCGTCACCGTTACGCCACGCGCATGGCGCGTAAACAAGGTAACGCCGAGCCAGGTCTCTATCACGCGCACATGCTGGCTTATCCCGGCGGCGGTCTGATTGAGCTCGGCCGCGGCCCTGGCGAAGCTCTCGTGGCGTACGGCCATCTCGAAGGCGCGGAGGGAGGCATAGGGAATAGGGCGCATCCACCAAGGCTAAGTATGACTTGGCCAAAGCGCAAGAGTAAAGATTGTTGTGCATTGGCTCGATCCGGCTACAGTGCAAGCGAATTTGCCGCCCGAGATCGCGGCCACCGCGAAGGACAGTGTGACCTTGATGCAGAAAGCCCATACCATGCCAGCCACAGCTCCGGCCGACGCCGAGGAGCGTCGCAGCAAGCCGGCCGTTGTCGTCTATCCGAATGAAACGTTGCCGCCGGTGAACATGGATATCCTCCAGGCGGCAAGGCAAAGCATGACTAGGGTTGCGGAGGTCATCGTGCCTCCACGGGACGCTGCCAGCTTCCGGGTGCCGAAGGGGCACTTTTTCCGCATCGTAAGCATGGAAGGGTCGCAGGTCGGCGACCTCAATTTATGGAACGCCGACGATCTTTCCGAGCGCTTCTTCAGCGGCAAGACCCGCGCGCTTCATGCCACGCATGTCGGCGTCGGCGATCGGCTATGGAGCAGCTTGCCCTATCTGCGCCCGATGGCGACGATTACCCACGACACACTCGGCTGGTATGGCTGGGATGCGGACGGAGCCGGCGTCCACGATGTCATCGGCACGCGATGCGATCCCTATACCAATCGCCTGCTCAAGGGCGATGATTATCACCATTGCTGCCATTCGAACCTGTCTCGCGCGCTTGCGTCAGAGATGAAGATTCCGGTTCGGGACGCGGAAATGCACGTTCATGATGTGCTGAATGTCTTCATGTGCACGGGGTTCACCCGCGATACCCATCAATATTTCATGAAGGCAAGCCCGGTGCGGCCGGGTGATTTCATCGAGTTCTTTGCGGAAATCGACCTTCTGGGCGCTCTTTCGGCCTGTCCCGGCGGCGATTGCGGTAGTGGCCATTCAAGCGATGCTGCGCCGTGCTATCCGCTGGGTGTCGAGATCTGGCGCCCGGATCCGGAGAGCCTTGCCGGTCGGGATTTTCCCAAGCGCAACGCCTATCCGAGAACGCACGGTCTTTAGGCGAGCAAATCGCTGGTGATCCGGCGGCTGCCCAAACAAAATTGCCGGCGGGTTCTACCGCCGGCAATTCTAGATCTTTCGTCAGACAAAATGTCTGGCTGTGCATATGCTGCGTTGCCAGCTTAGTTGCAGACGCGCATGCGCTCGTAATGGTAACCGTCATCATACTGGTTCTGAACCGCTTGGTTCTCGAACCAGCATCTCGGCGGCGGAGGCGGCTCTTCATAGACCGGACCCCGGTTGGAAAGAGCGCCGCCGACGATAAGGCCGCCGATCAGGCCCGCAGCCACGCCGCCGGCGATTGCCGCGCCATTGTTGTGACGATGATGGCGACGCCAGTCGTCATGTCCGCGCCAGTCGCCGCGATAGGGGCCGCGGCCGTCATAATACTGTGCCTGTGCGTAGGTGGCGGGAGCGAGCGCGCTGCCTACCACCGTTACGGCCAGCAAAGCCGTTAGAATCTTTTTCTTTATCATGACTACCTCCAAAGCAGTCTTCATGCTCAGCGAATGCGCGAGCTGTCTATTCAACGTTTAGAGCATGATTATGTTCGGCTGAATATTTAATGAATGAGCCGTTCATCGGCGCCAAACTCTGGAAATCCTGCGCTTTTGCCGGTGATTTCGCAATGGGTCAGCTCGCTGAAACGTGTTTGCGAGTCGATTCCAGCCATTCCAGCGTCCGTGATTCGGGGGCGGGATTGCGCGTTATGTCGGTCACGACGGCGGCGCAGTCGGCACCGTTCTCGAACACTCCGGAGATTCGCTCCACGGTCAGGCCGCCAATCGCGACAAGCGGGATATTGCCGATGCGGGCCTTCCATGCGCCGATACGTTCGAGCCCCTGGGGCGCCCAGGACATGGCCTTCAGAATGGTAGGATAGATTGGTCCAAGCGCGATGTAGTCGGGGCGGGCTGCAAGCGCTGTTTGCAGTTCCGCATCGTCATGCGTCGAAACTCCGAGCTTCAGTCCCGCTGCTCGGATGGCGCCGAGATCTGCCACCGCTAGATCCTCCTGGCCGAGATGGAGGAAATCGCAGCCTTCTTCTATCGCCAATTGCCAATAATCATTGATGACCAATTGGCATCCGTTTGCTGCACAGACGGCCTTTGCCCGGCGTATATCCGCCCGGATTTCCGAAGAAGGGCGGTCCTTGATCCGTAGTTGCACAAGCTTTACGCCAAGCGGCACCAGCCATTCGATCCAGTCAGCACTATCGACGATCAGGTAGAATGGATCAAGCGTCACGCAAACACCGCCCTTCCGATGACGGGAGTTGACGGCACCGCCATGTCGCGCGGCTCCAGCAGGCCCGCGCCGAAGGCTCGCCTGCCGGCATCGATAGCCCCGGCAAATGCTACTGCCATGGCAGCCGGATCGCCGGCTCCAGCGACGGCGGTGTTCAAAAGCACCGCATCGAAGCCCAGTTCCATGACGGTTGTCGCGTGCGAGGGGCGCCCGATGCCGGCATCGACGATCAGCGGCACTTCGGGAAAATGCGCCCGCATGGAGCGAAGGGCCGAAAGATTGAGCGGCCCTGCTGCCGTTCCGATGGGAGCGCACCAGGGCATAAGGACCTTGCATCCGGCCTCGATCAATCGTTCGGCCACGACCAGATCGTCCGTCGTATAGGGAAAGACCTCAAAGCCTTCGCTTAGAAGGATCCGCGCGGCTTCGACCAGTGCAAAGACATCCGGCTGCAGCGTGTCGTGATTGCCGATCACCTCAAGCTTGATCCAGTTGGTCTGGAATACCTCACGAGCCATCTTTGCGGTCAGGACCGCTTCCGAGACGCCATGACAGCCGGCGGTGTTGGGCAGCACGCGAACGCCGAGTTGACGGATCATGTCGAAGAATGCTCCGCCATTGCGACCGCCGGCGGCTTCACGCCGGAGTGACACGGTGACGATTTCCGTGCCCGATCGCCTGACCGCTTCGGCAAGAATCAAAGGCGAGGGGTAGCGTGCGGTGCCGAGCAGAAGGCGCGATTCGATTTTGCTACCATAGAAATCGAGCATGGTTCAGCCTCCCTGCATCGGTGTGAGGATTTCGATCCTGTCATTGTCGTTCAAGGCATGGTCGTTGCGATCTTCCCGATGGACGAGTTCGCCGTTGACGGCCGTCGCGAGCCAATCGTTCTCGTAGTCGAGCAAGCCCAGAAGCTGTGAAAGCGTGGCTGCTTCGATGGTTTGAGCTTCGCCGTTGATGATCAGGCGCATTTGGAGCTCCTCTGGTCTGACTGCCCGGAAAGGACGAGATCGGCAACTTCGACGGCCATTGCCGGCGCCAACAGGAAGCCATGGCGATAAAGGCCGTTGAGGGCGGTGGTCTTCCCTTCTCGGGTCACGCGCGGGAAATTGTCGGGAAAGGCGGGACGGATGCCCGCGCCGGTTTCGATCACGGTGGCCTCGGCGAAGGCCGGATGCAGAGCATAGGCGGCATTCAGCAGTTCCATCAGGGATCGCGCCGTGATCGGCCCGTCGAAGTCGGTCTCGATCATCGTTGCGCCGACCATGAAGAGACCGCCGCCGCGCGGGACGATATAGACGGGAACGCGCGGATGCAGCAGGCGGACGGGCCTGGCGAGCGCGATTTCTTCGGTTTGCAGATATAGCATTTCGCCGCGGACACCACGCAGGTCGTGAGCCTGTCCGATTCGAGCCGCACCCGTGCAATCGACGATCTCGGAGAAATCGTCTTCGCTCGCATCAGCGGCGACAAAAGCGATACCCTTTGCCCGAAGCTGTGCTGTCAAGCCAAGCAGCGCGCGGCGAGGATCGAGATGAGCCTCGTCCGCAAAGAACAATCCGTGTCTGAACCGGCCGATAAGTGCGGGTTCGAGAACGGCGATTTCGCTTTCGTCGACCCAGCGGTAGCCGGTGGTCCGGGTGGCGAATCGCTTGAGTTCGTTCTGATCGCGTGTCGATGCGAGGACGAGGGTCCCGTTGCGCACCACTTGGCCCGGCAGGATCGCCTCCCATCGGTCGGCGGCATCGAGGCCGCGCTTGAGCACGGCCTCATCGGCGCTTTCCCGTTCGCACCACGGGGCCAGCATACCGCCGGCGAGCCATGAGGCGGCCTGATCGAAGTTCGCGTGTGGATCCAGAACGGTTACATCAACCCCGCGAACGGCAAGTTCGTGGGCGACCGTGAGGCCGGCAACGCCGGCCCCCTTGACAAGAACACGCATCTCATTCGGCCGGATGGGCCGACGTGTCGATCGGCATGTAGAGGTCGCCACCATCGCGGTATTTGGCCGCCATGGCGTCCAGCCCTTCCTTCTGTGCCTCGGCGCGAATGTCGTGCGAAATCCGCATCGAACAGAATTTCGGGCCGCACATCGAGCAGAAATGCGCAACCTTGTGCGCTTCCTTCGGCAAGGTCTCGTCGTGGAAGCTGCGGGCGGTATCGGGGTCGAGCGACAGGTTGAACTGATCTTCCCAACGAAACTCGAAACGAGCGCGCGATAGCGCATCGTCCCGTACCTGTGCCGCCGGATGACCCTTGGCGAGGTCGGCCGCATGGGCGGCAATCTTATAGGTGATGACGCCGGTCTTGACGTCGTTGCGGTCAGGCAGGCCGAGATGCTCCTTCGGCGTGACGTAGCAGAGCATGGCCGTGCCGAACCAGCCGATCATTGCCGCGCCGATGCCCGAGGTGATGTGGTCATAGCCCGGTGCGATATCCGTCGTTAGCGGTCCGAGCGTATAGAAGGGCGCCTCGCCGCAGACCGCGAGCTGCTTGTCCATGTTTGCTTTGATCTTATGCATCGGGACATGGCCCGGGCCTTCGATCATCACCTGACAATCTTTTGCCCAGGCGATCTTCGTCAGCTCGCCCAGCGTTTCCAGCTCAGCGAATTGCGCCGCGTCGTTGGCATCGGCGATCGAACCGGGGCGCAGGCCGTCGCCGAGCGAGAAGGAGACGTCATAGGCGCGGCAGATGTCGCAGATTTCGGCGAAATGTTCGTAGAGGAAGCTCTCGCGATGATGATGGAGACACCACTTGGCCATGATCGAGCCGCCGCGCGAGACGATGCCGGTGACGCGATTGACGGTCAGCGGAATGTAATGCAGGCGCACGCCGGCATGGATCGTAAAGTAATCGACGCCCTGTTCGGCCTGCTCGATCAGCGTATCGCGATAGATCTCCCAGGTGAGGTCCTCGGCGATGCCGCCAACCTTTTCCAGCGCCTGATAGAGCGGTACCGTGCCGATCGGGAGCGGCGAATTGCGGATAATCCACTCGCGGATATTGTGGATGTTGCGCCCTGTCGACAGATCCATCACGGTATCTGCACCCCATCGGGCAGCCCAGACCATCTTTTCGACTTCCTCCGCCATCGAGGAGGTGACGGCCGAATTGCCGATATTGGCGTTGATCTTCACCAGGAAATTCCGGCCGATGATCATCGGCTCGCTTTCGGGGTGGTTGATGTTGGCCGGGATGATCGCCCGGCCGGCGGCGACTTCCTGGCGGACGAATTCCGCCGTCACATGGTCGGGAATATGGGCGCCGAAGCTTTCGCCATCGCGAATCATGGCCTCAGCGCTGGCCTTGCGACCGAGATTCTCGCGAATGGCGATGAATTCCATTTCCGGCGTGATGATGCCGGCTCGCGCATAGGCAAGCTGGGTGACGGCCTTGCCGTCCTTGGCCCGCAAAGCTTGGCGCTGCCCGGGAAATTCGGGTGTCAACCTGTCGCCGCTGACGAAGCCGTTGTCCTCAGGGCGGATATGGCGGCCCTCGTAGGCCTCGACATCACCTCGAGCGAGCACCCAGTCTCGGCGCAGCTGAGGCAGGCCCTGTTCGATGCGGATGTCTTCGCCTGCGATCGTGTAAGGGCCGGACGAATCATAGACGACGACAGGCGGTTCGCCCGCTGTCGGATGGACGCTGATTTCGCGCATCGGCACACGGATATCGCTGTGGATGTCGCCGGGGATGTAGATCTTCCGCGATGCCGGCAAGGGGCCGGTGGTAACGGTCGGGGTGATGTTTTTTGCGGCAATGGTCATGGTTTGAGGCTCCAAGTTGCTGTTGGAGACCCAGTCATCAGCCGGAATGATGGAAAGACGCCGGCCGTGGAATCCACGCGGGAATCCGAAGCCTTCGAGCGCTTGCACCGTCCCTACGCCAGTATGAACTGGATCAGGTTCAACGGGTCACTGCGCCACAATCGACAAAGTCGTATTGTCCAGCAGTATCTCAGCCCCTTGCCGGGACCCCCCTGGTGAATGTCGAAAGGCTAAGCCTTCTCTTCGGCTGCTGTCAACCCTGCAAGGATGGTCCCGTTTGTCTCCGCCCGAAGAGACAGCGTCTCCGCAATAAAGCTGTTGAAGTCGTTTGAGAGGGAAACGCCGCCGGAAGCGTTGTTTGATCGGGGCTCTATGCGATCGTTTGGCCGATCCGATATGCGAATTGCCCATGCTCGCAATTCTCCAATGTCCCTCCAAATAGTTCCACCACAGATGGTGGATTGTCGCGCCTCGTTACTAGCTTCGATCGCCATCCGGGCTTACCGAGATTTATCGAGCAATCGCTTTTCGCGCAGCGGCAACGCATTCGGCGCGTTTTTTCCATCTGCCGGAGGAGCTGTCGGTGCAGCGCAGGCGGCAGTTGCATTTAGGCAACAGCTTCCAAGACTAATAGCCAGTCGAGTTTCATATAATTGACAAACATACGGACTGTTTGTAACTCAGAAGCAGGACACAAGCTGTCTTACGGGCGAGTGATCGTCCGGATCGGTAGAGGCATTTCAACGCCTTTGCCGCGGGGTCAAGTATGGAGGTTAGAGGGGACTCAAGCCAACATTATGTGTGTATCTGCCGGGCTGCCTGTCGCGTTTCGACCGAACCGAATTTGAGGTGGTATTGCAGCTTTGCACTCGCGGTAAGTTAGAAATGCATATTAAAACCAGGAGTTTATAATGAACATCAAGAGCCTTCTTCTCGGCTCCGCTGCTGCGCTGGCAGCAGTATCCGGTGCCCATGCAGCCGACGCTATCGTTGCCGCTGAGCCCGAGCCGCTGGAATACGTTCGCATCTGCGACGCATATGGTGCTGGCTACTTCTTCATCCCGGGCACGGAAACCTGCCTCAAGATCGGCGGCCGCGTCCGTTCTGAAGGTCAGTGGTTCGACGCTTACAACCCGAACAGCAAGAACGGCACGCTCTGGCACACTCGTGCGGAACTCAGTGTCGACACTGCAACGGACACGGAATACGGCCCGCTGAAGACCAACACGGTCATCCGTTGGGATTGGAATGACGGCAACTCCACCGCTACGAAGCTGCTGTTCGCCAACATCAGCCTCGGTGGTTTCCTCGTTGGTAAGGCCGACTCGCAGTACAACTCGTACATCGGTTACGCTGGCGACGTCATCAACGACGACGTGATCTATGACGGCCCGTACGAACTGAACCAGTTGACCTACAACTACGATGCAGGCAACGGCTTCACGGCTATGGTCTCGCTCGAAGACTCGAACTCCAGCGGCTCGGGCGCCTCTTACGGTTCCAGCTGGTGGACGGACGACAAGTCCAACCATTACGCTCCTGACGTTGTTGCCGGTGCTGGCTTCAAGTCCGGCGCATGGGGCTTCAAGGTCGTCGGCGGTTACGACTCGATCGTCGAAGAAGGCGCTGTCAAGGCTCGTATCGATGCTGACTTCGGCGTATTCTCGGCCTTCTTGATGGGTGGCTACAACACCGATGGCAAGAAGCTGAACAAGTATGCCGGCACGAACCTTGACCGTTCTGCTTGCCCGATTGCCGATGCATCGAAGTGCGGCTGGGGTGACTGGGCTGTCTGGGGTGGCGCTAGCGTTCCGATCAACGAAAAGCTGAAGTGGAACCTGCAGCTCGCCTACACCGACAGCAAGATCTTTGCCGCTACCACGAACCTGAAGTGGAACCCGGTCAAGAACCTGCTCATCGAGCCGGAAGTTTCCTACACCAACTTCGATTCTGTGAACCAGGATCAGTGGGCTGGTATCCTGCGCTTCGAGCGTAGCTTCTAATCAAGAGATTACCCGGCCCGCGCTGGGTAAGAGAAGCCTGGCGTTCCAATCCGTCAGGCTTCTTAACTGATCGGTTGACCTCCGATCAAAGAGAAAGGATCCGGCTTTCCCTCCGGATCCTTTTTATTTTTAAGCGGCAGATGTCTCGATTTCGTGGGTTTGGACCGACGGAAACCAGGTCTTTAAGACCATCTTGATGAACATTTGCCCGCAGGGCACGAGCTGGAAGTTGCCCCGATCCAGTGTCCATTCGGTAATCAGGCCGCCGATGACAGCCGTCAGCGCTGAAGCAGCCGTATCCGGCGTCCACGGGGCGGGGAGCTGCGTCTTCTCGTTCATCAATGTAAATATGCGCTCGAAATTATCGTGCATGTCTTGGCGGAAAGAGCTCGCACGGTTCGTCGTTCCATCGCAAAAAGCCATATCGAGATGCATCATGACCTTCAGCATGCTGCGCTTGCGCGGGTCGTGCTGGACGTCCTCGAAAATGGATGCAATGGCGTCGGCAATGAGATCCAGTGGGTTGGGCGGCAATTCCTTCGACATCCGCTCCGCCAATTCATCGAATGGCTGCTGCGCTTCGTCACGGATCGCAAACATCAGGCCTTGCTTGTTCTTGAAATGCCAGTGCACCGCCCCCCGCGTCACACCGGCCGCGGCGGCTATCTCCTCCAGGCTGACATTTTCATATCCTTTGTCGAGAAACAGCGCTTTTGCGGACTGCAAAATCTCGCTCCTCGTTTCTGCAGCCTCCTCTTTAGTGCGCCTCATTCAGTTCTCCACATGTGCCCATTTTCATGCGCCTCCCCTCATTCTTATTCCATCAACGCCACACCGGTGCTCGCAGTCTTCTTATATTAGTAGCATACGGTGGCGAAGCGAAGCTTAGACATTCTCTAAAAATCGAGAAAGAAAATCGCAATGAGATGTATTCGTCAAGCACTATAAGTTCCGCACAAGTTTCTGCGTGCAAATTGCCTGCGTTGGGAAGTGCAAAATCGAAAATGTGCAGATGCCGATAGCGCCATGACGGCGACGAATAACTTCGGGCGATTCTGAGTTCAGCCGCTTCATGATTGGCTTTATCCGCCAAACCGGGGCACAGAGCGGCTTTGATCTCCGTCCTCGGCAATCTTCCGCTCATATCGATGGTCAAGAGCCGTGGCATCGCATCTGCGCAGGCGTGCCTTGGCGATTCTGTGTTGAGTTCGTGTGCGCGCAGGCCATCGGAGTTCCTCTCAACGCTCGCACCTGGAGGCCCCAATGACGAGCATTACCTCAATTCTGCCCAATCGCTATTTTCAGTACCAGACATCTGGCTCGACATCGTCCGTCAACGACGATTCGGCATCCTTGATTCCGGCCGCCGGCTCTTCGGGCAATTCATCCGGTGCGGGTACCTCTTCGTCATCGGACGATCAGTCTCAGATTTCCGCCGCCCAGCAACTGATCGCACAGTTGATGAACGTTATTCTCAATCTTCAGTCCGGTAGTGGCGGTGGCGACACCGACGGTTCGAATGCCAACTCCGACAGCGATTCCGCCGGCTCGACATCGAGCTCTCAGCCAGTAGCGGCGACGACAGCTCAAAGCAGCAAACAGGCTGATCTGATCAAAGCCATCGACACCAATGGCGATGGCAACATCAGCGAGGCGGAATTCGTCGCCGCGCGTCCGGCAGACGTCAGTGCGGACCAGGCAAGCAAGCTGTTCGAAAGCTTCGACAAGGACAAGACTGGCTCGCTCACCGAAGCGCAGCTGACAAAGGCGATGAAATCCGGCCACCATATGCATCATGGCGGCAAGATGGGCGATAACGAGCTGTCCAAGGCATTTTCCTCGATGGATACCGATGGCGACGGCAATGTTACGGAGGCTGAATTCGTTGCCGCGCGTCCGTCCGATATGGGGGCGGACCAGGCAACCGCACTGTTCGGCAGTCTTGATACGTCGGGCTCGGGATCCTTGACCCAAAGCCAATTCGAAGCAGCAGTCAAAGCGCAGAGTCAGCAATCGCCGGAACTTGGCAATCTCTATGCTTCCGATACGCAGGATCAGACGACAGCTGACCTGCTGACGCTTTGATCCAAAGCGCTCTGCCATTCGGAGCTTTGCATGGGCCGGTAACCCTGTGGGGGACCTTGCGGTCTTCCTACCTTGGTGGCCGGCTTTTTTGGTTCTCGAAAAAGATACCGGGTTTGCGGAAATAATCCGAAATCGGCGATGCGGCAGCGACGGAATTCGACAGCCGGACCGTTCAACGGTTGAGACCCCATGCTTCATGTCGAAGGAAAGAGACGCTGCGATCGGATTGGTATCCCGTGTCGGGAAAGACGAACAGGCACAGCCCTCTTGTCAATGACAGGGAAGAGGCGTGCAATGCGCGGAGCGATCGAATTTTGGACGGTGGCGATTGTCGATGAAAAGGGATCGCGCGCCCGAAAATGGCGACCTGGAAGGGGATCTGGTGGCCCGCATCGCCGCCGGCGACGTGCCGGCGATGCGCATGATGGTGACGCGGCAGCTGCCGCGCATCCTTTCGGTCGCGACCCGTATGCTCGGCGATGCCGTCGAAGCTGAAGATGTGGCGCAGGAAACTTTCCTGCGTGTGTGGAAAAATGCCGGCGGCTGGCGCCAGCGCAACGCTCGCTTCAGCACCTGGGTGCATCGCGTGGCCATCAATCTTTGCTATGACCGGCTACGCCGGCGCAAGGACGTCCTGGCCGAGTCGCCGCCCGAGATCGAATATGAGGGGCCGGCGCCGGATGCGGGCTTGATGAGTGAGGACGATCCGTCGCGGCGCGTGGAGCTGGCCATGCAGATGATTGCCCCGCGGCAGCGCGAGGCAATTATTCTGGTCTACTATCAGGCGCTGTCGAACGTGGAAGCGGCTGCCATCATGGAGATCAGCGTGGATGCATTGGAGAGCTTGCTGGCGCGGGGAAGGCGTTCGTTGCAGGCGCTTTTGTTGAAGGAACAGGGCGATGGTTGAACATATCGCAGGTCCGATGAGTAGTGAGCGCTTTGCTGAACTGGCCGACGCCTATGGCGGCGACATCAGCCGCTGGCCGCAGGAAGAGCGCGCGGCCGCCCGCGAGCATGCCGCACAAAACAGTGCGTATGATGTGCTGGATCGCGCCGCCGATCTGGATGCATTGCTCGACACCTATGCGCTGAAACCGGTCTCCTCGCGTCTCGGCAGCCAGATCGTCGAGCGGCTTTCGCGCCGGTCTCGGATCCGCAATTGGTTCCGGTTCGGTTCCGCCGGCATCGGTCTGGTCGGCATCGGGCTTGCCGGCGCCTTTGCCGGCAGTGTCGCCATTGCCGTACTGGCGCCGAGCCTGACATCGGAAGCCTCCGTCGCGTCGGAGGGGACGAGCACCATGTTCGGCGACATCGGGTCGGACGTGACCACAACGCAGGAAAGCCAATGACAGATCGCAGTTTCCGAATATTGGTCATATCCTTGCTGGTGTTGAACACTTTCTTGATCGCGGCGCTTGCGGGCGGGGGATTGACGTGGATCCGCAATTCGCGCGCACCCATCGGTGCGATGCCCTTGGGCGCTGAGCAACTGCCATCGGGTCAGAGAAAGGCTCTGCGTGCCGCTCTCAACGAGGCCCGTAAGGAGGAGCATCAAACCATTCTCGATGCGCAGCAAGCCAAGGTCGATGCCGCCTCGATTCTGGGACAGCCGACATTGGATGCGGCGGCGCTCTCGGCTGCTTTGGCGAGGGCGCGCAATGCCGATGTCGGCTTGCGGGCCAAGCTTGAGCAGCGAGCCGTGGATTTCGCCACAACGCTTTCTTACGACGAACGCCGCGCTCTCGCCGAAAGCATGCTCCGCCGCAGCATGCCGAGGGCTGCCATCACAAAATGATCATACTCGCCGACCGACGGATCGGAAACGCACCCGCGTTTAAGCTATGTGTTTGATACAGGAGTTGGCAGGAACATGGCTCAGCAATCGAATGATGTTTATGCCGCGCTCGCCCTTTCCCGATTCGGGTTGGGAGCCGACCATAATGGCACCGCGCCGATCACATCCGATCCACGCGGCGCATTGATGGAAGAGATCACCGAGCGCTTCGTTCCTGTTCCGGTCGGGCCGGAACTTCAATCGACAGCCGATCTCCTCGTTTCTCTTTATGCCTTTCAGGAGCAGCGCAAGGAGGCAAGGCAGCAGGCGGTTACCGCTGTTGCGGCCACGCCGCAGGATAAACTGATGCAAGGGCCGCCACGGCCGCAGCAAGCTGCGCCACAGCCGACGGCTGCCATGGCCGCCCAACCGGGCAACCCGGCAATGGCGCCGCCGCTCGGAAAACCCGTCGAAAAGCCTGTACAGCCGGCCATGCCCTATCTTCCGCAGCAGATCCTGCTTGCCGAGGTGGATGCCCGTTTCAACGGCACCATCCGGCAGCCGCTCATCGGTTTTGGCGAGCGGCTTGCCATGTTCTGGGCAAACCACTTTGCGGTCGCAGTGTCGAAGAGCGAAGAGGTCCATATCGTTGCCGGCGCTTTCGAGCGCGAAGCCATCCGGCCGCATGTCTTCGGGCGTTTCGCCGACATGCTGCTTGCGGTCGAAACCCATCCGGCCATGCTCGGCTATCTCGACAATCAGCAGTCCATCGGGCCGAATTCCAGGGCCAACGCCAACAAGAAACGCGGTCTCAACGAGAACCTTGCTCGCGAAACGATGGAGCTTCACACGCTTGGCGTCAATGGCGGCTACACGCAGGCTGACGTGACGACGCTTGCCAAGATCATCACCGGTTGGACGGTGGCGCGGGCGGAAGGAAAGCTCGGCGCTCCCGGCACTTTCGTCTTCAATGCGGGCGCGCATGAACCCGGCGATCAGACGCTGCTTGGCCTGACCTACGCCGACAATGGTGTCGGGCAGGGGCGCGAAGCGCTGCGGGATCTTGCTCGCCATCCGGCGACTGCCCAACATATCGCCACGAAGCTCGTTCGGCATTTCGTCGCCGACACCCCACCGCCGGCACTTGTGCAGACGGTTGCTGCCACCTTCAGGAAGACGGATGGCGATCTGTCGGCCGTCTATCGCGCGCTCATCGGCTCCGAAGAGGCCTGGAACCCCACTTTGTCCAAGGTTCGCTCTCCGCTGGAATTCATGACCGCACTTCTGCGGGCGAGCGGCGAAACGCCGAAGCCGAACGTCATTCTCGGCACCTTGAACGCGATGGGGCAGCCATTCTGGGCTCCGGCCGGTCCCAACGGATTTGCTGACACCGCAGATGTTTGGGCTTCCAGCGAGAGCCTCAGCATGCGCATGGATGTCGCCAACATGATCGCCAATGCGGTGCCGCCTCAAATCGATCCACGCCGTTTCGTGTCCGACAGTCTGGGTCCGCTTCTTTCGAAGGAAACCTTGCAGGCCGTGTCGCGTGCGGAGACGCGCAGCCAGGGCCTGGCGATCGCTTATCTCTCTCCCGAATTTCAAAGGCGTTGATCATGACTTGCGAATTGATGACTCCTACTCGCCGCGCAGTCCTTGGTGCATCCGGTGCCTTGTTCGCCTGGGCCTTCATCCCTCGTTTCGCCCATGCCGCCGGCGGCCGTGATCCGCGCTTCATCACCGTCATCCTGCGCGGTGCGCTCGATGGATTGACGGCCGTCCCACCCGTCGGTGACCCTGACTATCAGGCCTTGCGGCAATCGATCGCCATGACGACGAGCGGTCCGCATGCGGCTCTGCCGCTCGACAGCTTCTTTGCGCTGCATCCTTCGATGCCGAATTTCAACCAGCTTTATCGTGCGGGGCAGGCGGCTGTCGTCCATGCCAGCGCGACGCCCTACCGCGATCGATCGCATTTTGACGGTCAGGACGTGCTGGAATCCGGTTACGAAATGCCTGGCCGCGTCGAGTCCGGCTGGCTGAACCGGATGCTTGAGGGATTGCCAAAGGGAGACAAGGTTTCGCCCGGCGCCTCAGCGATCCGAGGATTGTCCATCGGCGCGAACGCGCCGCTGGTTATTCGCGGCAAGGCGCCGGTTCTCGGCTGGTCGCCGTCCAATCTTCAGCCCGTCAGCGTCGATCTGCCGCCGCGGCTGATGGACCTCTACAACCACACCGACCCGCTTTTCGCGAAAATCCTGGCCGAGGGCATTTCCACCGGCAAGATCGCCGCCGGCCTCGACGTCAAGGCAAGGGGCGGTCCGGGCGATCCGACAGGCATGGAGCAGATGGCCAGAGGTGCCGCGCGCCTGTTGGCGCAGGATGATGGTCCCCGCGTCGCGGCCCTTGCCTTCGAAGGCTGGGACACCCATGCCGGCGAAGTCGATCGGCTGAACAAATTGCTTGTCGGTCTCGACAATTCACTGGCGGCCTTCCAGCAGGAGCTTGGTCCCGCCTGGAAAGATACGGCGATTGTCGTTGCGACCGAATTCGGCCGTACCGCGCAGGTCAACGGCACAGAGGGCACTGACCATGGCACCGGGACCACCGCCTTCCTTGCGGGCGGTGCGATCAAGGGCGGCCGGGTGATCGCAGATTGGCCAGGTCTCAAGCCGGCGCAATTGCGCGATGGCCGAGATCTTGCCGCCACGACCGACCTGCGCGCGGTCATCAAGGGAATTGCCGTCGATCTGCTTGGCGCGTCGCCGGTGGTGCTGGCGCGCGACGTCTTCCCCGGTTCCGACCACGTCATGCCGATGAAGGGACTGATCGTGTGATCGATAACCGGATGTCCCGATATCAGGGCCAGTCGGCGTAGCCTGATGACAGGGTGACCGTAGAGGCCTCGCTCTTGCGGGCGAGATCTCGATAGATGGCGGGTGAAAAGCCGGTTTTCTTCTTGAAGAAATGGCTGAAATAAGTGGGATCGCGGAAGCCGAGCCCATCGGAAATCTCCTGGACCGTGCGAGCGGAGCGCTCCAGTCGCAGTTTTGCCTCCTGCACGACCCTTTCATGCAGCAACTGAACTGGTGAACGGCCAAGCTCGCTGCGACAAATGGAATGCAGCCGATCCGTGGTCACGCCGAGCTCCCCGGCATAATCCGCTATCGACCGATGCTGACGGAAGCCGATCTCGACCAGTTGCCGGTATCTTTGCAGCACCGATGCACCGCCACCGCGTCCGCGCTGCTCGGCAGCCTCTGCGCCCGCAGCCCGCCAGAGCGCCATCAGGATCAAGCGCATATAGGCTGCAATTGTCATCCATGAGGCGCGGGAGGGGTCGCCGAGCTCGCGCACGAAGCCCGCGACCAGCGGCTGCAGCTCGTTGACGGCGCCGGCATCCGGCTCGGCCATGAACCATGGCCGCTCGCTGAAGATTCTGAGCGCATAGGATTCGGCGCGATCACCGATTGCGTCGACGATGATTTGCGGCGAAGCACCAATGATGAAGCCCGCGGCACCGGCCGCCATATGCAGCTCGCAGCGTGACTGCGACGGCATATAGGCGATGGTCGGTGCCTGCAGGGATCTTGGCTCTTCTCCCTCAAGCGCCAACGTCGCCGTTCCCGCTTGCAGCACATAGAGATGATGAAACTGTGCGTATAGGCCCTTCTGGAAACGGATCGTCCGAAGGGTCAATGACGGCTCGCGCCATTCTCCTCGCGCATGCAGATGAATGCCGCTGTCGGAAACCAACGCACTCTCCTTCGTGTGGCATGACGAACCGATGACATGATTGCCAGATATTTGCAATATTAACCCAGAAAATCACATTCAAAGCTCTCGGTAACCACGTAATCTCCTCTCATGAGCCTTTGGGAGGAGGTCTCCACAGGAACGATCAGGCGTTTGCGGTTCCATCTCGCGACGCCGGCCTGCGTCCCACTCCCATCCGGAAAACTGCAGGCGATGCCTGCCCAAGCACGGACGATCGCCATGTTCCTGGCAAAGCTGCTGATCGATAATGAAGCGTCCGATGCTTTGGACGCCGCTACTTTCGAATGCATCGATCCGGCGACCGGCGATGTCACCACCATCGCGCCGGCGGCTTCGGTGGCGGATGGTGCCCGCGCTGCCTCAGCCGCAGCGGCGGCTTTTCCCGCCTGGTCGCAGACCGGACCTGGCGAGCGCCGGATATGTCTCAACAGAGCGGCCGACCTTCTGACGGCACGTCGGGCAGAATTCGTTGCGGCGATGGTCGGCGAAACCGGAGCAACCTCGCTCTGGGCTGCGATCAATTGTGACCTCGCAACCGAAATTTTGCGCGAGGCAGCCGCCATGACGACGCAGGTCGCTGGCGAAATCATACCCTCCAGCGACCAAGGCAGCCTCGCTATGGCCGTGCGTCAGCCAGCCGGGGTCTGCCTTGGGATTGCCCCGTGGAACGCGCCGATCATTCTCGGCGTCCGTGCTATCGCCATGCCGCTTGCCTGCGGCAATACGGTCATCCTGAAGGCATCCGAACTTTGCCCTCGAACTCACTGCCTTATCGGCGAGGTGATGCGCGATGCGGGTTTCCCGCCCGGCGTCGTCAATGTCATCACCAATGCTCCCAAGGATGCAGCGGCGATCGTCGAGACCTTGATCGCCCATCCGGCCGTGCGCCGTATCAATTTTACCGGC
>NZ_JAELUG010000967.1 GCF_016429255.1 Rhizobium sp. ASV8
CCCCCCCCCCCCCCCCCCCCCCCCCCCCCCCCCCCCCCCCCCCCCCCCCCCCCCCCCCCCTCTCCCCCGCCCCCCCCCCCACCGACACATACACCCACGACACGTCGTCGGCAGCGTCAGATGTGTATAAGAGACAGCCTGCAACGGCATCACAATGCACCCCAATTGTAACAGGTAAAATGTTTGCATCTTGTCATTGCTGACATGCATCTCTATTCTGACTACTCCTATCCTCTCGCTCTCCCCTAGTGCTGTCTCTTATACACATCTCCGAGCCCACGAGACGGTCTATTAAATCTCGTATGCCGTCTTATGGGGGAAAAGAGGGGGGGGGGGGGGGGGGGGGGGGGGGGGGGGGGGGGGGGGGGGGGGGGGGGGGGGGGGGGGG
>NZ_JAELUG010000968.1 GCF_016429255.1 Rhizobium sp. ASV8
CCCCCCCCCCCCCCCCCCCCCCCCCCCCCCCCCCCCCCCCCCCCCCCCCCCCCCCCCCCCCCCATTTTTCCAGCCTAAGAGGGAAAACGAGATTTAATAGACCGTCTCGTGGGCTCGGAGATGTGTATAAGAGACAGGTCATGGCTGCAATGCGGATTGCCCGTGCGGTCACCGGCCGCGACCGCGTCGTGGTTTTCGCCAATGACAATTCGACGAAGTCCTGGTCAAGGGCCGCAATCGTGCCGATAAACGGGGGGGGGGGGGACATCTGACGCTGCCGACGACGTGTCGTGGGTGTAGATGTCGGGGGTCGGCGTGTCATTAAAAAAGGGGGGGGGGGGGGGGGGGGGGGGGGGGGGGGGGGGGGGGGGGGGGGGGGGGGGGGGGG
>NZ_JAELUG010000969.1 GCF_016429255.1 Rhizobium sp. ASV8
CAATCGAGGCGTCGCAGTGCAGGCCCTCGCATGCGCCAATGCCGTGTGGCTTCCAGGGAAGAGCATTATCCGGCAGGCCGAGATTCAAAAGCTCAAAGGTACGCTGGGCTCTTTTGCGCGGTGAGACGTAGCTGTAAGACACCAGAAATGGATTAGTCTTTTTTGTTTTAAACCCTTTGTACACAGCTGCAGGACCCAGAAAGAAAGACATGAGGGTGACAGAAACGATTTGTACTGCAGAATGTCTTAGACTGTTTCTGCGACCAGGGTGATTCATCATCAAGATGGCCCGGGCACTCCCGCGATCCTTGCCGTCCCGGGCGAGGGAAGGGAAACACAGAAAATCCGGGGACGACTTCCCTCCTCCAGGAGTTACTCGTAGTAGGGT
>NZ_JAELUG010000970.1 GCF_016429255.1 Rhizobium sp. ASV8
CCCCCCCCCCCCCCCCCCCCCCCCCCCCCCCCCCCCCCCCCCCCCCCCCCCCCCCCCCCCCCTCTCCTCCTCCCCCCCCCACCCCCACCCACCCCCACGACACGTCGTCGGCAGCGTCAGATGTGTATAAGAGACAGCTCCCCACGATACCGTCTTTGAAATCTCCACTCCCGCTTTTCTCACTGATATAAAACTCTCCGCCGCCTGCTCTCTTCACACAGCTTCCGGCTCCGTCTCTTCCTCGACTAGCTCTGTCTCTTATACACATCTCCGAGCCCACGAGACGGTCTATTAAATCGCGTATTCCGTCTTGTGGTGTATAGTAGGGGGGGGGGGGGGGGGGGGGGGGGGGGGGGGGGGGGGGGGGGGGGGGGGGGGGGGGGGGGGG
>NZ_JAELUG010000971.1 GCF_016429255.1 Rhizobium sp. ASV8
CCCCCCCCCCCCCCCCCCCCCCCCCCCCCCCCCCCCCCCCCCCCCCCCCCCCCCCCCCCCCCCCTTTTTCAAGCATTAGACGGAATACGCGATTTAATAGACCGTCTCGTGGGCTCGGAGATGTGTATAAGAGACAGCGTCAGTAACGACCTCCCAGCACGGGCAACCAGCCGCCGCAGATGATGAAGATGGATGGGGCGATTTTGAAGTTGCAGAGCCTGCTGCACCACAAGCAAGCTTCCCTATACAACCTGTCTCTTATACACATCTGACGCTGCCGACGACGTGTCGTGGGTGTTGGTGTCGGGGGGGGGGGGGGGGGTGTGGGGGGGGGGGGGGGGGGGGGGGGGGGGGGGGGGGGGGGGGGGGGGGGGGGGGGGGGGGGGGG
>NZ_JAELUG010000972.1 GCF_016429255.1 Rhizobium sp. ASV8
CCCCCCCCCCCCCCCCCCCCCCCCCCCCCCCCCCCCCCCCCCCCCCCCCCCCCCCCCCCCTATCTACCCACCCCCCCCCCACCTATACAAACCCCCACGACACGTCGTCGGCAGCGTCAGATGTGTATAAGAGACAGAGAGTGAGCTGTTTAAAAGTCTTTTCAAGGGTAAGAAATCAAAGGATGCGCATGGCAGCCGTAGCGAGCTGGTGCCTGCATAATAAGGCCCGTGTAAGTGATTGTCATCATGGTCTGTCTCTTATACACATCTCCGAGCCCACGAGACGGTCTATTAAATCTCGTATTCCGTATTCTTCTTGAAAAAAGGGGGGGGGGGGGGGGGGGGGGGGGGGGGGGGGGGGGGGGGGGGGGGGGGGGGGGGGGGGGGG
>NZ_JAELUG010000973.1 GCF_016429255.1 Rhizobium sp. ASV8
GCCTAGTTCCTCACTCAAGAGAGATGCATTACGACGTAAAGGTCTGCCGATCAATTGGCCAGAATCAGTTCTATCGAGAAATGGACCAGTCAGTGAGTACTTTGTATTTGTGCTGACCGATAAGGAACTTGATCTACGATTCATTGAATCCCCTCACCCAGAGTCAATTGTCGAGGCAAAGGGTGTAACAAGCGGGTTTTCAATTGAGCCTACCGTTGGCTATCAAATTATCACCATACGGTATAATCTTACCCCTAAAGCACCGTTGGATACGACTGAGGGAGTGCACCGCGAACTAGCAGTTTCTGAAATTCCCGCTCCCGAGACATGCCTACCTGAACTGTCATTAGCTGCTGAGCCAAAGGTATACATCTCCCACAACGAATAT
>NZ_JAELUG010000974.1 GCF_016429255.1 Rhizobium sp. ASV8
GTATGGAGAGGTGAAGAATCGCTTCAGGAACGGGGCTGCCTGGTTTCTCTTTGTTACGTGGCGCGCTTTTGACGTAGATTTCCTTTTGTATGAGACATGCGCCAAAGCCAATGATTTGCCCGACGCCGATCGACATTTGTACAAGGCCTCCGCTGTATGTTTGCCAGTCGTATGTGTTGCCGAAAACAAGCGGGATGGACTGTGTGGATATGAAGACTAAGCCGAATGCAAAGGATGACCAGAGGGTGAAGAAGGCAACGGTGGGTTCTGTTGTGAGAAGGACTGCCGACCGGGTGACTGTGAGGTAGAGCTCTCTCATTGCAGCTTTGCTGTCTGCGGTGGCTACGGTGCTTGTGTCTCCGGTGTGGTACTTGGCTTGGAGGACAGG
>NZ_JAELUG010000975.1 GCF_016429255.1 Rhizobium sp. ASV8
CCCCCCCCCCCCCCCCCCCCCCCCCCCCCCCCCCCCCCCCCCCCCCCCCCCCCCCCCCTCCTTTTAATGATCCGGCCCCCACCGAGATCTACCCCCACGACACGTCGTCGGCAGCGTCAGATGTGTATAAGAGACAGGCACGCACCATCGGTCGCTGAACCTTCCCCTCGGCAAACGCCGGGGGATATTCGCTCTCCCTATCTTTCCCAAGGCGGCTGCACATCGCCGCTTGAGGCATTCAGGGCGGGGGGGGGGGGGGGGGGGGGGGGTCCGAGCCCACGAGACGGTCTATTAAATCTCGTATGCCGGCTTCTGCTGTAAAAGAGGGGGGGGGGGGGGGGGGGGGGGGGGGGGGGGGGGGGGGGGGGGGGGGGGGGGGGGGGGGGGG
>NZ_JAELUG010000976.1 GCF_016429255.1 Rhizobium sp. ASV8
GGTTTGGCTTCAAGGGCCGTGACGTCTCCGAGGCTGAGAGCAAGGAGGCTTACAAGCTCGAGCTGGAGAAGCGCAAGAAGCGCAAGGCTGGCGAGGAAGTGGACGAGGAAGATGAGGAAGATGAGGCAGATGATGATCTCGACTATGAGTGGGAGAGTTTCCCCATTGCCGACGACATTGCCGTCTGCATTGCCGAGGATGTCTGGCCCGGTGCCATCAAGTATTTCTGTAAGTAACTCTACCGACGTCTCGGAGGAAGACCACGTAAACTAACATTCTTTGTTGCAGTCACTGCTCAGGAGCAAGATGCCCTCTCCGACTTGGAGTTTGAAGAGTCTGATGAGGAGATGGAGGATGGCGACGAAGAGGGCGAGGATCACCCCAGCAA
>NZ_JAELUG010000102.1 GCF_016429255.1 Rhizobium sp. ASV8
TTGCCTTTAAGGCGGCGGCGTCGGGTTCGAGACCATCGTTCATGATGTAGACCATGCCGCGGTTCTCGTAATTGATATCGAATGTCAGGTTATTCAGGAGCTTTGCCACATTGGAGCACTCTTGGAGATAACCCTTGCGCACCTGCGTCGATACCGTCGCCGCACCGAAATTCGGACCGTAGAACTTGTCGCCCCCGGTAAGATATTTGATGTCGAAGGCGGTGTTCATCGGATGAGGCGCCCATCCTTGAAACACGATGAATGATTTGGCGCGTGTTCGGCGACTGACTTCCGATAACATGCCCTGCTCGCTTGACTCGATGACGTCCCACCCCTGAAGACCCAAGGCCGGTTCTTTGGTGGCGTCGATCATCAGTTGGTTGGAGCCCGGTTCAATACCATAGAGCTTGCGATCGAATTTATCGGCAAATTTCTGCAGGTCGGAGAAATCCTTGACGCCGGCGTCCCAGACATAGGTTGGAACCGCGAAGGTGTATTTCGCACCTTCAAGGTTGGTGCGGACCGTCTCCACCGAGCCATCCTCTTTGTACGGTTTGTAATAGTTGACCATGGCGGGATTCCAATAACCGAGGAATACATCGAGGTTCTTGTTCTTAAGGCTGGCGTAAATGACGTCGATGCCCAGGAGTTGGCTCTGGGCTTCATAGCCCAGGGCCTTCAGGAGGGTAGTGCCGATCCCTGTCGTGAAGGCCAGATCATTCCAGCCCGGTTCCGCCAATCTGACGGCCTTGCAGCTTTCGGCTTCGCCGGCGAAAGCATGCGCGGTTGTGGCCAGGAACATTATCGCCATTGTCCCCGCTCTCAGTGATGATTTCATGGTTATTCCCCTCATATTGTCCATTCGGATATTTTATTGTCCCATGGGTCAATAATTGACCTGAGCGGAAAGTTTGTCAATATGCGCTCCAACCAGGGGGTAAAATGAGACTCGCGAAGATCAGCGACATTCGAAAGCGCGAACTCAGGCGCGCTGCATTTGAAGTCTTGCAGCGGGAGGGCATGGCAGGAGCAACCTTGGAGAAAGTTGCCACACAGGCCGGCGCTTCCAAGGGCATCGTGCTCCACTATTTCAAGAACAAGCAGGAACTGTTCGAGCATGCGATGCGAGAGGCAAATGCCGTGTTGCGGGATGCCGTCATCGAACGGCTCCGCCGCGCCAGTAGCCCTCTAGAAAGACTGGAGGCGATTATTGAGGGCAATTTCGAAGAACGCTTTTTCCAGCCTTCCGTTTGTCACGCGTGGTTGGCGCTTTGCGCGGAAGTTCCGCGCGAACCGCAATTGGCACGCATCCAGAAGGTCATACATGCACGGATGCGGTCAAATCTCATGTCGGCGTTGGTCCAAATTCTGCCACAAGGCGAAAGTGAGGCCGTCGCACTTGGCATTACCGCACTGATCGACGGCCTTTGGCTGCGATTGGGTCTGCAGACTGAGGGTATGACGCGTGGAGATGCTATTGGCCAGATGCGCGATTATCTATCGCACCGATTGCCGTCCGTCGCTGCGCAACTGTCCCTCGCCGGGACCTAGGGCGGCCTTTCTGCTGATTCCTGAACACCGCCAGCGCAATTTTGCCTGTCGAAGCACAAAACAATGAGGCCACGCGCCATCGCCTGGCGACCAAGGACTTCTCGGCATCGCGCCTTCGAGCTGGCAATCGCGAAAAGGAGGCATTCGAAGCGCCCCCTTAGGGGCTCAGGATCGCCTCCCGGTGGTTGTCGGATATGTCGAAAATGCTGGGAAGCCTGCGACAAAGGCTAGGTTGGCTGAAGCCGTCAGGAATAAGCTCGACGCACGATCTTCTAATAATCTCCTCCAACCAAACCGGAGGCCGGTCGGACTTCCCTGAGATATTCTCTCAAGGTGCGTAGCTCTTTCAACGGCGGGAGTTGTTAATGCTCCCCCCGTCGAGCATGCGATAGATGCGGCGCACCGTTACTCTTTTAGATCGCCGCACAAGACCAGCGCCCAGCGGGCTCTGCATTTGATTGTGAACCAGGTCAACGTTCCTGAGTAAAGCGCTCCGGGCGGAAGGTTGCAAGCATCGGATGCTCTTTGCCGGTCGCGATCTCGTAGGCGAGCAATTCACCGACAATCAGACCGAGTGTCGCGCCACTGTGGCTGAAGGCAACATAGTAGCTTGGGATCGCTTTCAGAGCGCCAAGCACCGGCTCTCCGTCGCCCGGAATCGGCTTTCCGCCGACACCGATCGAGGCAACTTCGATCTTCGGATTGCCATCCAGCACTTTCGAGGCCTCGTCCAGCAGTGCCTCAACCACCGAATGATCGACTTCATACGTCCCGTCCGGCTTGACCTTCACACCCTGATCGGCGGCCCAATCGGCATCGATTGACAAAGTACCGCCGGGTGCTGGGCGAACGGCGACGCGTGGCGTGTTCAGTACGGCGGCCAGAGGATGGCCGAGAGGCTTGGTCTGCACCAGAAGTGCGATCGGCGTGTCATCCCCGATCGTCTGGCCAGCATCGGCCGCCATTTTCGGCACGTGATGGCCGGTGGCGAGGAGCACGGCATCGGCCTCGTAACGCTTGCCCTTCGCAGTTTCGATCCCGGCGGCGCGACCGCCTTCGACAATAACTCTTGCCTTGCCCTCATCCGTGACCATACGGCCACCAAGTTCGGTAAATTCCTGCAGCAGATGGCCGATGAGCTTAGGCAGGTCGACCCATCCCTCACCTGGATTGAAAATCGCTCCGGACGAGGTCACCGCATCGGCATCGACACCGGGCGTCGTGACAGCAACCTTGCCGGGCTCGAGATGCCGTGCATCATAGCCGATCGAGACTTCGTAGTCGAAGACGCGCGCGATGTCGTTGCCCTTGCCCTCTGCGTCCCAGGTCAAGCCTCCGTCGAAACGCAGCCATTCCACACCGGGATTGCGTGCCGCCAGGGTCCGATACCGATCAATCCCTGCGACGCGCAGGAGATGATAGGGTTTCGACCGCATGCGTGCCGAATTGAGCCAGGATAACGACCGGCCGGACGCGCCATTGGCGGGCGGCCCGTCGTTGATAATCGTGACCTGGACGCCGCGCCGGGCCAGTTGCACGCCCGTCGAGACCCCGAAAATGCCCGCACCGACGATGACGGCCGAGGTGATGATATTGTCGTTCATGAACGTGCCTTTCCAGTTTGTCGAAGATGATCGTTCAGGGAGCTTCCCAACGTCCCGTCGTCGTTGAGCGCAAGAGTGCATCGAGCGCCCTCATGTTGGCGATCGCATCATTGAGGTCTGCAACGAGCGGAGCCCCGGTCAGAATGGTCGCGGCAAACGCATCGGCCTGCTCGCGATATTGGTCCACCGCATCGATGACGATTTCCTGACGCCCGCTGCCTGCAAGATCCTCACCGCTATCGATGACGATGGTCGTTTGCGCGTCCGGCGGCGCATTGAATGGGATCTCAAGCTCCATGCGGCCCCGCGTCCCGAGAATGGTGACCTTTTGCGTCAGCGCGAGCTGCGTCGCACATGTAAAGACAAGCTGCCGACCACCGGGAAATTCCATGAGGCCGCTCGTCAGCCGGTCGGTCTCAAAGACCGGGTCGCGCTCGAGCGCGGCGATTGCCCTCACCGGCTCCGCACCGAACAGCAATCGGGCGGTGTTGACCGCATAGCAGCCGACGTCGAGAAGCGCGCCGCCACCGATCGACGCCTGATTGCGCACATTATTCGGGTCTTCCAGATAGTAGGAAAATATAGCCTGAATTGCCCGGACCTCGCCGAGATGCCCCGCCATGGCGAGCGTGCGTGCCATCTTCCACTGGGGATGGTGACGGACCATGAAAGCCTCGGCGACAGGCAAACCGGTTCTTTTCTCGACTGCCGAAAGCTCCTCGGCTTCCTGCGAACTCAGCGCGATCGGCTTTTCGCAAAGAACCGGCTTGCCATGCTCCAGGGCTTGACGTGTCAGCGGCACGTGAAGGTGGTTTGGCAGCGGGTTGTAGATCGCATCGATGTTCGGATCTGCAAGCAGTTCCTCATAGCTTCCATAGGCGGTGGGGATCTGAAAAGCAGCTGCGGTTTGCCTGGCCTTGTTGAGGTCGCGGGAGGCAATGGCCGTAACCCGGCCGAACTTGCTCGACTGGATTGCGGGTATGACCGCATTGATGGCGATCCCTGCGCAGCCAAGCACGCCCCATCGAATTGTTCGTGTCATGTCGCAACCTTCTCCAATCACAGGACTTCCGCCAGGAAGCGCTTCAGCCGATCACTTTGCGGATTGTCGAAGATCTGCTCGGGTGGACCGACCTCGACAATGCGGCCCTCGTCCATGAAGACGACCTGGTCGGCAACTTTGCGGGCAAAGCCCATCTCATGGGTTACGACCGCCATGGTCATTCCCTGGCGCCCGAGATTGGCCATCAAGTCAAGTACGCCCTTGACCAGTTCCGGGTCGAGCGCGCTTGTCACCTCGTCGAAGAGGACGACTTCCGGATCCATGGCGAGGGCGCGGGCGATAGCGACACGCTGCTGCTGGCCGCCGGACAGACCTGCGGGGCGGTGATCCTGGCGTCCGGCAAGACCGACCTCCGCCAGGCGAGCCTCGGCCGTGCGACGGGCTTCGCGCATTGGCATCTTCTTGATCTTCGTCAGTGAGAGCATGACATTTTCAAGCGCGGTATGGTCTGGAAACAGGTTGAAGTGCTGGAACACCATGCCGACGCGCCGGCGCAGGCTTTCCGGCTTCATCAACAGGATGCTTTCGCCATCGAGGGCGATGTCGCCCCGCTTCGGCTCCACGAGACGGTTGAGGCAACGCAGCAATGTCGACTTGCCCGAGCCGGAAGGGCCGATGATGCAGGTCACCGTGCCGCGCCCGATATCCAGGTCGATGCCCTTCAACACTTCCAGGTCGCCATAGGCCATGCTGAGATCGCGGATCTTCACGGCGCCTCCCTTGAAGCGCGCAGCCTTGGTCTCACCGGTTGCCGGGTCGGTCGATGCAGCGGCCAGTTCGTCGACCTCGACTAAGCCGCTTGTCGTGCCGCTGCTCCGGCCCTGGCGGCCGAGGCGCAGGCGCACATCGATGAAATTGACGAGGTGCGTCAGCGGAACGGTGATCACCAGATAGAAAATGCCAGCCAGCAGGAGCGGCGAGAGGTTTCCCGTGACGACGGCCTGATCCTGGCCGACACGGAAGATTTCGCGCTCGGACGCCAGAAGGCCGAGGAAATAGACGAGGCTCGAATCCTTGACGTTGCCGATGAATTGATTGACGAGCGCTGGAAGAACGCGCCGGACGCCCTGCGGGATGATGATCAGCCGCATCCCCTGCCCATAGCTCATGCTGAGCGCCCGGCAAGCTTCCAACTGGCCCCGCTCGACGCTCTGGATACCGGATCGAAAAATTTCGCCGATATAGGCACCTGCGATCAAGCTGAGCGCGATAATGCCAAGTGGAAAAGGCGATGGGCCGAAAAGTTCGCGGCCGATGCGCGCAAAGCCTTGACCAATGATGAGAATTGTCACGATCGCCGGCAAGCCGCGAAAGATGTCGGTATAAATACGCGCCGGCAGACGCAGCCAGCGGGACTGCGAGATGCCCATCACGGCCAGTATCATCCCGATGATGACGCCGAGCACAGTGGAAGCCGCGGCCAGGATCAGTGTATTTTTCAGTCCGACCGTGATCATGCTCGGCAGGACTTCGGCCATCGCATCCCAGTCAAGGAAGCTGCGACGGAGGTTCTCAAGCCAATCCATTCAATTCCCCTTGAAACTCTCAGGCGAGTTAATTGCCGCCGCCCGGCGCGCCGGGCGGCGGCGTTGCCTTACTTCTTGGGAAGATATTGATCGGGCATCGGCGAACCGGGGAACCACTTCTCATAAAGCGTCTTCCAGGTGCCGTCCTGCATCGCTTCATGGAGCGCCTTGTTCAGCGCCAGTCGAAAGGCATCGTTGCCCTTGTGGACCACGAAGCCCGCAGGTGCGTCAAACGAGGGTATGTTGACGGCAATTTTCAGAGACTTGTATCGCTCGCCGTATTGTTTGGCGGCTTCGTAGTCGAGGAAATGCGCATCGATCGTGCCGTTGTTCAACGCCGCGACGGCCGAATTATTATCGGGGAACTTGACGAGATCGGTGCCTGCGAAGTTCTTAGTGGCATAAACCTCCTGGAGCGTGCCCTGAACGACGCCCAGGCGCTTGCCCTTAAGGCCATCCGCGTCCTTGATAGAAGCGTCCGAGGTCAAAACCGACAGATAACCGGCGAGATAGCCATCCGAGAAATCGACCGTCTTCTTACGTGCCTCGGTGGTTCCGATGGCAGCGACGGCGACATCAAATCGCTGGTTGGCTACCGAGGGCAGGAGTGCCGAGAACTCCTGGCCGGTAAACGTAACCTTGTCGCTCGAGAAACCCATACGCGAGGCAACGTTCAAAAAGAGCTCGATATCGAAGCCGGTAAATTTCCCGTCTGCAGTGGTGAAGGTGTAGGGCTTGGAATCGCCCATTGTCCCGACACTGATAACGCTCGGGTCAATGAGGTTATAAGGGTTTTCGGCCGCTAGCGCAGGTACGGCACTTGTAGAGAGGCCAATCGTGACGCCGACCAATGCGGCGCGAATTCGATCGAGATTGCGAGCAATCAAGCTGGGTAGGTTCATTTCTTTATTCTCCTCTGGCGGTTTCGTTCGCGATTTTTAGTCGCAGGGGTCCCATCCGGACGGCAGCGCAAGTGCACGTCCAGCCCCTGCAGTCGCATGCAGGTATCAAGTGCATTTTCTTTGCGAGACCGGTCTCTTTCTAAATTGAGACCGGTCTCTTTTAGTTTTATCAATTGATATCTTCGCATTTGCAACTCGTCAATATCTCTTGTAAAGCTGCCTTCATGGACCCGATAACGCGCCTGAAAGCCTCTGCTACCGTTGCCGACGTCGCTCGAGAAGCCGGTGTCTCAAAAGCCACGGCGGCGCGAGTTTTAGGCGGATACGGAACTGTCAGCGACCGGGTAAAAGAGGCTGTAACTGCTGCGGCTAGAGCCTTGGACTATAGGCCAAACGAGCTAGCTCGCAGCATGACGACCGGTCGCTCCGGAACCATTGGGGTCGTGGTTGGCGATATTGAAAACCCGTTTTTCAGCCTTGCGGTTCGAGGCATCACAGACGTCGCAAGGCAGGCGGGCTTCACGGTGATCCTCACCAACTCGGGGGAAGACGTGTCGACTGAGAGGGCCGCGGTCAAAACACTGCTTGCGAAGCGCGTCGATGGGTTGATTGTGTCGCCCGCAAAGGAAAGCGATGTGGAGCATCTTCGCGATATTGCGCGCTCCGGTCGGCCCCTCGCGCTCCTCGACCGCGGCATCGACGATTTCGATGTCGACACAGCAATTGTCGACGATCGCCATGCTGCAGAAGGTGTCACCCGTCAGTTGATTGAACTTGGGCATCGCCACATCGCCTATCTGACGGCGTGCGACACAAGTGACCACCGCTTCCGCCAGCTGAGCGACATCAACACAGGATCTGTGCGCAGGCGAGTTGAAGGCTTCCTGGAAGTCTGCCGAAAAGCCGGCCTTCCACCGATGGAACAATGGGTACGCATGGGCGCCTCCACACCTGAGCTGGCACGTCAGATATCGACGCAGATGCTTAACGCACCGGATCGTCCAACAGCGATCATCGCTTCCGACAGCCTGATTGGCTTGGAGGTCTTCAAGATCGCGCGGATGATGGATCTTTCAATCCCGGACGATCTGTCTCTGATATCTTTCCACGATGCCGACTGGACTGCGGTCACCTCCCCTCCCGTTACAGTCGTCAGTCAGCCCGTATACCTCCTTGGGGAAGCAGTCGCGAAATTGCTAGTCGAGCGATTGGATGGATCCGTCACATCAGCCCGGCGGATCGTCCTTCAAACTGAGGTCATCGCGCGGGCTTCGGTAGGCTCAGCGTCGACCACAAGGGCGCGAGCTCAATAGGAATATCATCGCTCCAGATCGCGCGACGCAATCAAGATCCGGCAGAGCTTCGCTAGGGGCCCCCAGCCGGCAAGCGGCGCACATCTCCGGGGGCTTTCGCTCAGCAAGCCGGACACCGAGGCCGCCGATTTCCCCGACACGGCGCTTTGAAGCAATAAAAATCAGGATTTCGCACATGCAAGCTTTAGCCCTGTTCGCCCAGCCCAAGACGCTGCTCATCCACGCTTATCCCTGAACGTTTCATCGTGGCCGCGACGACGGCGCAAGGGGCGTTTCAGGTCGCGAGGCTCAGTGCTCCCTCCCATTTCCAAGAAGATGACCCGCGGGCTCAATGTTCGCGCAATTCTTGTTCCCGACCTGCGAAATAGACCTGGGCAGATTGCAGTGAAGGCGCCTTGTGTTGGCATTGTCCTATGGCGAAGGAAACCCTCACCTAGCGCTCCGACGTACCTCCTTATTCCTTCGCCTCTGGCTCTCAGCCCTCTTTCGAATAATGTCTATATCGCGGAGGATGGGGCCTGAGGTCGCACAGTGGTAAAGCTTGCCCATCTGTGTAAACGATCAAGTCGAACGCTCTTCGCCGCCCCAAGAAAATTCATTTGAAGGTAATTGCCATGTCCCGAGATCCGCGCTTCGATATTCTCTTCGAACCCGTCAAGATCGGCCCGGTCACGGCGCGCAACCGCTTCTATCAAGTGCCGCACTGTTCGGGCATGGGCTACCGTTACCCCAATGCAGAAGCCCAGCTCCGCGGCATGAAAGCAGAGGGAGGTTGGGCGGTCGTCTCGACTCAGGAGGCGGAAATCCATCCCACCTCGGACCTGACGCCGGCCAACGAAGCCCGCCTGTGGGACGAGCGCGACCTGCCAGCACTGTGCGCAGTCACCGAACGCATTCATCACCATGGGAGCCTTGCGGCCGTTCAGCTTGTGCATAACGGCTTGCATGTTGCCAACCGATTCAGTCGGATGATCCCGCTAGCCCCATCGCATGCTGTCGGCGACGGCCTCGATCCCGTGCAGGCGCGCGCCATGGACAAATCGGATATCTCCGACATGCGTCGCTGGTATCGCAACGCGGCTTTGCGCGCAAAAAAGGCCGGCTTCGATATCATTTATGTTTATGCCGGACACGACATGAGCATATTGCAACATTTCCTATCGCGCCGTCACAATGATCGCACCGACGAGTATGGCGGGTCGTTTGAAAACCGACTGAGGCTATTCCGCGAGATTCTGGAGGACACGCGGGAGGTGATCGGCGACAGCTGTGCGCTCGCCGTCCGCCTAGCGGTGGACGAATTGATTGGCCCCTCCGGGATCACCAGCGAGGGTGAAGGCAAGGATATCATCGCAGCACTTGCCGAACTTCCAGACCTGTGGGACGTCAATCTGTCCGACTGGTCCAACGATAGCCAGACTGCCCGCTTTTCTGAGGAGGGCTACCAGGAGCCTTATATCCGCTTCGTCAAGTCCGTGACAACCAAGCCAGTCGTCGGCGTCGGACGCTATACCTCGCCGGACAGCATGGCACGTGCGGTCCGCCAGGGCATCCTCGATTTCATCGGCGCGGCACGGCCATCGATTGCCGATCCCTACCTTCCGAAAAAGATAGAGGAAGGTCGTATCGACGACATACGCGAATGCATCGGTTGCAACATCTGCGCATCGGGCGACAATACCAACGTACCCATGCGCTGCACGCAGAATCCAACGATCGGCGAAGAATGGCGCAAGGGTTGGCATCCAGAAATCATAACATCGTCGCCGGCACCCGAACCGGCCCTGATCATCGGGGGTGGTCCGGCGGGGCTCGAAGCGGCTCGGGCCCTTGCCCAACGCGGTGTCGATGTTTTACTCGCTGAAGGAGGCAAGGAGTGGGGCGGCAGGGTCGCGCGAGAATGTCGCCTGCCAGGACTTGCGACATGGGGCCGCGTTCGCGACTGGCGGGTCGGTCAGCTGAGCGCACGGGCCAATGCCGAACTCTATCTGCACAGCGCGCTAAGTGCCGACGACATCCTGCAGTATGGTATTCCTCACGTCGCGATCGCAACTGGATCGAAATGGCGATGCGACGGCGTCGGCCGCACTCACCGGCAACCCCTTGCGTTTTTGGAGGCAGGTAATCTCCTATCGCCTGATGTCCTTCTTGACGCAGGCGCTTCGGCCGTCGCTGCCGGCGGTCCGGTTGTCGTATTCGACGACGATAGCTATTACTTGGGCAGCGTGCTCGCAGAATTGCTCGCCAGGGCCGGCCGGACCGTTATCTTCGTGACGCCCGAAGCCCAGGTTTCCCCTTGGAGCAAGAACACGCTCGAACAGGCACGGGTTCAAAAGCGTCTTATCGAGCTCGGAGTGGAGATCATCTGCGCCATGGCACTTGCCGACCGCACGAAGGATCGGCTCGAGCTCTCCTGCATTTATAGCGGGAGGAGGCGCCAAATCGATTGCGACACGCTTGTTCCAGTCACCGCGCGCCTGCCCGATGAAACATTGTGGCTTGACCTGAAGGCACGGGAGGCGGACTGGGCCGATGCCGGCATCCAGTCCGTTGTCCGGTTGGGAGACTGTCTGGCCCCTGGTACCATCGCGGCAGCTGTCTATTCGGGTCACGACTATGCTCGAACGTATCAAGAGCAGATTGACAGGGATTCTCCACCCTTCCTGCGCGAGGACATTGGAGCTCTCTACGCCGGACCGGTGAAACGGGAATAAGGCAATGCGATGGTGCGCAGACGGTGAGTTTGGGTGGCCAGGGTTGAGCGTTTTTGATGCGGCGCGACGTAGAGATCTCTGACTGGCGAGAAGATCGATACGAGGTGTTGTAAGCCGCTCGCCGATCGGCATTCCTCCGTCATCCGTTCGCGTTTTCGAAGCGATAGGTGATAATTCTTCGCTCGATCGTTCAGACCTCTTTGCGATCGATGGTCGGCACTTGGCATGACCTCCCGTTTCGTAGCGCCATATGAACGCAATTTGTCGGTGATGATGCGTTGGCATCAGGCCCTTGTTCTTGAACATCCTGACCAGCAATCGCTTGGTCGTCTTGGTGTCACGACATGTGTGAACGATTTCCTCGGGAACATCGCCGTGCTGATCGACCGCATGCCATAGCCAATGTCTTCGACCGTCAATGGAAATCACGACTTCGTCCAGGTATCAGATCGCTTCGCGACGGCTTCTTGCGGCGCAATTGCTTTATGTAGGCTGGGCCGAAGTTGCCGGCACCATCGCCGGATTGTTTCCTAGGAAACGATGACCTCCCGCTCCGATAGCATTTACTCGACGAGCCGCAGGCTCGAACGTAAAAATACAGCCAGATAACATTCGGGATGATCTACGGCGGAAAGCGACAGTTCTTGTGACTGATCGTGGATGCGCTCATTCGACCGTCACTATCCGCCAACCGTTAAGCCAACGACAACGTGACAACGCCCATCAATCTGTTGGTAGCTCGGTCCGCTTGATGCGCGACCGATAGCGCCGGGGAATGCAGTCCTGATGATCTAGGCGCTGATGTAGCGGCGCATGCAATATAGCAGCGTAGCCCGTTCTTCGTTTTCACGAATATCGATAACGCGCCCGAAGAGGATGCGGTGGGTTGCCTCGTCGACGGCATTGGTGAGCTCGCATTCGAAGCTGACTGAGGCGTCGGAAAGGACTGGGGTACCCGTGAGGCCCTCTCTCCATTCGCCAAGCGAAAATCGGTCCTCCACCAGCGTCTTTCCGCCGAAGTGGTTCGAAATGTGCTCCTGACCCGGCATCAACGTGTTGACGCAGAAATGGCGCGTGTTTGCGAAGGCATGAAAACACGAGCTCGCACGATTGATGCAGACGAGAAGCGTTGCCGGCGTGTCGCTGACACTGCAGACCGCCGATGCCGTAAAGCCGTACCGCTTGCCACCTGACCTGGTGGTGACGACGTTGACCGCGGAACCGAGGCGCGACATGCCATCGCGAAACGTGGCCTTGTCTACAATGTCGAAGCGGTGATCCACTATGTTCATATCGGCCTCTCGAACGCGTTCTGGACGGGTAAAACCGAGGCCGTTGTACAACGCCCTCAGTTCGTAATCGGTGTGGTAAAGCCCCCTCGCACGCAGGATCGGCACGATCCGAGGGTGCAGCAAAACGCCGGATGACAGCATGCGGCCCTATCAGACGGTAGATGTCACGAAGCGACAAGTTTGTTCGCCACGCCTTCTCGACATCATGAGACAGGCAGGGTTACCTTTTGATATGGATGTCGATCCAATCAGACCGAAAAGATAACCCCTCTACGCCTCATTATGCTCGGCCAGCACTACGCCGAGAGTTCTCTTCGCACGATCTCCGCGCCTGCAGCCAAAGCATTCAGCTTGCCTCTCGCTACTCGGCGAGGGAGAGGTGCCATGCCGCAATTGGTGCAGGGGCAAAGTTTGTCGGCATCGACGAATTGCAGTGCCTTTCGCAGAGTAGCGGCCACTTCCTCTGGCGTTTCGATGGTATTGCTTGCCACATCGATGGCGCCGACCATCACTTTTTTACCTCGGACCAGCTCAATGAGATCCATTGGAACGTGCGAGTTGTGGCACTCCAGGGAAATCATACCGATACTGGATTTCTGCAATTTGGGGAAGGATTCCTCATATTGCCGCCACTCCGACCCCAGGGTCTTTTTCCAATCCGTATTGGCTTTTATACCGTAGCCATAGCAGATATGGACGGCCGTTTCGCACTTGAGCCCTTCGATCGCCTTTTCCAACGTGGCAACGCCCCAGTCATTCACCTCGTCAAAGAAGACATTGAATGCGGGCTCATCGAACTGGATGATATCGACGCCGGCAGCCTCCAATTCCCTCGCTTCCTGATTGAGGATCTTGGCAAATTCCCAGGCCAGCTTTTCGCGGCTTTTATAATGGTTGTCAAAAAGCGTATCGATCATCGTCATCGGACCCGGCAGAGCCCATTTGATGGGCTGCTTGGTTTGCTTACGCAGGAACTTGGCGTCTTCGACAAAAACCGCCTTCTTGCGAGACACGGCGCCGACGACCGTAGGGACGCTCGCATCATAGCGATCCCGGATTCTGACGGTCTCGCGTTTTTCGAAATCAACCCCGTCGAGATGCTCGATGAAGGTGGTCACGAAATGTTGGCGCGTCTGCTCGCCGTCGCTGACGATATCGATCCCTGCCTGCCGCTGATCGTCCAATGATAAGCGCAAGGCGTCCTGTTTGCCCTCGATCAATTCCTCATCCTGCAATTTCCAAGGCGACCAGAGTTTTTCCGGCTCTGCAAGCCACGAGGGCTTTGGCAAGCTGCCGGCGGTTGACGTGGGCAACAGTGTTTTCATGATAGGCGACCTTATGTTTCTGGTTCGTCAAAGCGCGTGATTGGCAGACCATTGCTCAAGAACGGTCTTGTATGGTTTGATGAAATGCTCCTCAGCAAACCTTCCCTGCTCAACAGCCAGCCGGCTACGCTCTTCGCGATCGTAGACAATACGGGTCAGTGAATAATCCTGATGCTTGAGACTTGGCTGATAACAGGCCCCTGCCGCGGAATTGGCGTTGTAGATCTCGGGCCGGTAAATCTTCTGAAAAGTCTCCATCGTGCTGATGGTGCTGATGAGCTCGAGATTGGTATAGTCATCGAGCAGATCGCCGAGAAAATAAAAGGCAAAAGGCGCAACGCTATTCGGCGGCATGAAGAAGCGAACCTGCAGCCCCATTTTTTGGAAGTAGAGATCGGTCGACGACAATTCATCCTGCTGGTATTCGACGCCCAATACAGGATGCTGATTTCCAGTCCGACGGTATGTCTTGCTGCTTGAGGCGCTCAGACATATGACCGGCGGCTTGTGAAAGTGCTCTTTGTAAGCATCTGAATTCAGGAAACTCTTGAACAGGTTGCCATGCAGCTCGCCAAAATTTTCTGGCGTGCCGAATGCGGTGCGATCCTTGTTGTACTCTGGCAGCACGACGCTGAAGTCGTAATCTCGGACGTAAGAGGAGAAATTATTCCCGACGATACCCTCGATGCGTTCGTTGGTCTTTCGATCAACGATGTTCGTTTTCAATATTTCGATCAGGGGGAAGGCATCATTGTTGCCTTCAGCAGCAATAGCCATTTCAACCGAAATGATTTCGAGTTCGACGCAATAGCGATCGCCTTTGGGATTATCCCAATGCGCCAGGGCGTTGAAACGATTATCAATCATCTTCAGGGCATTGCGGAGGTTTTCCTGACGGCTCTCCCCTCTCGCCAAATTGGCAAAGTTGGTCGTGATACGCGTGTTTTCTGAGGGGCGATAATCCTCATCAAAAGTAATTCTCTTAATATTGAAATTGAATCGTTTATTCATCGCGATCGGACGTCCTAGATTCCGATATAGATCCTGCATCTTTTGATGCATGATTCAGAATACACCGGATATTATTTGCCATTGCTTCAGCCGGCAGCCTTTGTGCTATCCGGACTTGAGAGCGTTGTGCGTTTTATGCCTGACACATCGATTAAGTAACAATGGTATTATCTCACGGAAGCATGAGCCGTGTTCATGATTTTCCGTAAGAGCCGCTTCAAAAGGCGGCGCAGATAAATGCGGGCTGAAACGCTATCCGCTTCGAACCCCATAACAATCACTTCCGTTGTATTCCGGTGATGAACGCCTTGACCACGCAGGCGACATAAGACATTGGTTCGTCATCGTGGTTCTGCGGACGGGAGTCCGGAGCTAAGAGGGAATTCGGTGAGGGTTTTGATCACAGCCTGAATCCGAAGCTGCCCCCGCAACTGTAAGCGGCGAGCGAACGTCCATCCATGTCACTGAGGCGCGCCTCGGGAAGGCGGACGAAAGCAACGACCCGCAAGCCAGGAAACCTGCCGCGATAGATAACGTCCACGGGCGGGGTGTCCCGGAGTGCCGCTTTCGCGTTCGGTACCCCTGTGCCGTCGTCTCTGCGTCATGCCGCCGCCTTGCCGAAACTTATGGTAATGCCAATGACAGAGACCGCGACGATAGAAAAGCCTGCCCAGCCCGGCTCGACAACCAAGCTCGTCGATACCGTCCTTCCCATTGGCGAAGGGCGGGCGTGACAATGCTGGACAGGCAACATCTGTCGATCCTGCGTGAAGTCGACCGCATGGGCAGCCTGACGGCTGCAGCGGAGCGGCTGAACGTCTCCCAATCTGCCCTTAGCCACACGATCCGCAAGCTCGAAGAACGCTATGGCGTGGCGATGTGGGAAAAGGATGGCCGCAACCTTCGTCTCACCGAGGCCGGCCGCTACATCCTGACGCTTGCGCAGCGCGTTCTCCCCCAGATCGAAAGGGCTGAGGATGTCCTGTCGGATTATCGCCACGGTCAGCGAGGCTCTCTCAAGATCGGCATGGAATGCCATCCGTGCCACCAGTGGCTTATGGGTGTCACAAAGCCCTATCTCATGGAATGGCCGGATGTGGGCCTGGAGCTGACGACATCATTTGCCTTCGGTGGCGTGGCCGCTCTCACCGGATACGAAATCGACATCCTGATCACACCGGATCCGATCGAGATGCCCGCAATTCACTATCTGCCAGTGTTCGACTACGAATTGGTGCTTGCCGTTCCGGCCGACCATCCGCTGGCGCTGAAGCGTCATGCCGAACCTGCTGACCTGCTGGATGAGACGCTGTTCACCTATCCGGTACCGCCGGAGCGGCTGGATGTCTTCACGCAATTCCTGGTGCCCGCCAATTGTCGCCCGCGCCATCATCGGAATGTTGAAACGACTGAAATGATGCTTCAACTCGTAGCGGCAGGTCGCGGGGTTAGCGCCATTCCTGACTGGTTGGTGCGTCGGGAGGCGGCAGCACTGGGTGTCCGCCCGGTGCGTATTGGTCAGCACGGCATCAAGAAAAGCATCCATCTCGGATTAAGAGATGGCGACGACACTGTTGATTTCATCGCCGGGTTTCTCGCGACGTCGCGCCAGGCATCAACCTAGAGCAGCAATAGTCGTGACGGCATCGGTGCAGTGGAGCTTGCCGATCTCGATCGGTTCGCCACCTAAGCTGCGCCGATGACTTTCGCTATCGCGGGGGAGTAGATCCAGCCACAATATTCCAATCGGCAAACAGCTCGAGAGTGCCGATTTCGATAAGCCGTGACGAACCGCCGGCGCATTCATCGGCCGGCCGTGTTTTTCCGGCAGGAAGTGCGAGGCAATCTTATGATGGCCAGGACCCCGCGTTCGTCGGCATAAAGAGCCGCGGGTTCGCAATGCATGTCCAAGCCACATGGTGCGACAGGTGTTCCCCCGGAAATGGATATCCGGATCGCACAAGACGGTACAAGTGTGATTGAGACAACTGCTCTCTAAGGAGTTCGAACCCCTGGCCCGCTGGTCATGCGGCAGGATGGCGGTGCTCAGTGTTTGAACGCTTTAGGCCAACGCGGGCGACCGCAACAGCTTAAAGAATATTTTCTCTCAAGGTTGCTCCATCGTCTTCTGCGACGACTCCCACGGTTCACCTCCTCCACCATCCGCTGGCTCGGCGGAAATGAAGCCGCACCGCGTGAACGATGATGCCGGCGGTAGATGGGTCAAGATCTCTCATCCCCATCATCGCTGATCAGATTCGAAGCTCCTATAAGGTTGGGATGTCAGGTAATCCATGTCCCCATACAAAGACAGGATCCTATAAAACCTGCTCCGCTGTGGCGAGCCACAGCGGAGCAGTCGCTATCATTGCTCTATTTCAAGCCGGCAATTGGAAGGCCCAATTGGCAATCAGCACGATGGCGAGGCCTCCAACCAGGGCCAGATATGGCAGAATTCCCGCCTTCTTCACGCCGAGGTCCTGGCCGACAAGACCCAGATCGTCCATAGCCCCGGCCGGGAATTTGCCGCCGTCACGCACATAATGCCGGTAGGCGAACACTGGCAGGATCAGGGCGGCAAAAGCAAAGCCGATCCAGAGTGCGTTGGCATAGCCCCAAACCTTGGCGCCTGCACCGAGGAAGAGCGCGTTGACGAAAGCCAGAACGGTGTTGAGACCGATCAGCCAGGACGGTGCCTTCCACGGACGTTCGACATGGCCGGAATCCATGCGGTGGATCCAGCCGGAGTTGAGATTGAGGAAGTTGAAGATGATGTAGCCGACGTTGGAGACGGCAAGTACGAAGAAATAGCCACTTGTGTCGGATGCAATGGCGAGAAGGGAGAGGTTGAAGGCGAAGTCCGTCCACATCGCCCTGGTCGGTGCACCATGCTCGTTCACGTGATCAAGATATTTCGGCAGCCATCCGTCCTTCGAGCCCTGATAGAGCGTGCGCGAAGACCCGGCCATTGCGGTCATGATGGCCAGAAACAGTGCCATGATCATCAGGATCACGAGGAGCTGGGTGACTATGCGGCCGGCACCGATCAGGCCGCCGAGCGCTTCAGCGACACCGGTGCCGTCGACGATACCGGGCGCCAGCATGCCAGCGTGGCCGAGCACGCCCTGGAAGGCAAAGGGCACCAGGAAGAAGAAGATGCAGCAGGCAAGACCCGAATAAAAGATCGCCTTGAAGGTGTCGGTCTTCGGATTTTTCAGTTCTCGAGTGTAGCAGACCGCGGTTTCAAACCCGTAGGTCGACCAGGCGGCAATGTAGAGACCGCCCAGGAAAAGCGTCCAGCCACCATTGCTCCAGGTTCCATCTGTCCCGGCATAGGCAGCCGTTGGCGGCACCAGACCGGTGACGTTGCTGGAGACGATCTGGCCGCTGACAATTGGATAGATACCAATGATGAGCAGCGGGACGAGGACGATGATCGCCAGCCATTTCTGCACACTTGCCGTCTCGGAGATACCGCGGTGCTGGATCGCAAATATGATCAGCATCAGAATGCCGCCGATGAAGAAGGTGGCGTTGATGTTGGCCATTGCGAGGAATGGAATATTGAAGCTGACGAGAGACCAGTTGCGAATGGCAGGCGTCAAAGCGGCGACGCCATCGGCGCTCAGTAGCGCTTTTACTGCATCTTGCGGCGATGTGCCGGCATGGGCCGTAATGTATTCGGCGACACGCGGGCTATCGACTGCAACCGACGTCGCATGGGCAGTGATCCAACTCAGCACCGCTTGCGAATCCGCGGCCGGGATCGGGAAAAAGGCATTGAGAATATAACCGGCTGCGATGGCACAGCCGAGCGACAGCACCGGCGACCATGCGAACCAGTTGCACCAGACCGAAAGCGGCGCGATGAACTTCGAATAGCGCAGCCATGCCGTTGCGCCATAGACCGATGCACCGCCTGACTTGTTGGCGAACATGCCGGCAATCTCGGCATAGGTAAAAGACTGCAGGAACCCCATGACCATCGAAATGATCCAGACGACGAAGGCAAGCTTGCCTGTCGTGCCGGCGATGCCGCCGATGGAGAAGAGAACAAGTGGCGGCACGCCCGCAGCCACCCAGAACGCGCCCTTCCAGTCGAGCGCGCGTATAAGCTTACCTTCGGTGCCAGCGGAAACGCCGGCGTCCACAATATCCGTCATTGGTGATATTCCCCATCTTTGTTCCGGACGTATCTTCGTACGTCTCCCTGAACGTGCCTCCCATGGCATTACGGGGCTTGCTGGAGGTTTTCATGAGCCGAGTCTGTGCGCGGGTTCCAGATGCATGCCCTTTATACATAGTGAAGATATTTTCTTTTTAGTCAACATCACTTTACTTTCGGACGGCATTTTGTCAGCATGATTCCAGTGTGGTGAGGCACATCAATTTCCCGAGAGGGCTATATGCGAGATCTCCATCCGCCGATCGCCGGAATTCGGCCCGTGTCGGCAAGTACTATCCGCTATCCAGGCATTTCGACACTGCCGCACGACACCGAACGCTATCGTTGCAGGGGGGGTGGTACGCTGGTTTTGCGTGTGGAACCCGGCGATCGCGCAACACTGCGCGACTGCGAGGGCGGCCAGGTATGCGAGCTCGCCTTCCTCGACGATAAGGGTCGTTTTCAGTCCGAAGGATTGGGTACCGCCTTTAACTGCGAAGCCGAGGGATTGAAATCCATCCTGTCCTCCGGAGAGGAGAGCGCCTCACGTGTGCGTGCGGCGCTGCAACGACGCGGCGCCGATATCGCCTCTGCGGGGGCACTACGCCTCTTCGGCGAAGCCTCTCCGCCGGGCAGCCGGGCCGAGTTCACCATTGCTCTCAAGGGTTTGCTGATCGTCTGCGCTCCCGGGGCGTCCATGTCGCCGGACGCACAGGACACGGCAACACCGGTTGAAGTGAGGATCAGGCGTGCGACGATCCTGCGGGATTACATCTCCGCCCTGCCCGAACCGCTCGCCGACCCGATAGAGGATATCCGCATTAGGGCGGCAACCGCGTCAGCCTATTTCGTGCGCGCCGGAGAATTCATCCAGATCATCGATGTCTACGGGCGGCAATGCACGGATTTTCAGGCCTTTTCTGCCCGCAAGGTGGACAAGGGGTTGGACCTTGCGCTCGACTCCACCGTCACCCGCACCCTGCTCGGCCGCAGCTATCCGACACCCGGCCTGCCGTCCAAGGCCTTCGACCGCGATTTTGAACCGCTGGTGGAAATCGTGCAGGATACAGTCGGTCGGCATGATGCGTTCGCGACGGCCTGTAATTCCCGCTATTATGACGACATGGGCTATCCGGGCCACGTGAACTGCACCGACAATTTCAACGCGGCGCTCGCGCCCTATGGTATTGCCGGCCGCAAGGGTTGGGAGGCGCTCAACTACTTCTACAACACCAGTATCGATCACAACAATCAGCTATATCTCGACGAACCCTGGTCGAGACCGGGCGACTACGTCCTGATGCGCGCACTGACCGATCTTGTCTGTGTCTCCTCCTCCTGCCCCGACGATATCGACGCGGCCAATGGCTGGGACCCGACTGATATCCACGTGCGCACATTTTCCGGCAAAGAGAAATTCACACGAGCGGTGGCCTATCGCATGACCCCAGATGCTGATCCCGAACTGACGCGCGAAACCGCGTTTCACCCGCGCCTTTCCGCCATGACGCGCGACTATACCGAATATCGCGGCTTCTGGCTGCCGAACCGCTTTTCCTCCGAAGGACCGGTTGAGGAGTATTGGGCCTGTCGCGAGCGCGCAGTTGTCATCGACCTGTCGCCACTGCGCAAATTCGAGGTGACCGGACCGGATGCGGAAGAGCTTCTGCAATACTGCCTGACCCGCGACGTCCGCAAACTGTCGACCGGCCAGGTCGTCTATTCCGCCATGTGCTACGAACATGGCGGCATGATCGACGACGGCACGCTGTTTCGATTGGGCGACAAGAACTTCCGCTGGATCGGCGGTGATGATTATAGCGGCATCTGGCTGCGTGAGCAGGCTGAGAAGAAGGGCTTCAAGGCCTGGGTCCGCTCGTCAACGGATCAGATGCACAATATCGCACTGCAGGGTCCGAAGAGCAGGGATATTCTCAAGGAGATCATCTGGACGGCACCGCGCCAGCCGACAATCGGCGAACTGGAGTGGTTCCGTTTCACCGTTGGCCGTATCGGCACCTTCGAGGGCGTGCCGGTCGTCGTCTCCCGCACCGGCTATACCGGCGAGCTTGGCTTCGAGATCTTTTGCCACCCGAAGGATGCAGGAACCGTCTTCGACGCCGTGTGGAAGGCTGGCGAACCCTATGGTCTGAAGCCGATGGGCTTGGAGGCACTCGACATGGTGCGCATCGAGGCCGGCCTGATCTTCGCCCATCACGAATTCGACGACCAGACGGATCCTTTCGAAGCGGGCATCGGCTTCAGCGTACCTTTGAAATCCAAGCAGGATGATTTCATCGGGCGCGAGGCACTGATCAGGCGCAAGGAGAACCCGCGTCACCTGATGGTCGGGCTCGATATCGAGGCCAACGAGGCGGTCGGACATGGCGATTGCATCCATATCGGCCGTGCGCAGATCGGGGTAATCACCAGCGCAACCCGCTCGCCGATCCTTGGTAAGACGATCGCGCTCGCCCGTATCGACGTCACGCGTGCGGCCGTTGGTACCAAGGTGGAGATCGGCAAACTCGATGGCCATCAGAAGCGGCTTCCGGCCGTCATTGTGCCACTATCCCACTACGACCCGCAGAAGACGCGGCCGCGCTCTTAATCTGCCCGGCTTTGCGCGTTCGAGATCGCGCGCGCAGCCTCTTCCGACGAGTTGGCAAGCGTGCGCATCTCCGCAGCCAGCACCGCAAATCCCGACCCTGCCGTCCCCGCTCTCGCCGCCTCGATGCCTGCATTGACGGCAAGCAGCTTCAGATAGCGGAGCGACTGCAAGATCTCGTTGGTTTTCGAAGCCGTCACCCGCATGCCGGCGGTCTGCTCATCGATGCGCTGATAGAGCGACTCGATATTTATGATGCTGCCCTCGAGATAAAGCAGCGTACCGGAAGCGTCCCAGACGCCGCCGCCGGTTTCCGTCACCCAGACGAGATGGCCGGCACGATGGCGGATCCGATATTCCATCGTCCAATCGGAACGCCCTTCAAGCGCTTGCCCGACCACCTCATCCATCAGCGGAACGTCCTCCTCATACATGATGGAGGTGAAGGTCCGACTTCGGTTACCGATGATCTCGTCGGCGGCATAGCCAAAGATGCGCTCGATGCCATCGGTCATGTCGAGCATCGTGTAGTTTTCGTCAGCGCGGCAGCGATAGAGAAAGCCGCTCATGCGGCCGAGAACACTGGTTTGAAAATCCATGAAGACCATATCCGATGAAAAAGTTGCCGATCAAATCGCCTCGTCTCAACTCAGACAGACAGACAGGCAGGGGCTGCCTCGTGCCTCCCCTGCCCGTTTACGCGGAAATGTGCCTGGTACATTATTAGTTGCGCAGATATTCCTCCATCGAGTCATCGAGCGCATCGACCCAAGGCGTATGGTGCTTGGGCGACATGTTGCCGGTCATTAGCGACCGATAGGCGTGATCACGGAAGCCCATGATATTCTCCGCCTTGTGGTGTTCCCACTCCATGAAGGTCTTGTTCGTCCCTTCGATATCGAAGCTCGGATAATCCGTCTCGGCGAGCAGCTCCTTCACATAGTCACCCTGATACCAGATCATCTGCTCGGCATCCTCAAGTGTCTCCTCGCGCGCGCGCCACTTGTCGAAATTCGCTTGCAGCTCGGCCTCCGGCGGCAGCTTGATGCGACCCATGATGACATCGCGCGCCCACCAGGCCTGCACGTCGAACATGTTGAAGGTGTAGAACTGGTCCTGCATGCCGATATAGAAAAGCTGCGGGTTTCCATCGAAAATCACACCTTTGTAGAGGTGGTCGGCCCAGAGGCGATTGGCCGTCTTCAGGCGCAGATCATCGGGCAGGAAGGGGAAGTGATGTTGATAGCCGGTGCACAAGATCAGTGCGTCGACATCCTTCGACGAGCCATCGGCAAAATAAGCCGTCTTGTTCTCCAGCCGCGTTAAAAGTGGGCGCTCCTCGAAATTGGCAGGCCATTTAAAACCCATCGGCTTGGAGCGATAGCTCGTCGTCACGGATTTCGCCCCGTACTTCCAGCATTGCGAACCGATATCCTCGGCCGAGTAGCTGCGGCCGACGAGCAGCACGTCCTTGCCCTTGAACTCCAGCGCGTCGCGGAAATCATGTGCATGCAGCACACGGCCGTTGAATGTCTTCACACCCTCGAAATAGGGCACGTTGGGCGTCGAGAAGTGACCTGAGGCAACGACGACATAGTCGAATACCTCATCATACATCCGATCTTGGGTGCGATCATGCGCTGTCACCGTGAACATCTTCGTCTCTTCGTCGAAACGGACCATGCGCACCGGCGTGCTGAAACGTACCCATTTGCGCACATCGGCTTTCTCGACGCGGCCTTTGATATAGTCCCAAAGAACGGCGCGCGGCGGATAGGAGGCGATCGGCTTGCCGAAATGCTCCTCGAAAGAGTAGTCGGCAAACTCCAGACATTCCTTCGGGCCGTTCGACCAGAGATATCGATACATGCTGCCATGCACGGGTTCGCCATATTCATCGAGACCCGTGCGCCAAGTGTAGTTCCAAAGGCCGCCCCAATCCGCCTGTTTTTCGAAGCAGACGACCTCGGGGATATCAGCACCCTTTTTTGCGGCCGATTGAAAGGCCCTCAACTGGGCAAGGCCCGAAGGGCCGGCACCGATAACGGCAACTCGTGTCATGAAGCATTCCCCTTCTCGATTGTATAGAATTTTTATCGTATGGAGGCGTTGGGCGCGGCCCGGTATCAATCCGGGAAGATGCCGGGGCTCGTCGGCGCCCCGTCGTCATAGGCAGCAAGCCAGTCGATCGTCGTTTCGCGATAGCGCGTCAGTCCCTTGTAGTCGATGAGCTCGGGAGGGAGTGTGCGCAGCACTCGCGGGAAGCGGCGCGCCCACTTCGGCACCGTCACCAGCTCGTCCATGTTCATCAGATAGCAGCGGATGACGAAGAGGATGGCGTTCGAACGCGGCAGGCGCCAGAGGCTTTGCAATTCCACACGAAGGTGCACCTTCTCGCCGACATTTTCCGGAGTGACTGTGGTGCGGTCGGGACCCCATTTCGGATAGTTTTCGGGGCTGGTATCGAGACGGGGGTTGATGGTCATCGTCCAGTTGAGACGGCGCGTCGGCTTGCCCTGTTGCAGGTTCAGGAGGAATTTCAGCGCGCGGTCGAAGATGCCCTTCTGGTGGGCAAGCGGCACCGGGCCATGCCATTCCATGAAGTTCATGCCGATATCGAAATCGAGCGACCAGTCTGCCTGGGTCGTCACCATCCCGGCATCCATCCAGAGATTGCCGTCGCGTTGGTCGACGATGCAGAAATCTCCCTGCGCCTGGCGCGTGATATATTCGAAGGGTTCGTAAGGCAGCGTCGACGCATCGCCGAATGTGAAGGTGTCGTCGATGCCGAGAGGACGATTGATCCAGCGCCACTCATCCCCGTTCTTGGTCAGCGTGAAGTGCTCGGGATAGCCGGCAGCCTGCTCCTCCATCAAGAGCTCCAGTGTGTCCCACTGCGCGGTCATCATATGCGGCAGCGCTTGGTAGCGCAGAGGGTCCTCCTTCAGCACCAGCGCCCGGTCATGCATCTCCGCGACATAGTGCTCATCGACGTCGATGAGACTCTCGAAGACCGTGTCCTTCTGCCCCTTCACATGCGGTTCCATGTTGACGGAATACATGTATTCGTCGCGATCGAACGGGAACGGAAAGCGCCGGATGTTTTCCGGACTGTTGCGATAGCTGAAATCGTCGCGAAACGTTTCCTGCTTGAAGGCGATAGCCATGTCCGTTCTCCTGGGTATCGGCCAGATGCTTAGAGGTCGAGATGCAGCATGCTCCCCTCAAAGCGGGAGACGCAGATCATGACCTTTCGGCCAGAGGCCTTTTCTTCATCGTTCAGATAGACGTCATTGTGAAGAAGCCTGCCGTTACAAACGGCAACGCCGGTCTCACACTGGCCGCAGGCACCGCCGCGACAGAGAAAGGGAGGATCAACCCCGGCAGCTTCGATGGCTTCCAGCATGCTTTCATGATGGCCGACATGCACTGTCTTGCCTGATCGGGTCAGCACGATGGAAAAAGGCTTGCCGGGTTGCGACGACAGGAAGCGTTCCGAATGCAGGTTCTGCTGCGGCCATCCGGCTTCGATGCCCGTCTTCAGCACGCCGTCGATCATGCCGGCAGGTCCACAGACATAGAGATGCGTACCGAGCGGCTGACTTTCCAACAGTCGAGCGACCGGGATGAAATTGCGATCGGCATCGCAATAGATCTTGATCCGCTGCGAGCCATATTGCTCGACGAGCTCGCGGCAATAGGCGCCGCGATCGAGCGAACGCACGGCATAATGCAGCTCGAAATTGGCGCCTTCGCGGGAAAACTGCTGCATCATCGCAATGAATGGGGTGATGCCGATGCCGCCGGCGATCAGGAGATGCTTGCGGCCACGCCAGTCGGGTTGAAAGAGATTGACCGGATAGCTGACCTTGAGCTCATCGCCTTCGCGCACCCTCTCATGCATGAAGGCCGAGCCGCCGCGCGATTCCTCAACGCGCAACACGCTGATCTCATAGGCCGAACAATCATGCGGTGGTGACATCAGCGAATAGGCGTTGCGACGGACATGCCCGTCATCGTTCATGGAGACGATCACATGCGCGCCGCCGGAAAAATAAGGCATCGGCTCACCGTCGAGACGCTCGAAGCGGAAGCGCTTGATGCGATCGGCGACTGGCGTCACCCTTGCAACACGAACCGGAATTTCTGTACCACCGCTCACAGGAACAACTCCTCGGGATCGGGCGCGCCACCCGGCTCTTCCGCATCGATGTTGACGCCCTGAAAGGCGCCGAGACGGCGCGAATAATGGTCTCGAACCAAAAGCGGCAGGCCGCAATGGCTGCAGGCAAACGGGGAATGCGTCACATCGTCGGTGGTGCCCTTGCAGTGGACGCATTGCACGCGCCTTGCGAGCGAGCCGCGATGCTCCGTCATGATCGAGGCGTAGTCCATGCCCAGATCCAGTGCCACCATCATCGCCTGGCCGATAAAGCCTTCAGTGCCCGCTATATAAAGCCGCGTGCCCATGTGAGCCGTCGAGAGCGAGCCTCTCAAGCGAAAGAGCAAGGTACCGATGGTCGGCGCCGTGAAGAACATGTCGGCGCCGAGCCTGCGCAAGGCGTCGTCATGCCCTTTCCCTTGCGAACCGCGCGCAACATAGAGGATTTCGCTGCGCGACAGCGTTGCATCATCAAGCATGGAGCCTTGATCGAGAAGAGCAAGAGCGCCCTCCCCTTCAAGGACGAAGAGATGCCGACGGGCATGCGGCTGGATTGCGAGACCATGGTAAACCGGTCGGCTCTTGATGCCTTCGACAAGCATGAGCGCCTCCTTAGCCGATGGCCGTCCTCTTCTTCTTCTCCGGATCATCGAATGGCAGCGTATGGGCAATCGCGCTTGCCTTGAGGCTCTTGCCTCGCACTTCGAGCTTTGTCCCTTGCACGGCCTTGTCGACGTCAAGGCGCGCGATCGCCATCGACTTCTTCGTCAGCGCAGAATAGCAGGGGCAGGTGATGACACCAACCTTCTTGCCGTCGGCATAGACCTCGTCGCCGAGATCGGCCGGGCCATCGGCATCGATCAACATGCCGAAGATCTGGAAGCGCTCCTTGCCCTTCAGGCGCGCGTGTTCCTCGGCGCCACGAAAGCCGGTCTTGCCGGGGCTGACGGTGAAATCAAGGCCGAGCTCCCAGAGACTGTCGCCGGGCGGCTGGTCGGCAAAGGGATACATTTGCGAGTTATCATAGGGGTAGAAGAGCAAGTAGCTTTCGACGCGCAGCATGTCGAGAACGCTGAAGCAGCAGGGAATGATCCCCATCTCCTTGCCTTCCGCGACGATGCGATCCCAGACCAAAGGAGCATCCTGACCACGCACGAAGATTTCGTAACCGCGCTCGCCGGTATAGCCGGTGCGCGAGATCATCACGGGCGCGCCGAACAGCGTCGTCTGCATGTGATGGAAGTATTTGAGGTCGCGGATACCGGGCACATATTTGGCCAGATAATCGACGGCGACCGGGCCTTGCAGCGACAGGTCATGCAGATCGTCGTCGAAAAGGACGGCGCAGTTGCGTCCGGCCGCCTGCTTGAGCACTTCCTCGTGACCGGAGCCCGAGCCATGCACCAGCATCCAGGAATTCGGGCCGGTGCGGTAGACGATGCAGTCATCGGTGAAGTAGCCACGATCGTTGAGCATCGCGGCATAGACCGAGCGGCCGGGATAGATTTTCGACATGTCGCGGGTGGTGATATAGTCAAGCACGGCAATGGCGTGCGGCCCGACCAGATGCACCTTCTTGAGGCCGGAAACGTCCATGATGCCGGCCTTGGTGCGGATCGCGACATGCTCGTCCGACATGTCCTTCTCGTAAGTCCAGGCGGTTCCCATACCGCTCCAGTCTTCGAGTTTCGATCCGAGAGCACGGTGCCGGTCCGCCAAGGCGGAGAAACGCCATGATAATGCCATTTCGTTCCCTCTTTTTCTTCTATGGAATATTTATTTCCTGACTATAATCGTCTTTCACGCCTTGGCAAGTCGATCCGAAGGGTTTTTTCTCATCCCACGGACCGCATTTCATTCAAAATTTCGGCGGCACTTTGCCATCCGCATGGTGGGCCGCAATGACGGTATTGGCCATCAGCATGGCGATCGTCATCGGCCCGACGCCGCCCGGAACCGGCGTGATCGCTCGTGCGACTTCGGAGGCCTCGGCAAAGGCGACATCGCCGACCAGACGGCTCT
>NZ_JAELUG010000977.1 GCF_016429255.1 Rhizobium sp. ASV8
CCCCCCCCCCCCCCCCTTCCCACTCCCCCCCCCACCACCCCCACCAACCCCCACGACACGTCGTCGGCAGCGTCAGATGTGTATAAGAGACAGCATTGTCCTTCGCCCCGATGAGACGTTTCTGGTCGAGACAGCGCCGGGCAAGACGCAGTGGGTGACGGAAGACGAGAAGTGGGAAATGCGCCGCGTGAGTGAGCCGAAATCTTTCATCAGCTATATCTGATTTGTCACTGACTTTCGTACTTTCGTACTCTCTAGAATCTGTCTCTTATACACATCTCCGAGCCCACGAGACGGTCTATTAAATCTCGGATTCCCTCGTGTGGGGGACAAGCAGGGTGGGGGGGGGGGGGGGGGGGGGGGGGGGGGGGGGGGGGGGTGGGGGGG
>NZ_JAELUG010000978.1 GCF_016429255.1 Rhizobium sp. ASV8
CCCCCCCCCCCCCCCCCCCCCCCCCCCCCCCCCCCCCCCCCCCCCCCCCCCCCCCCCCCCCCTATTTACAAGCAGAAGACGCCATACGCGATTTAATAGACCGTCTCGTGGGCTCGGAGATGTGTATAAGAGACAGCTGCGCCGGTGGCCGTATCTACCTCCATCTGCAATAATTCGTCCGCACTTCGCGTCAAAAGGGACACTTTGCTGCCCAGCACAAACTCGACCCCCTTTGCATCCGTCCTGGCAGCGGGGGGGGGGGGGGGGTCTGACGCTGCCGACGACGTGTCGTGGGGGGGGGTGGGGGGGGGGGGGGGGTGAGTAGGGGTGGGGGGGGGGGGGGGGGGGGGGGGGGGGGGGGGGGGGGGGGGGGGGGGGGGGGGGGGG
>NZ_JAELUG010000979.1 GCF_016429255.1 Rhizobium sp. ASV8
CCCCCCCCCCCCCCCCCCCCCCCCCCCCCCCCCCCCCCCCCCCCCCCCCCCCCCCCCCCCCCATCCTCATCCCCCCCCCCCCGACACCAACCCCCACGACACGTCGTCGGCAGCGTCAGATGTGTATAAGAGACAGTCATAAAGCATATATATTTCCCGATAACTCATAAAACCTTGAAAAAGTCATTCCCACATCATCGCTCAACTGTGTTGAAAAACAAACCCAAGAACCATTTTAGCAGCCCAAAGACGGGGCGGTTAGAGACAGCTCCGAGCCCACGAGACGGTCTATTAAATCTCGTATGCCCTATTAAGAATTAAAATACTGGGGGGGGGGGGGGGGGGGGGGGGGGGGGGGGGGGGGGGGGGGGGGGGGGGGGGGGGGGG
>NZ_JAELUG010000980.1 GCF_016429255.1 Rhizobium sp. ASV8
CCCCCCCCCCCCCCCCCCCCCCCCCCCCCCCCCCCCCCCCCCCCCCCCCCCCCCCCCCCTTTTCACCCCCCCCCCCCCCCCCTATACCAACCCCCACGACACGTCGTCGGCAGCGTCAGATGTGTATAAGAGACAGGAATTAATTTCTGCGTATATTCCAAAATGGATTGCATCAGATAACATATGGTTACAACGTGCCGCTATTTTATTCCAACTGAAATATAAACAAAAGATGGATGAAGAACTTCTTTCTGTCTCTTATACACATCTCCGAGCCCACGAGACGGTCTATTAAATCTCGTATGCCGTGTTATGGGTGGAAATGGGGGGGGGGGGGGGGGGGGGGGGGGGGGGGGGGGGGGGGGGGGGGGGGGGGGGGGGGGGGGG
>NZ_JAELUG010000981.1 GCF_016429255.1 Rhizobium sp. ASV8
CCCCCCCCCCCCCCCCCCCCCCCCCCCCCCCCCCCCCCCCCCCCCCCCCCCCCCCCCCCCCCCTTTTTCACCAATAAGACGGCATACGAGATTTAATAGACCGTCTCGTGGGCTCGGAGATGTGTATAAGAGACAGAGAGTACAGAGGTGACATCAACTCACAGTGCCATCTGTCGCGGACTTGCCACTTCAATGCTAGTTCACGCTTGCTGTGTTTCTAGCTTCCGTTTTCGTGCCCTCAACCCTTCTCCCTGTCTCTTATACACATCTGACGCTGCCGACGACGTGTCGTGGGGGTGGGTGTGGGGGGTGGGGGGGTGGTGTGTGGGGGGGGGGGGGGGGGGGGGGGGGGGGGGGGGGGGGGGGGGGGGGGGGGGGGGGGGGGGG
>NZ_JAELUG010000982.1 GCF_016429255.1 Rhizobium sp. ASV8
CCCCCCCCCCCCCCCCCCCCCCCCCCCCCCCCCCCCCCCCCCCCCCCCCCCCCCCCCCCCCTTTTTTTCATGCTTTTGACGGCTTACGAGATTTAATAGACCGTCTCGTGGGCTCGGAGATGTGTATAAGAGACAGGCTTAAACTTGTCGTCGCCAAGGGCATCCTCCACTCTCTTCATCAACGCGAGCACCTTCTCCTCTTCCAGGCGACGGCCAATTATTTGGACGCCAACAGGGAGTCCGTGCATATCCTGTCTCTTATACACATCTGACGCTGCCGACGACGTGTCGTGGGTGTAGAGCTCGGGGGTCGGCGGATGATAAAAAAAAGGTGTGGGGGTGGGGGGGGGGGGGGGGGGGGGGGGGGGGGGGGGGGGGGGGGGGGGG
>NZ_JAELUG010000983.1 GCF_016429255.1 Rhizobium sp. ASV8
GTCGAGGAGCGCGTCTCATTGCGCGGTTATTTTGGAAGGACGAGCAAAGTTAGTGACGGCTGTATAAATTTTGGAAAGAAATATCATGTTACATTACACGGGCGGCGTTTTGTTAGGAAAGGGTTTGATTTAGGCGAGGGCGCGCAGGAAATAAATTTACTTTGCAAGCTAGCACGATATCCATAACAGCAATCATGAAAAGATTTTTCAATTCAATATTATATAATTTTCAGAGGAGACGGTTTCGGTCCTTCTGGACTTAAGCGCTTCCTTTGTAGGCCTTGCCGAAAGTGTACATGCCAAACGTGGCGAGAGCACTCAGGACCATGGGGACAGGCTTCCTAAGCCTGATGGCACGAGGAATGGAAGAGCCTCCAAGAACAATGG
>NZ_JAELUG010000984.1 GCF_016429255.1 Rhizobium sp. ASV8
CCCCCCCCCCCCCCCCCCCCCCCCCCCCCCCCCCCCCCCCCCCCCCCCCCCCCCCCCCCCCCCATTCTCAAGCATAACACGGCAACCGAGATTTAATAGACCGTCTCGTGGGCTCGGAGATGTGTATAAGAGACAGTAAATGTCGAGTCTGAAGGCCAGCTGCGGGGGTGCACTTTGTCCGTTCTACAAAGGTTCCAAGAGGTCATGTTTAACAAACATAAAGTGTTCGATGTTCATCGATACTTGGAGACCTGTCTCTTATACACATCTGACGCTGCCGACGACGTGTCGTGGGTGTAGATGTCGGGGGTCGGCGTATCATTAAAAAAGTGGGTTGTGGGGGGGGGGGGGGGGGGGGGGGGGGGGGGGGGGGGGGGGGGGGGGGGG
>NZ_JAELUG010000103.1 GCF_016429255.1 Rhizobium sp. ASV8
ATCCGCTCTGACGCCGCCGGCTGTGAAAGGCCGACGCGGCGACCGAGTTCCGATACGGAAATTCTCCCATCCTGCTGCAAGATCTCGATCATCGACATGTCAGTCGGATCCAGTCCCTTCTCCGTGCTTTCCATATTTCACCTTCAATTCATCGGCTCCTGAAGGTTTTATCCGATGGATTGCAATGTCAATTGCTTGAGCCGCATGTCAGTTTTCTCCCGCAGACAGTAAGAGAGGACCGAGATGAGCGACATCATCATGCTGCCGGGGCTTGGTGGCTCGGGCGAAGACCACTGGCAGACACTCTGGGAGAGACAGGATCCAGGCATTCGACGTTTCCAACCGTCGAGTTGGGACAAGCCGATCCTTGCCGACTGGATCGCCGCGCTCGAACGGGAAATCGCCCGCTTGGAAACGCCGCCGATCCTGATCGCGCACAGCCTCGCATGCCAGCTCATCGCCCATTGGGCGCCTGTCGCGAAGACGGCGATCCTTGGCGCCTTTCTAGTGGCGCCGCCCGAACCCACGGGTGAAATCTATCTTGCCGAGGCCGGCAGCTTCGCCCATCCGCCACGGCAACGGCTGCCATTTCCAACTCAGCTGGTCGCGAGCACCGACGATCCGTTCTGCTCTTTCGGTTATGCATGCCACAGCGCTGAAATCTGGGGCAGCGCCTTCGTCGATATCGGACCGCGCGGCCATATCAATGGCGCATCGGGCCTAGGAGATTGGCAACAGGGCAAGGCAATCTTCGAACGCTTTCGCGCGCAGCTTCTGCAAGGGTAAAGCTGACGTTTGGAAAAGGCGCGCCGGAATGCTATTTCTGGCATTCTTCTTCCAGATATTGTCTGGCTTGTCCGTTCGGAGGAAATGCCATGAGCCTGTCGACGCTGCTGGTTTTTGCCGGTGCCCTGTTCATTGCCGCCGGATCGCCGGGGCCGAATATCGCCGCGCTGGTGGCGCGCGTGCTCACGAAGGGCGCCCGCAACGTGCTGCCCTTCCTCTCCGGCATGTGGCTCGGCGAAGCGATCTGGCTGACTTTCGCCGTCGCCGGTCTTGCGACCATTGCCGAAACCTTCCATGTCGCCTTCGTGGTGATCAAATGGCTCGGCGTTGCCTATCTGCTCTATCTTGCCTGGAAGATGTGGTTTGCCTCTTCCGACACGGCGGGAGAGGAGTTGCCGGACGAACAATCGGCTACACGTCTCTTCCTCGCCGGCTTCACCGTGACCATGGGCAACCCGAAAATCATGGTGTTCTACGTCGCGCTGCTGCCCTCGATCATCGATCTGCATGGCGTCACGCTTTCCGGCTGGGTTGAGCTGGTGGCGACGATGTTCGCGGTGCTCGTCATCATCGATCTTACCTGGGCCATGCTTGCGGCGAAGGCGAGAACCTTCCTCAAGAGCCGCCGCGCGGTCCGCATCGCCAATCGCACCAGCGCGGCGACCATGGCCGGTGCCGCCGTGGCGATTGCCATCCGCTGAGGCTATCGCGCCTCGTTTTCGAGCGTGGCGCGTAGTTTGTAATGGATTGGTGCCGCGAGATAACGCGCACGATCTTCCGGCGGCAATCGCCTGCCGAATGTTGCCATCATCTCGGGCATCGTGACCGGGTCGCCCGCGTGGGGCTGGTACTCAACGGGCATGCCGGCGCTCACCGTGCCGCTGGCGAGCACACGGCAATAGATGCCGGGACGCCCTGCCTGCGTATAGCGCTTCACGAATTTGGGGGCGCCCATCTTCGCCGCGAACGTGGCGCAGGGGATGCGGGCACAGGTCACTTCCAAAACCAGATCGCCGGCTATGAATCTGTCTCCCACCGAGACGGCGCAGTTATCGAGCCCTTCGAGAATGAGGTTTTCGCCGAAAAAGCCGGGCTCCAATGCTTGCCCAAGCTCTTTTGCCCACCAATCCAGCGTTAACGATCCCTCCACATAGACGGCCTGATCGCGGCCGCCATGATGCTCGCGATTGCAGATGGCGTCGCCAAGCAGACCCTGCGCATCGATCATAACGGCGCCGTTGACGGCATGTTTGTTGATGCCGGTCTTCGCTTTCCTTCCCGGAAGCGTCTCGGGGGCACCGAGGCAAACAGCCAGAATTTTCATGGCTCAACCGTTCCTTCCGTGATTCCGTTCCGTGAGCATATGAGCTAAAAGCCTCCCATGGCAAAGCGAGTCACCGGCCCCGAAATCGAAAAACTCATCCAGCTTCTGGCGAAGGTGCCTGGGCTCGGACCACGCTCGGCGCGACGGGCAGCGCTGCACCTGATCAAGAAGAAAGATCAGCTTCTCGGGCCGCTGTCCCACGCGATGGGCGAAGCCTATGACAAGGTGAAGATCTGCTCGCGCTGCGGCAATGTCGATACCGTCGACCCCTGCACGGTCTGCACAGACGACCGGCGCGACCAATCCGTCATCATCGTCGTCGAGGATGTGTCCGACCTCTGGGCTCTGGAGCGCGCGGGCGCGATGAATGCCGCCTATCACGTGCTCGGCGGGGTTCTGTCGCCGCTCGACGGCGTCGGGCCGGACGATCTCAATATTCGCGGGCTGATCGAGCGCGTCGGCGAAGGCGGCGTCCGCGAAATCATCATCGCCGTCAACGCCACGGTCGAAGGGCAGACCACAGCACACTATATAACCGACCAACTGGCAGGCCTCGAGGTGAAGATCACCCGGCTGGCCCATGGCGTGCCGGTTGGCGGCGAGCTTGATTATCTTGACGAAGGCACGCTGACGGCGGCGCTCAGGGCAAGAACGGCGATTTGAAAGGATTCCGCATGACGCATGGATGGGATGTATCCAGAATGATCGCAATGAAGATCCGATATTCTCTGTCCTTGCTCTGCATTTTTCTCCTCTCCCTCTTCCCCCTGCCGGCGCTCGCCGCCTCCAAGGCGGATGTCGAAGCGCAGTTTCAGTCGTGGATCCAGAAGGACCTTTGGCCGGAGGCGCGGAAGGCCGGAATTTCCGAAAGGACCTTTCAGGCCGCATTTGCCGGTGTCACGTTGAACTGGGATCTGCCGGATCTTGTGCCACCTGGCTTCCCGAAGCCCAAGGAACAGAAGCAGACCCAGGCCGAATTCTCCTCCCCTGCCCCCTATTTCAACGAGGGGCGACTGCAGAAACTCGCCGTAACCGGGCGGGGCCTCGCTTCGCAATATCAGCCGGTGCTGCGTCGCATCGAGAAGACCTATGGTGTGCCTGGGCCGATCCTGCTTGCCATATGGGGCCGCGAGACCGGTTTCGGCGTCGCCAAGCTGCCGAATTCGGCGATCCAGGTGCTGGCGACCAAGGCTTTCATGTCGACCCGCAAGGACATGTTCCGCACCGAACTTGTTGCAGCGTTGCGCATTCTGGAGCATGGCGATGTCACGCCGGATCAGTTCCGTGGATCCTGGGCGGGTGCGCTCGGCCAGCCGCAGTTCATGCCGACCAATTATCTGAAATATGCCGTCGATTTCGATGGCGACGGCCATCGCAACATCTGGACCTCGGTGCCGGACACGCTGGCATCCATAGCCAACTATCTGGTTCAGAAGGGCTGGCAGCGCGGTCGAGGCTGGGGCTATGAGGTCACCATTCCGCAAAATGTATCCTGCGCCCAGGAAGGGCCAGATCTCGCCAAGCCGATCTCGCAATGGGCCTCGCTCGGAATTGCGCGGGTATCGGGCAAGGCATTTCCATCCGAGGAGTTGAAGGCAAGCGGCATGATGCTGGTGCCGGCCGGCCGCGACGGACCTGAATTCATCGTCACGCCGAACTTCTACGTCATCAAGGAATACAACAACTCCGACCTCTATGGCATCTATATCGGCAATCTCGCCGATCGTATCGCCTCCGGCAGCGGCGCCTTTCAGGAAAAATGGGGCGATGTCGGCAAGATGCTGCGCTCTGACGTCGCCGGTATGCAGAAGACGCTGGAACGCAAGGGCTACGACGTCGGCGGCACCGACGGGCTGCCGGGCTACAAGACGAGGCGCTCTATCGGCCAATGGCAGGAAAAGAGCGGGATGAAACCAACCTGCTATCCCGACAGCTCCATGCTCGGCGTGCTGAAATAGGCCCGGAAAAGGCCTTTCGGCGTGAGCGCCTTGCAATTCCCCGGAAAGGGGCTTATATCGGCATCAAATTCTTGATCGTGTGATGAAGAGTGGGCCGCAAGGACCCGCTCTTTTTTATTAGCACGATCTCCGAATGCAAAGACATTGCAGGAGTGAATGCTTGTCGGACGTGACAAACGCAGACAATACCAATGAACCCAGGCTGATCGTCGAAACCGGCCTTGATCAGCGCGTTGCCGCCATCATCGAGCCCGTCCTTGTGGGCATGGGCTTCCGCCTTGTGCGCGTACGCCTCCTCAATCTGAACGGGCTGACGCTGCAGATCATGGCCGAGCGCAACGACGGCACCATGACCGTCGAAGACTGCGAAGAGGTCTCTTCGGCCGTTTCGCCGGTTCTCGATGTGGAAGATCCGATCGATAAGGCGTATCATCTCGAAGTGTCTTCGCCGGGCATCGACCGCCCGATGGTGCGCAAGTCGGATTTCCAGCGCTGGATCGGCCACCTCGTCAAATGCGAAACGTCGATCCTCGTCGAGAACCGCAAGCGCTTCCGCGGCAAGATTGTCGCCGTCGATGCCGATGGTTTCACCATTGAGCGCGACGAAGCTACCCGCGGCGAGGAACCGAAGGTAACCATTCCGTTCAGCACCTTGGCCGAAGCCAAGCTGATCCTGACGGACGATCTCATCCGTGACGCGTTGCGCGCCGACAAGCTGGCGAAAGCCGAGGCAGCGAACCAGAACGAAGCGGACGAAGACCAGGAATAACCGATCAACGAACCGCCTGACGGGACGGGAACCCCAGGGCAGGAAGACGGAGACTAAAAATGGCAGTCAGTGCGAACCGGCTAGAACTTCTGCAGATCGCAGATGCAGTGGCGCGCGAAAAGGTCATCGACCGCGAGATCGTGCTTGCCGCAATGGCGGACGCGATCCAGAAGGCCGCGCGCTCGCGTTACGGCACGGAGTCGAACATCCGCGCCGACATCAACCCGAAGACCGGCGAAATCCGGCTGCAGCGCCTGCTCGAAGTCGTCGAGAAGGCCGAAGACTATTCCACGCAGATCCCGCTGGAACTGGCCCGCGACCGCAACCCGGACGCCGCCCTTGGCGACTTCATCGCCGATCCGCTGCCGCCGATGGATTTCGGCCGTATCGCCGCCCAGTCGGCCAAGCAGGTCATCGTGCAGAAGGTGCGCGAAGCCGAGCGTGACCGCCAGTTCGACGAATTCAAGGATCGCGTCGGCGAAATCGTCAACGGCACGGTCAAGCGCGTCGAATACGGCAACGTCATCGTCGACCTCGGCCGCGGCGAAGGCATCATCCGTCGCGACGAGATGATCCCGCGCGAAAACTTCCGCTACGGCGACCGCGTCCGCGCTTATGTCTACGACGTCCGTCGCGAACAGCGCGGCCCGCAGATCTTCCTGTCGCGCACGCATCCGCAGTTCATGGTCAAGCTCTTCACCATGGAAGTGCCTGAAATCTACGACGGCATCATCCAGGTGAAGTCGGTTGCCCGCGATCCGGGCTCGCGCGCCAAGATTGCCGTTATCTCGAACGACTCGTCGATCGATCCCGTCGGCGCCTGCGTCGGTATGCGCGGTTCGCGCGTCCAGGCCGTCGTCGGCGAACTGCAGGGCGAAAAGATCGACATCATTCCCTGGTCCAACGAGCCGGCGAACTTCGTCGTCAACGCGCTGCAGCCGGCCGAAGTCGCCAAGGTCGTTCTCGACGAGGATGCAGAGCGCATCGAAGTCGTGGTTCCGGACGAGCAGCTGTCGCTGGCCATCGGCCGCCGCGGCCAGAACGTCCGCCTCGCGTCGCAGCTCACCGGCTGGGATATCGACATCATGACGGAAGCCGAGGAATCGGAACGCCGCCAGAAGGAATTCAACGAGCGCACCAACCTGTTCATGGACGCGCTCGACGTTGACGAGATGGTCGGCCAGGTTCTGGCGTCCGAAGGCTTCGCCGCCGTCGAAGAGCTGGCTTACGTCGAGCTCGACGAAATCTCCTCCATCGACGGTTTCGACGAAGACACCGCTCAGGAAATCCAGACCCGCGCCCGCGAATATCTGGAGAAGCTCGAAGCCGAGATGGACGAAAAGCGCAAGGCGCTCGGCGTCTCCGACGAGCTGCGTGAGATCAACGGCATGACTGCCCAGATGATGGTTGCCCTCGGTGAGGACGGCATCAAGACGATCGAAGACTTTGCCGGCTGCGCCGCCGACGACCTCGTCGGCTGGAGCGAACGCAAGAACGGCGAGACGAAGAAATTCGAAGGCCTGTTCTCCAAGCTTGAAATCTCGCGCGTCGAAGCCGAGCAAATGGTCGTGCAGGCTCGCCTGCTCGCCGGCTGGATCACCGAGGCCGATCTCGCCGCTGAGACCGAAGAGGTCGCGGAGGATGAAACCGAGCAACAAGCATGACGATCACCGAGGGGCCTGACGCACCAGCTGAGGACAATGACCTCGGCGGTGACGGCGAAAATGGCCGCATGTGCATCGTGACACGCGAAAGCGGATCGCCTGACGACTTGATCCGCTTCGTAGCCGCTCCCGACGGGACCGTTGTTCCCGATCTAAAGCGGCAGCTGCCGGGACGCGGTTGCTGGGTCAAGATAGACCGGGCGCTCGTCGATAAGGCAGTGGCGAAGAAACTGTTTTCCCGCGCCCTGAAGGCGGACGTGACGGCACCGGCAGATCTCGGCGCCATCGTCGATCGCCTTCTCGTGGCGCAGTTGGCCGGAATGATGCACATGGCGCGCAAAGCGGGCCGGTTCATCAGCGGCTCGTCGAAGGTTGATGGCGCCGTTCGCAACGGCTCGGCAATTGCCGTGTTCCATGCGATCGCCGCCGCAGCCGATGGCGTCCGCAAGATCGACCAGGCACGAAAGGCCTGGCATCTCGGCATGGAAACCGAAATGGAAATACCCTCTTTCCGCGTCTTTACGGAGGCGGAAATGGAAGAACTGATGGGCCAGAACGCTTTTATCCATGCCGCAGCGCTTGCAGGGCAGGCGGGTGAGGGTGTAGTGAAGCGCGCAAACCTGCTCGAACGGTACCGCAACGGCGGTCAGTCCCGGGCAACGGGCGGCGCTGGCCGGCGAAAACAATGACGCGGTCACCGGCCTATGCCGGACGCCTCATTAAGGTACATGCATTGAACGACAGGGTCTAACGGACGTTTCCGAGCCCTGTCCGAAGGAACGGGAACGGAATGACCGACAATCAAGACGACAAGACGCTGAGTGCATCGGGTAAGAAGACCCTCACCCTGAAGCCTTCAGGCGTGAACCAGGGCACCGTGCGCCAGGATATGGGCCGCGGTCGCACCAAGGCGGTCGTGGTTGAGACCCGCAAGCGTCGCCCTCTACGCCCAGAAGACGAAAAGCCGATCATTGGTTCGACGACGACTGCCGCAGCGCCATCGGTGACGCGGGTTGCAGAACCGACACCTCAGCCGCCGCGTCCGCCGCAGCCGGCTCCGCGCATTCATCAGCCCGGTGGCCAGCAGCAGCGGCCGGGACAGTCCAACCAGAGCCATCAGCAGCGCCCGCAGCAGGAACGCTCGTCGCGCCCGGTGGTTTTGAACCATCTGTCCGCCGATGAAATGGATGCCCGCCGCCGCGCACTCGCCGACGCCCAGGCCCGCGATGCCGCGGACGCCGTGCGCCGTGCCGAGGAAGAAGTGCGCCGCCGCCAGGAAGAAGAGGCACGCCGCATCGCCGAGGAGGCCGAAGCTGTCCGTCGCGCCGCCGAAGAGGCCGCCCGCGCCGCTGAAGCCAAGGTAGAAGCGCCGGCCGCAGTGGAAGCACCGAAGCCGGCCGCACAGCCAGCTGCGGCCCCTGTCGTCGCGCGCCGTCCGGATTCGGCTCCGCAGCCGGCACGTCCTGGCGCTCCTGCCACGGAAGCACCTGCCAACCGCCGCCGTGTCAATGAAGAAGAGAGCGACCGTGGCCCACCGCGCGGCGCTCCCGCACGCGGCAAGGTCGTGCGTCCGGAACCGGCAAAGCCGGTCACGACGCGCCCGAAGACCGAGGACGAACGCCGCCGCGGCAAGCTGACGGTCACGACGGCCAATGTCGACGACGACGGCAGCGCTCGCGGCCGCTCGCTTTCGGCCATGCGCCGCCGCCAGGAAAAGTTCCGCCGCAGCCAGATGCAGGAAACGCGCGAAAAGATCTCGCGCGAAGTCATTCTGCCTGAGACCATCACCATTCAGGAACTGTCGCAGCGCATGTCCGAACGCGCCGTCGACGTCATCAAGTACCTGATGAAGGAAGGCCAGATGATGAAGCCGGGCGACGTCATCGACGCCGATCTGGCCGAACTCATCGCCGGCGAATTCGGCCACACGGTCAAGCGCGTTTCGGAATCCGACGTCGAACAGGGCATCTTCAACGTTGCCGACGAGGAAGGCGAACTGGTTTCGCGTCCGCCCGTCGTCACGATCATGGGTCACGTCGACCACGGCAAGACCTCACTGCTCGACGCTATACGCCATGCGAACGTGGTGGCCGGCGAAGCCGGTGGCATCACCCAGCATATCGGTGCCTATCAGGTCGAGCAGAACGGTCAGAAGATCACCTTCATCGATACCCCCGGCCACGCCGCCTTTACGGCAATGCGTGCCCGCGGCGCCCAGGCAACGGATATCGCGATCCTGGTCGTTGCAGCCGATGACAGCGTGATGCCGCAGACGATCGAATCGATCAACCACGCCAAGGCGGCGGGTGTTCCGATCATCGTGGCGATCAACAAGATCGACAAGCACGAAGCCAACCCGCAGAAGGTCCGCATGGAACTGCTGCAGCACGAAGTCTTCGTCGAATCCATGGGTGGTGAAGTGCTCGACGTGGAAGTATCCGCGAAGAACCGCACCAATCTCGACAAGCTGCTCGAAGCCATTCTCCTGCAGTCGGAAATCCTTGACCTCAAGGCCAATCCGAACCGCACGGCAGAAGGCACCGTCATCGAAGCTCAGCTCGATCGTGGTCGTGGCTCCGTCGCCACAGTCCTCGTTCAGAAGGGCACGCTGCGTCCCGGTCAGATCGTCGTTGCCGGCGACCAGTGGGGCCGCGTGCGCGCACTGATCAACGACAAGGGCGAGCATGTGAAGGAAGCAACGCCGGCAACACCGGTCGAGCTTCTGGGTCTGTCGGGCACACCGGCGGCAGGCGACAAGTTCGCCGTCGTCGAAAACGAGAGCCGTGCCCGCGAGATCTCCGAGTACCGCCAGCGTCTGGCCCGCGATAAGGCCGCTGCCCGCCAGTCCGGCCAGCGCGGTTCGCTCGAACAGATGATGACCCAGCTGCAGACCGTCGGCGTGAAGGAATTCCCGCTGGTGATCAAGGGCGACGTGCAGGGCTCGATCGAAGCCATTGCCGGAGCGCTCGACAAGCTCGGCACCGACGAAGTCCGTGCCCGCATCGTCCATTCGGGCGCAGGCGGCATCACCGAGTCGGATATTTCGCTCGCAGAAGCTTCGAATGCGGCCATCATCGGCTTCAACGTTCGCGCCAATGCACAGGCTCGCCAGTTCGCAGAGCGCGAAGGCATCGAGATCCGCTACTACAACATCATCTACGACCTGGTGGATGACGTGAAGGCAGCGATGTCGGGCCTGCTCTCTCCGGAGCGTCGCGAAACCTTCCTCGGCAATGCCGAGATCCTCGAGGTGTTCAACATCACGAAGGTCGGCAAGGTCGCGGGTTGCCGCGTTACGGAAGGCAAGGTCGAGCGTGGCGTCGGTGTCCGCCTGGTGCGCGACAACGTCGTCATTCACGAAGGCAAGCTCAAGACGCTCAAGCGCTTCAAGGACGAAGTCTCGGAAGTCAACATGGGTCAGGAATGCGGTATGGCCTTCGAGAACTACGAAGACATCCGCGTCGGCGATACGATCGAGTGCTTCCGCGTCGAGCACATCACCCGCACGCTGTAAGCAATCCTTCGATTTGCGAGATATCAAAACCGCCGGCCACGACCGGCGGTTTTTTATTGGAGCCAAGCAAGCAAGGATGAACCGCTGCCATGACCACAGGGTCTGAGGATCACGATTCAGTCACCGTTTCCTTCATGCGCCAGCCCGACGAACATGTCGCGGTGATGCTGCGGGCAGGCAGACGCATGGCACGCCGCAGTCCGCAGAAAGCCCAGAACGAGGTGGCATGGTTCTTCATATCGGCGATTACAGTCGGTGCGGGCCTGCCGGTTCTTTTCTATCTGCTAAGACGCTATGTGTATGTGCCCGTGTTCGGACTATCGCCTTCCATCCACGAAGCCGACATCGCGATTATATGGCTTGTGCCTTCCCTGATGATCTATGCGCTCATTCTGGTCTATTCCCGCTGGGCAATGCGACGACGGCGGGCAACAATGCATTCACGCATTCGGCCTGGCGTCACGATCACCGTGACCGCCAATGCGGAGGGCGCGTCCTGGGCGTCGACCGATACGAAGATCTGGCTCGGCTGGAGCGAGATCGTCAATATCAGCCGCGCCGACGGGCGGATCGAGTTCGATCTCGAATCCTTCGTCACCTATATTCCAGCCTCGGCTTTCTCCGATCAGAAGGCACAGGATGCCGCATTCGCAAGGATTCTCGGCTTCTGGCGGGCCGTAAACCCTGTCCAGCCTTGACCTTTGCGCCGGATCGAGTCATTTGACCCCCTTTATCGCGTCCACGGGACGCTGCTAACGGAACAACCATGACCAGACCAACTTCTTCCGCGCCTTCGCAGCGCATGCTTCGCGTCGGCGAGCAGGTGCGCTCAGCGATCACGCAGGTTCTGCAGCGTGGCGAAGTGCGCGACGACCTGATCGAGCGCACCGTAATCTCCATCTCCGAAGTGCGCATGTCGCCGGATCTGAAGATCGCCACCGCCTTCGTGACCCCGCTCGGCGTCTCCGACCACGGCGCCGTCATCGACGCGCTGAACCGCCATGCGAAATATATTCGCGGCCGTCTCGGCCCGCAGCTCCGGCAGATGAAGTACATGCCGGAAGTCCGCTTCCGCGACGATACGAGCTTCGACAACTACCAGAAGATCGATGCATTGCTGCGCTCGCCCGAGGTCAGCCGCGACCTCGAAGACGACAACGACCAAGATCAATAACAGAGACAGAGAATGTCCAAGCCACGCAAGCCCAAGGGCCGCCCGATCTCGGGCTGGCTCATCCTCGACAAGCCGGTCGATTTCGGTTCGACCGAGGCCGTTTCCAAGATCAAGTGGCTATTCAAGGCCCAGAAGGCCGGCCATGCCGGTACGCTCGATCCGCTCGCCTCCGGCATGCTGCCGATCGCGCTCGGCGACGCCACCAAGACGGTTCCCTATGTCATGGACGGCCGCAAGATCTACGAATTCACCGTAACCTGGGGTGAAGAACGCGCCACCGACGATCTCGAGGGCGGCGTAACCGCCAATTCCGACCAGCGTCCGAGCGAAGACGATATTCGGGCGTTGCTGCCGAAATATACCGGCGTCATCAATCAGATCCCGCCGCAGTTCTCCGCCATCAAGATATCAGGCGAACGCGCCTACGACCTCGCCCGCGAAGGCGAAACGGTCGAAATCCCCTCGCGCGAAGTGGAAATCTTCCGCCTGACGCTGCTGGCCTGCCCGGATGCGAATACGGCGCATTTCGAAGTCGAATGCGGCAAGGGCACCTATGTGCGGGCGCTCGCCCGCGATTTCGGTCGCGAGCTCGGCTGCTACGGCTACATTTCCGGCCTGCGCCGCAGCTTCGTCGCGCCCTTTGCCGAGGAGACGATGGTGCCGCTCGCCGATCTGGTGGCACTGGAGGCGATCGAGGATGCCGACGAGCGGCTCGCCGCTCTCGATGCTCTGCTGATCGACACGGCGGAAGCCCTATCGTCGCTACCGCATCTCGTCATCAACGACGATCAGGCGCACCGCCTGAAGATGGGCAACCCGATCCTGGTTCGCGGCCGCGATGCGCCCGTCGCGGAAACCGAGGCCTATGCCACGGCGCGCGGCAAGCTGATTGCCATCGGCGAAATCGGCCAGGGCGAGTTCCGCCCCAAGCGCGTGTTCGTCTGACCTTCAATCAGCCGGGAGAGCCGGCTACGGCATCGGCCAAAAATCGGAATCGATTTTCGGAAAGCCTGATGCGTAGAGTAAGAGCGATAGAGCGACCTTTGTGCTTCCGAAGGAAGCACGGCGCTCTATTGCCGGGTAACGGCGATGCGATATGCTTCCCGACGGGCCACCACGGCCCGTTCAAAAGGGGGCAAACATGCGCAGAGTTGCATTCGGAATACTTGCATTCCTTTCCCTGTTTATGACCGTTGCGAGCGCCCAATCCGCCGAGCGATGGGCTGGGCTACCGCCATTTCCGCCAATGCCGCAGCCGAAAACGAGCGGCATGGCCGATGTCAACGACATCAAGATGTACTATGCCGAATATGGCGAGGGTGACCCGATCCTCTTCATCCATGGCGGGCTCGGAAATGCCGACATATGGGGCCGCCAGGTGGCCGATTTCGCAAGGGATCACCTGGTCATCGTCGCCGACAGCCGTGGTCATGGCCGCTCGACGCGCAGCCAGCAGCCCTTCGGCTATGACCTGATGACGTCAGATTACGTCGCGCTGCTCGACTATCTGAAGATCGGCAAGGTGACGCTCGTCGGATGGTCTGACGGCGGCATCATCGGCATCGACATGGCGATGAAACATCCAGAAAAGCTGACGCGCGTGATTGCCCAGGCAGCCAATGTCACGACGGACGGCGTAAAACCCGATGTCATGAACAACAAGACCTTCAACGATTACATCAATGTCGCTGGCGACTATTACAAGAAGCTGTCGCCGACGCCGAACGAATACGATGCCTTCGTCAACCAGATCTCGCAGATGTGGGCGACCCAGCCGGCATGGACAGCAGCCGACCTCAGAAAGATCACGGTGCCGGTGACGCTTGCCATCGGCGACCATGACGAGGCGGTCAAGCTCGACCATACCCAGATGATGGCGAAGGAGATCCCGGGGGCAAAGCTCGTCATTCTGAAGGATGCCAGCCATTTCGCCATGTTGCAGGATCCCGAGGGCTACGATGCCATGATCCGGGACGCAATGGCAGGGCGCTGAAAACCGGCTCAGGGAGAAGCCTCTTTCCATTGGCGCTCATTTGGTTTATAGGCAGCGCCAGCATCGGGCATGCCTGATTGCATTCGCGGCCAATGCTGGACGACATCCCGGCGTTTGGCGACTTTAATTTCCTCTCATAGAAAGGACTATCCGATGTCGATCACTGCTGAGCGCAAGGCTGCGCTGATCAAGGAATATGCGACCGTCGAAGGCGACACCGGTTCTCCGGAAGTCCAGGTTGCGATCCTGACCGAGCGCATCAACAACCTCACGGACCACTTCAAGGACCACAAGAAGGACAACCACTCCCGTCGTGGCCTTCTGACGATGGTTTCCAGCCGGCGCTCGCTTCTTGACTATCTCAAGAAGAAGGACGAAGGCCGTTATACCAAGCTGATCACCAGCCTCGGTATCCGCCGCTAATAGAATTTCCGGCGGGCGTTCACCTGAACGTCCGCCGGATGCTTATGAAGGGTATGAACCCTTGAGACCAGCTTCCCTCGCGCCCTGTGTCTGCGCGATGCGAAGCTGCCGGCAGCCCGGATGGGCCGGCGCTGCCAACAACAACCGTTGACCTGTCATGGGGCAGGATTGCCGGATGCTTTCAGCCGAAGCTTCGCGCTTCGGCCTGATTTCGAAAGCCTCTCGTTGTCTTGCCCGTGATGCGTCACATTTCGTGCGGTTGAAGATGCGCCTTGCCGAAATCGTCGGCGACGGCGCCTTTTCCCGCACAATGTAAGGACAAGATATGTTCGATATCCATACCGTCGAAATCGAGTGGGCAGGCCGCCCGCTGAAGCTCGAAACCGGCAAGATCGCCCGTCAGGCTGACGGCGCCGTCGTTGCCACCTACGGCGAGACCGTGGTTCTTGCCACCGTTGTTTCGGCCAAGTCGCCGAAGCCGGGCCAGGACTTCTTCCCGCTCACCGTCAACTACCAGGAAAAGACCTACGCAGCCGGCAAGATCCCCGGCGGCTACTTCAAGCGCGAAGGACGCCCGAGCGAAAACGAAACCCTCGTTTCCCGCCTGATCGACCGCCCGATCCGCCCGCTTTTCCCGGAAGGCTACAAGAACGACACGCAGGTCGTCGTCACGGTCATCCAGCATGACCTCGAAAACAATCCCGACATCCTGTCGATGGTAGCAACCTCTGCAGCCCTCACGCTCTCTGGCGTTCCCTTCATGGGCCCGGTCGGCGGCGCTCGCGTCGGCTACATCAACGGCGAATACGTGCTCAACCCGCATCTCGACGAGATGGACGAATCGAGCCTCGATCTCGTCGTCGCCGGCACGCAGGACGCCGTTCTGATGGTCGAGTCGGAAGCCAAGGAACTGCCTGAAGACGTCATGCTCGGCGCCGTCATGTTCGGTCATCGCGGCTTCCAGCCTGTTATCGATGCGATCATCAAGCTCGCCGAAGTCGCTGCCAAGGAACCGCGCGATTTCACGCCGGAAGATCATTCCGAGCTCGAAGCCGAAATGCTCGGCATTGCCGAAGCCGAACTGCGCACCGCTTACAAGAACACGCAGAAGGCTGAACGTTACGCTGCCGTCGACGCCGTCAAGGCCAAGGTCAAAGCACACTTCCTGCCGGAAGGCGTAGAGCCGAAGTACTCCGCCGAAGTCATCGGCGCCGTCTTCAAGCACCTGCAGGCCAAGATCGTTCGCTGGAACATCCTCGACACCTCGAGCCGCATCGACGGCCGCGACCTGTCGACCGTTCGCCCGATCGTTTCGGAAGTCGGCCTGCTGCCGCGCACGCACGGTTCGGCGCTGTTTACCCGCGGTGAAACGCAGGCAATCGTCGTCGCCACGCTCGGCACCGGCGAAGACGAACAGTATGTCGACAGCCTGACCGGCATGTACAAGGAGCGCTTCCTGCTCCATTACAACTTCCCTCCCTACTCGGTTGGCGAAACCGGCCGCATGGGTTCCCCGGGGCGTCGCGAAATCGGTCACGGCAAGCTCGCATGGCGCGCTATCCGCCCGATGCTGCCGACGGCTGAACAGTTCCCCTACACGCTGCGTGTCGTCTCCGAGATCACCGAGTCCAACGGCTCGTCCTCGATGGCAACGGTTTGCGGCACCTCGCTCGCGCTGATGGACGCCGGCGTTCCGCTGGCCAAGCCGGTTGCCGGCATTGCCATGGGTCTGATCCTGGAAGGCGAACGCTTCGCCGTTCTCTCCGACATTCTCGGTGACGAAGACCACCTCGGCGACATGGACTTCAAAGTCGCCGGCACTGCCGACGGCATCACCTCGCTGCAGATGGACATCAAGATCGCCGGCATCACCGAAGAGATCATGAAGGTCGCTCTCGGCCAGGCACAGGGCGGTCGCACGCACATCCTCGGCGAAATGTCCAAGGCAATCACCGAAAGCCGCGGCCAGCTCGGCGAATTCGCACCGCGCATCGAAGTCATGAACATCCCGGTCGACAAGATCCGTGAAGTCATCGGCTCGGGCGGCAAGGTCATTCGCGAAATCGTCGAAAAGACCGGCGCGAAGATCAACATCGAAGACGACGGCACCGTCAAGATCGCCTCGTCCTCCGGCAAGGAAATCGAAGCGGCCCGCAAGTGGATCCACTCGATCGTTGCTGAGCCGGAAGTCGGCCAGATCTACGAAGGTACTGTTGTGAAGACCGCCGACTTCGGCGCCTTCGTCAACTTCTTCGGCGCCCGCGACGGCCTCGTCCACATCTCGCAGCTCGCTTCCGAGCGCGTTGCGAAGACACAGGACGTCGTCAAGGAAGGCGACAAGGTCTGGGTCAAGCTGCTCGGCTTCGACGAACGCGGCAAGGTTCGCCTGTCCATGAAGGTCGTCGACCAGGCCACCGGCCAGGAAATCGCCGCCGACAAGAAGAAGGACGACGCAGCCGAATAAGCTGCGCCTTCATCCAGGTTCCGGGGCGCGGGATTCGTTTCCGCGCCCCTTTTATATTGAAGAGGCTGGCGATTTCGGTTTTCCCGAAGCTTTGTGCCCGGCCCCTCACCCTAGCCCTCTCCCCGTCCGAACGGGAGAGGGCTAGGGTGAGGGGCAAGCACAGGGACAGATACCTGCCCGCAGGCCCAACCAACGAAACAAAAACGAGACCGCACCCATGAGCCGCGACGCCCTGAAGACCCTTTTCCATCCCTTTGCCTCCGGCACCGTTGACGCGCCCGGCGAGGGCCAGCGGATACTGTTTCTCGGCGCCGAAGCCGGCTTTGCGCTGCCTGGGGACTTTGCTGCCGAGCTTTCCGCCGTTCAGGGCTTCCGCCCCTTCTATCGCCAGCTGCAGGCGCAGCGGATCAATGTGACGCCGGAGATCGAGGGCGCTGATTATGATGGCGCGCTGGTGCTTTGCGGCAAGCATAAGGGCGAGAACGAAGGCAATATTGCCGAAGCGCTTTCGCGTGTTAAGGAAGGCGGCCTCATCGTCGTCGCCGGCAGCAAGGAAGACGGCATTCAGCCATTGCGCAAACGCCTCGAGGGTTTTGGTCTCACGGTCGAGCACATGCCGAAATATCACGGCGTCGCCCTTTGGTTTTCCCGCCCCGCCGACGTCAAGGCACTGACGGCACCGCTGACAAAGTCGGAAACGCGCGTCGAAGACCGCTTCACGACGACGGCCGGCATGTTCTCACACGACCGGATCGATGCCGGCTCGGAGCTGCTTGCCTCGCGCCTGCCGACAGATTTTTCCGGCGATGCCGCCGACTTCGGCGCCGGCTGGGGTTATCTCTCGGTCGAGCTTGCGACCAAATCGCCGAGGATCGCACGCATTGACCTCTACGAGGCCCACTACGGCGCTCTGGAGGCCGCCCGCGCCAACCTGCTGGCAAACTGCCCGAAAGTCGCTCAGCGCTTCTTCTGGCACGATCTGGCGAGCGAGCCGGTCAAGGACAAATACGACCTGATCGTCATGAACCCGCCCTTCCATGAGGGTCACGCCGCCGAGCCTTCGCTGGGGCAGGCAATGATCAAGGCGGCAGCCTCGGCGCTGCGTGGCGGTGGCCGCCTGATGCTGGTTGCCAATCGCGGCCTGCCCTATGAGCCGGTATTGGCGGAAAGCTTCAGGGAGCATGGCGAGACCTGCCGCAACGCCCGCTTCAAGGTGCTCTGGGCGAAAAAGTAAGTCACAAAGGCGGCCATAGGCCGCCTTTTTACGTACAGGCAAACAGATGGCTCAGCGCGATCGAGGCACCAGACGATCGCGCAGATGCAGGAAGCTTCTTTCGACCAGGAACCAAAGCGCCGCCGCGACGATGAAGCACGTGGCAAGATAGATCACGAAGCCGGACAGGCCCTGCAAATTCTCGCTGCCAAACACCATCCCGTCGAGATGATAGACGCCCTTGTGGGTCAGATACAGGCTGTAGGATAGTGTTGCGATGCCCGTGACGGCAGGCATATGCAAACGCCCGATCTTTCGCTGCAGATCCAGCAGCGCACCCAGAACGAACGCCACACCCGCCGAAAATAGCGGAAACCCGACAACGGCCCCGGAAAGAGACTGCAGGACGAGCGGCAGATTGGTCTCTGCGAATGGCCCTCGCCCAGAGAAAATCATGAGCGCGGTCATGACAAGAATGGTCCCGATGACGAGCGCGATGTACGGCGGCATATAGCGCCCCCACAGCAATGGCCTGAACAGCCTGACAGCAGCCAGAGCTACGCCGAAGGCCAGGCCATCAAGCCGATTATATGTCGGATAATAAACATCCCGCAGATAGGCCGCGAAGGCTTCCCTGTAGTCGCCTGCCCCGGCCGGCAGGCCGACCTGACTTTCCCATATCGTGAACCGCAGGCCCATGCCGGCAACAATGATCGCGGCGATCGCAAATAGGAGGAGAGCCACCGTCACCCTGCGTCTCAGAAAAAGAACGAGAACCGGCAGGGCGAGATAGAAATGCTCCTCGACGCTCAGCGACCAGGCTTCCGTAAAGGTTCCGCCATAGCGCGGATCAAGCCCGAAATTGACAGTGAAGGTGAGGAACCGCCAGGCCGACTGCATCGTCGGCGCGTCGCGAAGCGACGGAACGAAGGTGTAGAGGGCAAGTACGACGAGGAACGCCGGCAGGATGCGAAACGCGCGACGCAGGTAGAAGCCCTTGAAATCCACTCGGCCGGTGCGCGCGACCTCCGCCATCAATTGCGTGCCGATGAGATAGCCGCTGAGCACGAAGAATATGTCGACGCCGATCCAGCCATAGGGCCTGATGCCGACAAGCGGCAGCGGGGTCGCCTCGGCCGGCAGATGCACCAGCATGACCAGCAGGATAGCGAGCGCACGCAGCAGATCCGGCCCGAGCGCCCTCGTGCCGACGACGGTAAGCGATGTCGTCTCAGCCGATGGCTCGAGCGGTCTGGAATTGGCAACAGTTATGGTGTTCACGGCTGGGGTTCCCGTAAATGGTCAATGAACGCCGATGGACATGCTGGCAATACTGCTGAATGAGCTGGATGTATCGGAATTCCGGCCGGCCGTAACGGGCCATCCCCGGCAAGATAGAATTAACCTAAAATTTTCGTAAAATTTTATCGAATGCGGGTTAACGCGGCCGATTCGTTGCCTTTGCCACCCCTTGGAGTTCCGCATGCTCCGAGAGATGGGAAGCGAGCCGCCCTCAAAATTCCACCCACGCGTGAGCTACACATAGATTCGCCTCGTTTCAAAAGGAGGCTCCCCCTTCGATTGAAGAGGTTGATGCCACGGCCGTCGTAAAAAGGGGAAATGAATGATTGAAGTCACGCGCCGCGCGGCACTGCAAAGTGGTCTTATGGCCCTGGTCTCGACAATGCCTTTGGCGAGCAGAGCCGCCATGGCTGCGCCGGCGTGGCCGTCATCTCTGGTGCAGGCGGCGAGAACGCAGATTGGCGTTACCACACGTTACGATCCCACCTATGTCAGACTTGCCTATCCAGGCGGAGATGTACCCCCCGATCGCGGTGTTTGCACCGATGTCGTCATCCGTGCCTATCGTCAGGCCTTCGGACTCGATCTGCAGAAACTGCTGCACGAGGACATGAAGGCCAATTTTGCAGCCTATCCCAAGGCATGGGGCATGAAGGCGCCCGATCCGAATATCGACCATCGCCGCGTCCCTAATCTGGCCGCCTATTTCACGCGGCGGAAAGCGGCGCTGTCATTGACCGAGGATTTCGCGACCTATCACCCCGGCGACCTCGTCACCCAGATGCTTCCGGGCAATCTCACCCATATCGTCATCGTCTCGTCGAAAACGTCAGCCGAAGTGCCGGGACGGCCGCTGGTCATCCAGAACATCGGCGCCGGGGCAAGCGAGGATGACACCCTGTTTGCCTATCAGCGGACGGGACATTATCGATTCGCGCCCGTCGCCTGATGCGCATATGACGGACGGCAATAGCTATGGTTGTCTTGCACGTTCCGGACGGAAAGCGCTGCGCACTTTCCTCGGGCGTCCGTTGGCAACTACCGCGATCCGGTCAGACTTCTCTCGGACCACTCTTGCCGCAGGATGGCATAGACATATTCGTCCCCCCAAATGCCGTTGAAGCGGTCATTCTGGACAAGGTGCGCCTCGCGCCGAAGGCGGAGCCGCTCTACGACACCGACGGAGCCAATATTCTTGGCATCCAGCCGCGCGAAAATCCGATGGAAGCCGAAGCTTTCAAAGCCAAGAGTAATGACGGCCTCGACTGCTTCCGTCGCATATCCCTTGCCGCCATAGGCCGGATTGAAGACATAACCCACTTCGGCCTGCAGGGCCGCCTTGTTGGCGAGGATCAGGCCAACATCGCCCAGCAAGGCGCCGTCATCCCGCCGAACGACCGCACAGCGCAAGTAGTCGCCATTGTCAGAGAAAGATGCGCTCAAGCTTGCATCGAAGCGCTCCCTCAACACCTCTGGCGAAGGCGGATCGCGATACAGGAAGCGGTAGACCGACGGCATGCAGCGATAGGCGCTATAGGCCTCAAAATCCTCCGCAACGAACTTGCGAAGGATAAGGCGGTCGGTGGAGGCAAGGCATTCGGTGTCAGTCGATGTCATAGGCTATCCTGAATGTCTATGGCGGCATCAGCGCTCAGCCGGGTCTCGCCGCAGGCAAATCCCCCTCACCCGACCGGCGCGGAATAAGATGGACATGGGCATGAAAGATTTTCTGGCCAGCCGCATGGCCGATATTTGACCCGAAATTGAATCCGCTCACGGACGGATCCTCGCCGACGATCGCTTCCCGGCACAGCAGAGCGAGATCGTGGATGGCTTCCCGCTCGCCTGCGTCCGTTGCGAAAATATCCGTCACATGGCGCTTCGGAATGATCAGCGTGTGTAATGGCCGGACCGGGAATTTGTCCCTGATCGCAAAGGCCGAGGGATTTTCGGCAAGGATGGTCAATTCCGCTGTACGGCAGAAGATGCAGTTCTGATGCAATAGCCGCCCCCCACAAAAGCTTGGGGCCGCACGCGGCGGCCCCAAAATTACTACAGAATTTCCGGGCGCTGAGATAGTTCAGCCCCGATAGCGGGTTTATTCCGCATCCGCGTTCGACAGCGCTTCCAGCGTCGGCATCGAGGTGATGTTGTAGCCGGCGTCGACGAAATGGATTTCGCCGGTAACGCCCGCCGACAGGTCCGACAGCAGGTAGAGCGACGACGAGCCGACCTGATCGATGGTAACCGACTTGCGCAACGGCGCATTGCGCTGGTTCCACGACAGGATGGCGCGGGCATCGGAAATTCCGGCGCCGGCCAATGTGCGGATCGGGCCGGCGGAAACGGCGTTGACGCGGATGCCGCGCGGGCCGTAGTCGGCGGCGAGATAGCGGACAGACGCCTCAAGCGCCGCCTTGGCGACGCCCATGACGTTGTAGTTCGGGATCACGCGCGTCGAGCCGTTATAGGTCAGCGTCAGCATGCTGCCGCCTTCCGTCATCAATTCGGCGGCGCGCTTGGCGACCTCGGTGAAGGAGAAGCAGGAAATCACCATGGTGCGGGTGAAGTTGTCCCGCGTGGTGTCGGCATAAAGCCCCTTCAACTCGTTCTTGTCCGAAAAGCCGATGGCATGAACGATGAAATCCAGCTTGCCCCAGCGTTCCCTAATCGCCGAGAAGACGGCGTCGACGGAAGAGAGATCCTCTACATCGCACGGCAGAAGGAAATCCGAACCGACTTCGGCTGCAAGCGGCTTGACGCGCTTGCCGAGTGCGTCGCCCTGAAACGTGAAGGCCAGTTCCGCACCTTCGGCAGCGAGCGCCTTTGCAATGCCCCAGGCAATCGAATGATTGTTTGCGACGCCCATGATGAGCCCGCGCTTACCCTGCATGATTCCCGTCATTGCCTTATCCGTTGTAGCGCTGGAATACGAGCGTGGCGTTGGTGCCGCCGAAGCCGAAGGAATTCGAAAGAGCGATGTCGATCTTGGCATCGTCGATGCGCTTGCGCACGATCGGCACGCCTGCGAATTCCGGATCGAGTTCGGTGATATGGGCGCTTTCGCCGATGAAGCGCTCCTGCATCATCAGGATCGAATAGATCGATTCCTGTACGCCGGCCGCACCGAGCGAATGGCCCGTCAGCGACTTTGTCGACTGGATCGGCGGGATCTTGTCGCCGAACACTTCGCGGATCGCACCGATTTCCTTGCTGTCGCCCACCGGCGTCGAGGTGCCGTGGGTGTTGATGTAGTCGATATCGCCCTTCACCGTGGCGAGCGCCTGGCGCATGCAGCGTACGGCACCCTCGCCCGACGGCGCGACCATGTCGTAACCGTCCGAAGTAGCACCGTAGCCGACGATTTCGGCATAGATCTTGGCGCCGCGAGCCTTGGCGTGTTCCAGCTCTTCCAGAACCAGCACGCCGGCGCCGCCGGCGATGACGAAGCCGTCACGCTTGGCGTCATAGGCGCGCGAGGCGGTTTCCGGGTGGTTCTCGTTGAAGTCGGAGGACATCGCGCCCATCGCATCGAAGAGGTTCGACATGGTCCAGTCGAGATCTTCATGGCCACCGGCGAACATGACGTCCTGCTTGCCCCACTGGATCATTTCAGCGGCGTTGCCGATGCAATGCGCCGAGGTCGAGCAGGCGGAAGAGATGGAGTAGTTGACACCGTGGATCTTGAACCAGGTCGCAAGCGTCGCCGAGGCGGTCGAGGACATCGACTTCGGCACGGCGAAGGGGCCGATGCGCTTCGGGCTGTTGTTCTTGCGGGTGATGTCGGCAGCTTCGATCAGCGTGCGGGTCGACGGGCCGCCGGAGCCCATGATGATGCCGGTGCGCTCGTTGGTGATGTCGCCTTCCTCAAGACCGCTATCCGCGATCGCCTGCTTCATGGCGACATGGTTCCAGGCGCCGCCCTGCGACAGAAAGCGCATGGCGCGGCGATCCACCAGATCGGTCGTATCGATCTTCGGAGCGCCCCAGACCTGGCACTTGAAGCCGTGCTCGGCAAAATCGGGAGAGAAAGAAATACCGGACTTGGCTTCGCGCAGCGAGGCAGCCACTTCCTGAGCATCATTTCCGATCGAAGAGACAATACCCAGACCCGTAACAACTACCCGTCTCATATCGATGACCTTTTCTTAAACAGTCTGTCTTGGTGGAGGCGGCAGAGCCGCAAATCAGGCAACCTTGTCCTTGGACAGGCCTACACGCAGGTCCGTCGCCTGATAAATCGTCTCGCCGTCGGCCTTCAGCCAGCCATCGGCCGTGCCCAGAACCAGGCGGCCGCGCATGACGCGCTTGAAGTCGATGCCGTATTCGAGAAGCTTCGTGTCCGGGCGAACCATGCCCTTGAACTTCACTTCGCCCGTGGAAAGCGCCATGCCGCGGCCGGGCTCGCCGAGCCAGCCGAGGAAGAAGCCGGTGAGCTGCCACATGCCGTCGAGGCCGAGGCAGCCGGGCATGATCGGATTGCCGGCGAAATGGCAAGGGAAATACCAGTCATCCGGGCGCACGTCGTACGCCGCGCGGATGAAGCCCTTGTCGAAGGCGCCGCCGGTCTCGGAAATTTCGGTAATGCGATGGACCATCAGCATCGGTGGCAGGGGAAGCTGTGCATTGCCGGGGCCGAACAGCTCGCCGCGGCCGCAGGCCAGGATTTCCTCGTAATTGAAGCTGGATTGTCTCGTCGTCATAAAATTCCGTTTCCCCCGCAGGAATGCCGATGGATTTGAAGCTTTAGTGCAAGATGGATGGAAAATGAAGCGAAAGCATTGCAGCTTCATTCATCCTTCCGATCGAACGCACTAGCCCTTATGTGGTGGTCGCATACAGGAACGCCAGAGCCGCTACCAGAGCCAAATGCGGCAAAAGCCCGATTTTTCCGGCTTTTGAGCACCTTCCCACCCCATTGAAACTATTGAAAGCAATCAAGGCAAAAGTTATATGGCTTAGTAAAGATTTATAGAGATCAGGAATCCGGAGTCCCTGAATGGCGGAAGAAGCCGAAATCGCGATCGAGAGCAGGCTGCGCAATGTAGGCCTAAGGCCGACCAGGCAGCGGATCGCGCTGGGTGATCTTCTCTTTGCCAAAGGCAATCGTCACCTGACCGTCGAAGAGCTTCACGAGGAAGCCGTTGCCGCGGGTGTTCCCGTCTCGCTCGCGACCGTCTACAACACGCTGCATCAGTTCACAGAAGCCGGCCTGATCCGCGTGCTCGCCGTCGAGAGCGCCAAGACCTATTTCGACACCAACGTCTCCGACCACCATCACTTTTTCGTGGAAGGTCATAACGAGGTGCTGGATATCCCGATCAGCAATCTGACGATCGGGAACCTGCCGGAGCCGCCTCCCGGCATGGAAATCGCCCATGTCGACGTGGTGATCCGCCTGCGCCGCAAGCAGCAGCGTTAGGGCGTCGTCCGCCCGAATGGGCGCGGGGCAAAACGACTTGTCCTACATGACGTCATCCGGATGCCGGCCTGGCTTGTGGCGGTAGGTCGGAAAGGTCCAGCCAAACCAGAGTGCACCGCCCCGCACCGCAAAAGCGGCGGCAACGCCGAGCCCTGCCGATACGAAGAGAGGCAGGGTCGTCGCATTGGCCGCGGTAAAGACGCCGGCGCCGACGATGGATGCCGTCACATAAATTTCCGGCCGCAGCAGCACTGATGGCTCATTCGCCAGAAGATCGCGCAGGACGCCGCCGAAAGTTGCCGTCAGCGTGCCGGTGACGATGGCGACCGTCGGTGAGCCCGTTGCCGCCATGCCCTTGGCGGCTCCCATCACGCAATAGGCCGACAATCCCACCGCATCGAGCCAGATCAGCAGTCGGTAACGTGATTCGAACAGATGCGCCGTGAAGAAGAACAGCACGCCGACGATAGCGCAGATGATGATGTAGGTCGGATTCAGCACCCAGAAGACCGGAACGCGGCCGAGAATGATATCGCGCAGTGTGCCACCGCCGATGCCGGTCACTGCGGCAAAGAACAGGAAACCGATCAGATCGAGCTGTTTGCGCGACGCGGCCAGCGCGCCGGTGGCGGCAAAGAGGGCGACGCCGACATAATCAAGAAACGAGAGAAGCGACATCGGGAACTCCAACGGGGCGTCGGCTGTGATTTTTACGAAATGAATCATGAGCGCAAGGGCCGCGCAAGCAGGCGTGTGCAAACATGTCGCAGCGGCTGCGGCGACCAAGGCGACCAATATGGCCGCGACAGCGCTTCGAAGAGGAATCCCCCCGTGAAATCCCTGCTGATCGTCATCCTCAACCTCATTGCATTCATGGTCATGCCTGCGGCGGCCGAGGCACAGCAATCGCTCCTGCAGGATCCGGTGGCCTACGAGAAGGATCACTTCACCAAGAGCTGCGACGGACAGGTGAGTTTCGGCGACAAGTTCGCGACCCAGCAGGACATCAACAACGACAAGCTGATGGATATCGTCATCAACGAGGGCGAAATCACCTGCAAGGGCGAAAAACAGGCTTACTGCACGGACGAGGGTTGCCCCTACAACTTCTATGTTCAGGTTGCCGAGGGCGGGTATCTGCTCGTCGCCACGGCAAAGATCTATGGCTACGATTTCATCCTGCGCTTCGGCAACATGGTGCTGGTCATGAAGATGCATCCGCGCTTCTGCGACCGCAAGGATGGCGAGGCCGTCTGCGAAATCACCGTCAGGGTGCGCGGCACCAAGTTCGTCACCATATCGCAGAAATAATTATTGCGGACACCTAGCTGCGGCCCGAGCACGTGTTTCGGCCCGGGCACGTGGTTACGGTCCGGACACGTAGTTACGGTCCGGGATAGAGTGCCGAGGTGCGGCCGACTGCATAATAGCCGACGAGGCCCACCCATTCGCGCAGACCGGTCGCCAGCAGCTGCGCGTTGCGCGAAGGCTGGGTGAAATCGAAACCGGGCGTCTCCTTGCCGGTGCTGCGATAATCGACAGGCCAAGGCACGACGGATATACCCTGCTTGCGGAAGATGCCCATCGAGCGCGGCATGTGGAAGCCCGAGGTGATGAGCAGGCAATCCGAAAGTCCGTTCTGGGCAAGCAGTTCCTTCGTATTAACAGCATTTTCGAATGTGGTGCGCGAGGTCTTGTCCTCGATCATGCGGCTCGTCGAAACGCCGAAGGCGGTGAAGAAGCGCTCGGAGATAACGGCATCGCCCTCATAGCTACCGCCGATCGAACCATCGCCGCCCGAAATCAGAATGCGTGCCTGCGGATATTTCTGCGCCAGCCGCAGCGCTTCGACGAGGCGGTCACCGGCCGAATCGAGCTCGTAGCCACCCCGCGCCGTCGTCACTTCATTCTGCGTGGCGCCGCCAAGAACGATCATGCACTTCAGATCCGCTGGGTCGGCGGCAGGCTTCGGAAAGCGTTCCTCCAGCCCTTGGACCACATAGGCGCCTGCCGTCGTGTAAAGCGTGACGAACAGAACGGCGGCAGACAGAAGCGAGGTGGTGAGCATGGCAGCCCGCCAACGCACGAGCCCGGCGATGAAGGCCAGAAGGCCGAGGAGAAACGCCAGCGACAATGGCTGACCGAAAATCCAGACAAGTTTCGAAAAAAAGAACACGGCACATCCTTACGCTTGTCGGCGGAAAACGATTCGGTTTCTCCCTATAGCATCGGCCCGAAAATCGGAATCGATTTTCGGAAAGCCCGATGCGTGGCTTCAAGGAGATAGAGCGACCTTTGTGCTTCCGAAAGGAAGCACGGCGCTCTAGCAGATTTTTGTGCACCGCAATGTGGCTATTTCGATCGCCGCGCCAACGGAGCCGTCGCCACGAAGCGCTGATTGAAGCGGCGCTGCAGCGGGCGAGGTATGAAAAGCGTCGACAGCGCCAGGAGAAGTGCGACCATGGAAACCAGCCAGAGCGCATGTGCCCCGAAGGTGCGGGCGAGAAGTGCTCCGATGACAGCGCCCGATATCATACCGCTCCATGGCACGATCTGCACCGTCCAGGCAAAATCCCTCTCCCCCAGCAGGAAGCGGCCGATGCCGCGGCCGAATCGGGAGAGAGCTCCGGTCACGTAGGTGAGCCCGATCGGCAGGCCTTCGATATGCTCGACCGTGGCATTGACCAGGCCCATGGCCAGCACAACGAGAAAGAATTGTACCAGGATCAGCGCCGGCTCTGCAAAGCCGGCCGCCGCAGCCAGCAGGATGCTGACGCAGGCAAGCACCACGAAAGCCCGCCGGTCGGCCATATGGGCGATGACGATACCAAGCGCATTGCCGGCTATGAATGTCAGAATGGCGGAAAACAATACCAAGGCATGACCGAAGTCCCCCGTTCCAACGGCGATCGCGGCCCGCGTCGTATTGCCCGTCATGAAGGACACGAAACTGCCCGTCAGCATCAGCCCCACGGCATCGGTCATGCCGGCGAGAAAAGCGATCGAGGCGACAAGCGAAAGCCCCGTCACCGTGCGGCGGGTCCTGATGAGACGACGGCGGCGCTGTCTGGTCATGAGCGAATCGGAGTGTGTTGCGGGAGACAGGAGGCTAGCATGAAGTTGAGGGGATGCGGAGTGTTATGGCGTCGATTCGGAGCAATCGGTAGGATGCGGTGCCGCTACAGTCTCTTCTTTGCGAAGGCGCGCCCCGATCCGGACTTGAGATATTTTTCGAAGGCTAGCGCC
>NZ_JAELUG010000985.1 GCF_016429255.1 Rhizobium sp. ASV8
CCCCCCCCCCCCCCCCCCCCCCCCCCCCCCCCCCCCCCCCCCCCCCCCCCCCCCCCCCCCCCCTTTTTCAAGCAGAAGACGGAATACGAGATTTACTAGACCGTCTCGTGGGCTCGGAGATGTGTATAAGAGACAGGTGCACCGGTAATGCGGTGAAATTCTCGTCCGTCGAGGTACCAAACGATGCTTTGGTCAACCCAGTTACCATTACGGAGGTCAATCTCCAGGCGCCAGGTGTGCCAGTCTTGGTTCTGTCTCTTATACACATCTGACGCTGCCGACGACGTGTCGTGGGGGTGGGTGTGGGGGGGGGGGGGGTGGGGGGGTGGGGGGGGGGGGGGGGGGGGGGGGGGGGGGGGGGGGGGGGGGGGGGGGGGGGGGGGGGGG
>NZ_JAELUG010000986.1 GCF_016429255.1 Rhizobium sp. ASV8
CCCCCCCCCCCCCCCCCCCCCCCCCCCCCCCCCCCCCCCCCCCCCCCCCCCCCCCCCCCTCCCCCCCCACCCCCCCCCCCCCCAGACCCCCCCCCACGACACGTCGTCGGCAGCGTCAGATGTGTATAAGAGACAGAGCCAGGCGCACGCAGATGTGTCCGCCCGGCAAGTCGGCGCGGGCCTTGAAGCGCAGCTCTTTCTGCAGAGCGTCGGTGTCGGGATTGCAACCGTACACGACATCATAGATGGCGGGGGGGGGGGGGGGGGGGGCCGAGCCCACGAGACGGTCTATTATATCTCGGGTGGCGTGGTGGGGGGGTAGAGGGGGGGGGGGGGGGGGGGGGGGGGGGGGGGGGGGGGGGGGGGGGGGGGGGGGGGGGGGGGGGG
>NZ_JAELUG010000987.1 GCF_016429255.1 Rhizobium sp. ASV8
GGAGAAGACTTTGCAGTTATAACGCCAAGTATACACGTGGCCGACCACCAACGCCGCCCCTTTCAGACTTACACGGCGAAATAGACGAAGAGCAAAGAGACAAACAGATAGAGTCGAGAAACAGACATAAAACGTCCCGAGCAGTGGAGATATCATTTACCGAAACTGCAAACGAAAGTGGCAGCGCTTCCCGGGCGTCGCCCGAGCTTGGTGTGACGGAGATCCAAGGACAAGTCTTTGACTCGACATCTGGTTTAACTTTTCTGCACCGTGCCCGGAGACGACTTACCGCACAAAAGTCTTCCGCGGAAGGGGAAGATATAAAAAGAGTTGCTGAGAGTCAGCCAATGACTATTGCTGGTGACAAACCTCTGCCCAGTGTTGAGG
>NZ_JAELUG010000988.1 GCF_016429255.1 Rhizobium sp. ASV8
CCCCCCCCCCCCCCCCCCCCCCCCCCCCCCCCCCCCCCCCCCCCCCCCCCCCCCCCCCCCTCCCAACCCCCCCCCCCCCACCCACATCAACACCCACGACACGTCGTCGGCAGCGTCAGATGTGTATAAGAGACAGACACTCTATTCCCCTGCCACTACGCATTTTGAGCCCGTTTCCTTGTTCACTGCTTCCACTATTTCATTTTTTTCAATTGCAAGTCGGTAAAAGGGACGCGGCGACAATGCTCGGCGGGGGGGGGGGGGACATCTCCGAGCCCACGAGACGGTCTATTAAATCTCGGATTACGTGTTGTGCTTGAAAAGAGGGGGGGGGGGGGGGGGGGGGGGGGGGGGGGGGGGGGGGGGGGGGGGGGGGGGGGGGGGGGG
>NZ_JAELUG010000989.1 GCF_016429255.1 Rhizobium sp. ASV8
CCCCCCCCCCCCCCCCCCCCCCCCCCCCCCCCCCCCCCCCCCCCCCCCCCCCCCCCCCTTTTTTAATCCTCCGCCCCCCACCTACATCTACACCCACGACACGTCGTCGGCAGCGTCAGATGTGTATAAGAGACAGGAGCAACTGTGAGGCAAAGAGGGCGTATACGCCAAGGATATGCTGATCTAGTCCTGGTCCTGGGTCTTCCTGGTTCCGGAGCTGAATACTAGCGTCGCTGCATCAAACATTATTGCTGTCTCTTATACACATCTCCGAGCCCACGAGACGGTCTATTAAATCTCGTATGCCGTCTTGTGATTGAAAACTGGGGGGGGGGGGGGGGGGGGGGGGGGGGGGGGGGGGGGGGGGGGGGGGGGGGGGGGGGGGGG
>NZ_JAELUG010000990.1 GCF_016429255.1 Rhizobium sp. ASV8
CCCCCCCCCCCCCCCCCCCCCCCCCCCCCCCCCCCCCCCCCCCCCCCCCCCCCCCCCCCCCCTCTTTTCACCCCCAACACGCCATACCAGATTTAATAGACCGTCTCGTGGGCTCGGAGATGTGTATAAGAGACAGCAGCATAACAAAAAAAAAAAAAAACCGGACCTCTTGGTGGATGGGAACCCCGGAACGGGCCCTGCAAGAACGACATGGTTGGCCTGATGGAGCTGGCTTCAGCCTTGATCTGACTCTGTCTCTTATACACATCTGACGCTGCCGACGACGTGTCGTGGGTGTGGATGGGGGGGGTGGCCGTATAATTAAAAAAGTTTTGTGGGGGGGGGGGGGGGGGGGGGGGGGGGGGGGGGGGGGGGGGGGGGGGGGGG
>NZ_JAELUG010000991.1 GCF_016429255.1 Rhizobium sp. ASV8
CCCCCCCCCCCCCCCCCCCCCCCCCCCCCCCCCCCCCCCCCCCCCCCCCCCCCCCCCCCTCACCCACTCCCCCCCCCCCCCCCACATCAACCCCCACGACACGTCGTCGGCAGCGTCAGATGTGTATAAGAGACAGGTGAGAAGAGGCTGACAAATTCTGGGCACAAAAGATGCACTGATGCCCCCGGTTCGAAAATCGTGCCAACAATTACATTGCATGAAGCAGATGCTTATGGAGCTGAGGAGACGGGCTGTCTCTTATACACATCTCCGAGCCCACGAGACGGTCTATTAAATCTCGTATGCCGTCATATGCATGTAAAGAGGGGGGGGGGGGGGGGGGGGGGGGGGGGGGGGGGGGGGGGGGGGGGGGGGGGGGGGGGGGGG
>NZ_JAELUG010000992.1 GCF_016429255.1 Rhizobium sp. ASV8
CCCCCCCCCCCCCCCCCCCCCCCCCCCCCCCCCCCCCCCCCCCCCCCCCCCCCCCCCCCCCCCTTTTTAACCCAGACGACGTCATACGAGATTTAATAGACCGTCTCGTGGGCTCGGAGATGTGTATAAGAGACAGGCTCATGATGGACTGTTATATAGCTGCAATTTCATGACAGACATGTCCATTGCGCCAGCAATTGGATCTGGTTAAGGATTCAACCAATCAATCACATAGGCAACCATTCCCTGCCCTGTCTCTTATACACATCTGACGCTGCCGACGACGTGTCGTGGGTGTTGGTGTGGGGGGTGGGGGGGTGGTTAGTGGGGGGGGGGGGGGGGGGGGGGGGGGGGGGGGGGGGGGGGGGGGGGGGGGGGGGGGGGGGG
>NZ_JAELUG010000993.1 GCF_016429255.1 Rhizobium sp. ASV8
GCGCGTGCCTTTGCCGGCCTTGCGGATCACCGCCGGACCTGTGGACATGACATTGCTAGGTAGGAAGCGCGCACGATTAGCTTTGGCCAATTTTACCAAATACAGCCTGAAATAAAACTGCCGACAAAAAAGACAGGAAATCAGAACGGCGGGCGGTATGTCGTCTTGTGCGAACCGAAATGCAGCTTTCCCTTCACCATGCAAGGGTCCCTTTCCTCGGCGCGCCGCGGCAAACGGAAAAAGAAAAAAAAAAGTACGTACCTGGTCGACAGGATAAGTTTCGTCATGGTTGCGGCCTCGTCAAAGTTCGCGTCAAGGGAAAAGAGAGACAAGATGCCGCAGCAGAGAAGCCGCGCATGAGCAAAGGAGAGAAAAATCGCTTGAGGC
>NZ_JAELUG010000994.1 GCF_016429255.1 Rhizobium sp. ASV8
CCCCCCCCCCCCCCCCCCCCCCCCCCCCCCCCCCCCCCCCCCCCCCCCCCCCCCCCCCCCCCCTTTTTCAAGCAGAAGACGTCATACTAGATTTAATAGACCGTCTCGTGGGCTCGGAGATGTGTATAAGAGACAGCATACACAGTTAGCGAGGAGTCTTGAACCTGCTCCCAAGGATAGACGGTATGGAAACGGCGGCGAATTGGTCCTTTTTTTGTAATTGTAACGGTTTTATGACAAATACACAGCAGGGGGGGGGGGGGGGGGGGGGGGGGGCCGACGACGTGTCGTGGGGGTTGGTGTGGGGGGGGGGCGGGGGGGGAGAAATGGGGGGGGGGGGGGGGGGGGGGGGGGGGGGGGGGGGGGGGGGGGGGGGGGGGGGGGGGG
>NZ_JAELUG010000104.1 GCF_016429255.1 Rhizobium sp. ASV8
CGCAGATCGGTGCTGGGACCGGGACGACCGCGACCGGCATGGAACTCGACGTAATCGCGGCCGTCATCATCGGCGGGACATCGCTTTTCGGCGGCAAGGGCCGCATCTGGGGCACGCTGATCGGGGTATTGTTCCTCGGCTGCATCTCTAACGGCATGACGCTGATGAATGTCAGCGAATATTGGCAGTACGTCGTGCGCGGCGGGATCATTCTCGGCGCCGTGCTTCTCAATCAGGTTCTGGAAAGGGTGCGCTGAGACAGGCGCGGAGATAGTTATGACTGAATTCAAAGGAAAAATTGCGCTGGTCACCGGCACATCCGGGATCGGTCTCGCCTCGGCGATCCGCCTGGCTTCTTCCGGGGCAGCCGTGCTTGCCTGCGGCAACGACGCTGCCGCCAACGCCGCCTTCGACCTTATCGCCAGGGAACGCGGCCTGCCGATGTCGGCGCGACTGACGGACGTATCCGTGGAGGAGGAAGTGGACGCGGCCGTCCGCGAGGCGGTGCTGCTCCATGGCGGCCTCGACGTCATCGTCAACGCCGCCGCCGTTCATCCCTTTGGCACCGTGCTCGACACCAGCGCAGAAACCTGGGCGCGTTGCCTCTCGGTCAATGTCGGTTCGATCTATCTGACAGGCCGTTTCGGAATTCCCGAAATGACGAAGCGCGGCGGTGGCGCGATCGTCAACATTTCCTCGGTTCAGGGCCACGCCTGCCAGCAGAATGTTGCGGCTTACGTTGCCTCCAAGGGCGCGATCCATGCGCTTACCCGGGCCATGGCGCTCGACCATGCAGCGGCGAAAATCCGGGTGAACTCGGTCAGCCCCGGCTCGGTGCGCACGCCGTTGCTCTCGCTCGCTGCCCGCACCTATGGCGGCGAAGGTGTCAGCGAGGCCGAAGTCTTCGCACGCTTCGGGGCTGCCCATCCAATTGGGCGCATCGGCGAACCGGAAGAGGTGGCGGATCTGGTCGCCTATCTGGCCTCGGAGCGCGGAGCCTTCATCACCGGATCGGACTTCCGCATCGACGGCGGGCTCACGGCCGGTATTGGCGTCAAGTAATCGAAAGGGAGACAGCAGGATGAAGATTGGCCTTGGGCTCTACCGGGAGCAACTCACCCGAGATAACTTTCAGTTTGCGCAGCAGGCAGGCGCCAGCCACATCGTCGCGCATCTGACCAACTATTTCAGCGGTAAGGATCCGAAGATCGCCAGCGGCGACCAGGGCGGTTGGGGCGATTGTTCCGGCGATCAGCTCTGGTCTTTCGAGGAGCTGTCGTCCCTGGTGAGGGATGTGCGCGCAGCAGGCCTGGACGTGGCGGCGATCGAGAACTTCTCGCCGCGCTTCTGGTCCGATGTGCTTCTGGACGGACCGAAACGTGCGGAGCAGATCGAAGGGCTCAAACAGCTCATCAAGAACGCCGGCCGTGCCGGCATCCCCTGCATCGGCTACAACTTCTCGCTTGCCGGCGTCTATGGTTGGACCCGCGGTCCTTATGCCCGAGGTGGGGCGGTGTCCGTCGGCTTCGGGGTCGAGGACAGTGGGGTACCACATCCGGATGCGCCGATCCCCGATGGCATGGTCTGGAACATGCGCTATCGCCCCGGCATTGCCGGCGCTGCGGCTATCTCCGTCAGTTCGTCGGAACTCTGGGAGCGCCTCGCCCATTTCCTCAGAGAAGTCGTCCCCGTCGCCGAGGAGGCCGGCGTCGTTCTCGGCGCCCATCCTGATGATCCGCCAGCGGAGGAGCTGCGCGGCACGGCGCGGTTGGTCAACCGCCCGGAGAAATACGATCGGCTGATGGCGATCGTCGACTCGCCGTCGAACGGACTTGAGCTTTGCCTCGGCTCGCTGCAGGAAATGCCGGGTGGCGACATCTACGAACACGTCCGGCGCTTTGCCCGCTCCGGCCGTATCGGCTATATCCATTTCCGCAATGTGCGCGGAAAGATGCCGCACTATGTCGAGACCTTCGTGGATGAAGGCGACATCGATATGGCCGAGATCGTCCGGATCCTACGTGACGAAAACTATGAAGGCGTGATGATCCCGGACCATACACCAGCCATGAATTGCGGTGCCTCCTGGCATGCCGGCAAGGCGTTTGCGCTCGGTTACATGCGTGCCCTTGTGCAGAATGCAGAGGCACTCGGTCCCTCACGATCGATCCCTGCCGGTATCGCGGCGGAATAGGAGGCGCAGATGACACGCTCACCTGTCTGTGTCGCGCCGGTCGGCGATCGGTGCGGCGAGGGCGCAGTCTGGTCGGTGGACGAGGCGTCGCTCTACTGGACGGACATCAACCGCTTCCTCATCCACCGCTACGACGAAGCAACACGGGCAGTTAGAAGCTGGTTGTTCGACGAACCCGTGGTTGCCGTGTCGTTGACGCAAGAAGCCGGCCGTCTGCTCGTGGCCCTCGCCTCAAAGCTCGTCTGGTGGTGGCCTGGGTCGGATCGGCGGGAGGATCATGGCTTTGCCCTGCAAGGCGCGCCGCGCGTGCGGCTCAATGATGGTCGGGCCGATCCAGCCGGAAACTTCTGGGTGGGTTCGATGAAGAACAATGTTCTGCCAGACGGGCAGCTTGGCGAGGCCGGGCCAGGGGAGGGTATCCTCTATCGGATCGCCCCTGATGGTGCCGTCACCGAATGGCGCCGTGACCTTGGCATCTCCAACACGCTCTGCTGGAGCCCGGATCGCCGGACCTTTTATTTTGGCGATACGCTTTCAAACGAAATCTACGCGTTTGATTATGATCTGGCGAAGGGATCGATTGCTGGCGAGCGGCGTTTTTTTGCTGGTTTCGGTCGCGGTTCACCCGATGGTTCGGCCATCGATAGCGCTGGTTTCCTCTGGAATTGCCGCTTTGGTGGCGGATGCATTGCCCGCATAGCACCCGATGGCAGCCTCGCCGAGCTGATTGAAATGCCGGTGACCAACGTCACCACCTGTACCTTCGGCGGCCCGGATTTGAAGACGCTCTACATTACCACTGCAAGTGTGCTTGCAGCGCCCGGCGAGCGTCTTGCCGGAAGCCTATATGCAATGCGGGTCGAAATTGCCGGCCTGCCCGAGAACCGATATGGAGCTGCGATCCGCTGATGGCGAAGACGACACGCAAAGCGCTTGCCTGGGCGCATGGCTGCCTCTCGGTGCAATCGCTGGGTGGAATGCTCGGCCCGGTGTTGTTTCTGCTGCCGGACGGGCGACAGGTCAGTCCCTTGCATGTCGCCCGCTGGGGTAACGACCCACAGCGCGGAGCCTTACCGGAGATCCTGCAGGAATTGCGTGGCGAGTGGCCCTGCGTGCCTTTCGGCGGCGACGCCGATCGTGCGCTCGCGGCCGGTTGGACGGCGGCGGGAGAGAGCTTCAAAGGGGCGACTGTGCCCCATGGTCACGGCTCCAATGTTCATTGGGACTGGAGCGTTTGCGACGACCACCAGCTCAGCCTGGAGTGCCACTATCCGGAAGACCATCCAATCCGCCTGCTTCGTCGGCGTATCGTTCCGGACCCGACCGCGGCCGCCATCGACATCATATTGGAGATCGAGGCGCGCCGTATGTGCCGTCTTCCCATTGGCCTGCATCCAACCTTTCGGTTACCGCTTCGCTCCGGCGCAGTCACGATCGAACCGGGCGCATACGATCGCGTATGGAGTTTCCCCGGCGATCTCGAGCCGGGCGCGGCCCAATTCCCCCCGGCACGGCAATGGTCGTCGCTCGGCAGGGTGGAAACGCGTGACGGAGCGACCATCGACGCAACTCAGGTACCGCTTGTCGCAGAGGTCGAGGACTTGCTGCAACTGACCGGCATCAATGGCAAGGTTGCGCTCCATTACCGGGATGAAGGATTTCGCGCGAGGCTCGAGTGGCAGAAGGAACATTTCCCGAGCCTCTTGCTTTGGTACAGCAATCGTGGGCGCAAGGCCTATCCATGGGACGGGCGGCATGTGGCGCTTGGGGTCGAGCCGATTGCTTCCGCCTTCGATCTGGGGCCGGCGATCTCTTCAGCGTCCAATCCATTGGAGCAGGCTGGCGTCGCTACGGCTCTTTCCCTTGATCCCGATCAGATATTCACCAGCCGTTACCGGCTTTCGGTCGAGGCCGCAGCATAGCCCGCCTCGCAGGGCATCTGCTCCATCAATTCTCGTCAAAGAGATAGTTCGGATGAAGCTTTACGCGCTGTGCCACCGTGATTGAGCGATAGGTCTTAATAATCGGACTTTTCCGCATAAATTCGCGTGTGACTTCGCGAAACTCTTCCATGTCGATCACATTGAGGCAGGCCAATATGTCGGTATCACCGGTGATCACGTCGCAGCATGACACGTAGGGCGAGCTCCGCAGCATCGCCAGCAACTCATTGAAAGTGTTCAATTGGTGAGACGATAGGGATATTTCGATCCAGATCGCCAATTTGCGCTCGGCATAGGTCTGGTTAACGATCGAGATGTCGCCGAGGATCACGCCATTGTCGCGTAGCCGATGGATACGGCGATGGCAAGCCGGCTGGGAAATGCCGATCTTATCTGCCAGTTGCTGGAAGGTGAGCATGCTGGATTGCTGCAGCAGATTGAGCAGCTTGCGATCGATGCGATCGAGGCTCACCTTCGATGAAGACATCCGGCACTCCAAATCCTGATCATCCGCACAACCTCAAGCATGTCGCGTTCATATCGCCTCGCGCGACGCGCTTCAGGGTGGGTTTTCAAGCATGTCGCTCCATTGATGCGACCTCGCTCCTGAGCCAAATGCTCTAGGGGAAACGAGGGGCATGCACAAGGCGGCCAATATTTCGCCGATGAGAGTTTTATGCGTCACGAGGCCGTTCCGGTTATAAATTTCTCGATCAGGACCGAAAGAACGAAAAAACCATAAAGCGCGACAGTGCCATAGTGTCACGAACATGACAGTGCCTTCCTGGACGGACGGCTCGATCTCAAGACGGGTGACCCTCTCGCATGCCTCGCTATCTTCCGGACACAACCCTTGCCCAGGGTGCCTGCGAAAACCACGATCCAACCGGGGCAATCGTTCCTCCCATTCATCTGGCGACAACCTTCCTTCGCCCACCGGAGGGCTATTCGCAAACCGGCTGGAGCTACAGCCGCTATGGCTATCCGGGACTGGAGCAGCCGGAGGCAACGCTGAGGGCACTCGAAGGAGCTGCGGATTGCCGACTCTTTAGCTCCGGCATGTCTGCCATGACCGCCATTATCATGGCGCTGAAACCCGGCTCACACTGTGTCTTCCCCATCGACATGTATCATGGGATGCGCACTTGGCTGAAACGATACTCGGCGCAGCAGAACCTCAAAATAACCCATGCGGATATGACGGATCTCGAGTGCATACGCGCAGCCGTCATACCGGGAGAGACGAGTATCGTCTGGGCTGAAACGCCCTCCAATCCGCATTGGTATCTCTACGATATCGCCGCGCTGGCGGATATCGCGCACAGCGCCGGGGCGCGGCTCGTGGTGGACAATACGGTTGCGACGCCCGTTCTGTCTCAACCCTTGTCGTTTGGCGCCGATATCGTCGTTCATTCGGCAACCAAGTATCTGAATGGCCATAGCGACGTTCTGGCGGGCGCCGCCATGACCGCAAGGACGGACGATTTCTGGGAGCAGGTTTGCTTCAACCGCGACTACCATGGCGGCGTTCTCGGCCAATTCCAGGCCGCCTTGCTGATGCGCGGCATGCGAACGCTGCATCTGCGCGTCGGACGCGCCTGCGCATCAGCCATGACGCTGGCCATGGCCTGCCTCGAACATCCAAGGGTGGAAAAGGTCTATTACCCCGGCCTGCCGTCGCACCCGGGGCATAATCTGGCCAAGCGGCAAATGACGGGTGGTTTCGGCGGGATGGTGTCCATTCTTGTCAGGGGAGGCGCGTCTGAGGCCGACCGCGTGACTGCCTGCACCCGCATCTGGAAGCCTGCAACTTCGCTCGGGGGGGTCGAAAGCCTGATCGAGCGGCGCGAGGCCATCGAACCCAATTCGCATGTCGAGCCGAACCTCCTGCGTCTTTCCGTCGGTATCGAAGCCGTATCGGATTTGATCGACGACCTGTGGACGGCGCTCGGCTGATGCACTACCCGCACCCGCACAAAACAACCAAAAACAATCTGCCAATGGAGGAGAACGGAATATGACATTGATCGGCTCTCAGTCCCGCCGGGACTTTCTGAAGACGGCGACCGCCTTCGGCCTGACGGCCGCCACCGGTCCCTATATGATCGGTTCTGCCTTTGCGCAGGAGGCGCCGAAGAAGGGCGGGACACTGAAGATCGGCATGCGTGGCGGCAGCACGACCGATACGCTGAACCCGACCTCCTATTCGAACGCCGTGCCGTTGCTGGTCGGCTACGCCGTCATGAACGGTCTCATCGAAATCGACGAGAAGGGCGTGCCGCAGCCGGAATTGTTCGAAAGCTGGGAGATTGGCGATCAGGCGAAAGAATGGATTTTCAACATCCGCAAGGGGATCGTCTTCCATAACGGCAAGGCCATGACCGCCGATGACGTGATCTATTCCCTTTCCCTGCATACAGGCGCAGACAGCAAATCCGCAGCCGCCGGCGGCTTAAAGCATGTCAAGGAAATCCAGAAGCTCGGCACTCACCAAATCAAGGTCGTGCTGGCAACATCGGATGTCGATCTGCACTACACACTTGCCGATTATCACCTTCTGGTCGTACCCGAAGGCTTTAGCGATTGGGCCAAGCCGATCGGCACGGGGGCTTTCACCGTCGAGAGCTTCGATCCGGGTGTGCGCTGCGTGCTGCGCAATGTCGGAAACTACTGGAAGACGGGCCGCGGCAATGTCGATCGCATCGAAATCACCGTCGTCAACGATATCGTGCAGCGCATGAACGCCCTGATCTCCGGTCAGGTCGATGTCATCAATGACGTCGACAAGCGCGCGGTCGACCTGCTGCGCGCCGCACCCGGTATCGAGCTGGTGCAGGCGCCGGGCGGCTGGCACACCATCATGGCGATGCAGACGGATGCCGCGCCATTCAACAACCCCGATTTCCGGCTGGCGCTGAAATATGCCTGCGATCGCGACCAGATTCTAAACGCCCTGTTCAACGGCTTCGGCCGGGTCGGCAACGATCAACCTATCCCGGTTTCGGATCCTTTCTACAATACCGATCTCGTGCAGAGGCCTTACGATCTCGACAAGGCGAAATTCCATCTGAAAAAGTCGGGTATTACCGACACGAAGGTGATCCTGTCGGCCTCGGATGCCGCCTATGTGGGGGCGGTCGACATGAGCGTGCTCTTCCAGGCTTCTGCCGGCAAGGCGGGCATCGATGTGTCGGTCAAGAAGGAGCCGCATGACGGCTTCTGGAGCAATGTCTGGCTCAAGGCGCCGTTCTGCACCTCCTATTGGGCGGGCCGCGCGTCTGCAACCGACATGCTTGCCTCTGCCTATTACTCGGGTGCCAACTGGAACGAAACACACTGGAAAAGCGAGGCTTTCGACAAGCTTCTCGATGCCGCCAAGGCCGAAGTGGACGAAGCCAAGCGCAAGAGCCTGATCTGGGATATGCAGGCGATGCTGTCGGATCAGGGTGGCGCTCTTATCCCCGTGTTTTCCGACTGGCTGGATGCCCATCGTTCGCACGTCAAGGGGCACACTCCCCATACCCAGTTCGACCTGGCCAATGGCCGTCTGTGCGAGAAGGTCTGGCTGGAGGCCTGATATCGGAAGTGTGAAGGGAGACCGGGGCGCAAGCTTTCGGTCTTCTTTCCCCTGTAAGAAAAGAAACGATAAAGATAAAAGAGGGAAACGTGCTCACACTCGTGATCAAGCGAGCGGCACTCGGATTGCTGACCCTATGGGCCGCCTCCGTGCTCATCTTCGCCGGCACCCAGATCCTGCCCGGCGATCTCGCGCAAGCCGTGCTGCAGAACAATGCCACGAAAGAAAACGTCGCGGCGTTGCGACATGATCTGGGACTCGATCGGCCGGCCGTGGAGCGCTATGCCGATTGGCTCGGCAAAGCGGTACAGGGCGATTTCGGAACCTCTCTCATCAACAAGCGCGAGGTTTCAGCCGATCTCGCGCCGCGCCTCTATAATACGCTTTTCCTGGCACTATACGCCGCCGCCATTGCGGTACCCCTATCGGTGGGGCTCGGCATTTTGACGGCAGCTTGGCAGGGAAGCGTATTTGACGCTCTCGCCAATGCCGTGACGCTGCTTGCGATCTCGCTGCCGGAGTATTTCCTCGGCTATCTGCTGATCAAATGGGTGGCGGTCTACTGGGGCCTGTTTCCGGTTCTGGCGAGCGTCACCCCCGAAACCCCGTTTTCGGGCCGACTCTACATGACGTTTCTGCCGATGCTGACGCTGGTTCTGGTCATCGTGGCCCATATGATGCGCATGACCCGGGCCTCGGTTATTGCCGTCATGTCCAGCCCCTATATCGAGATGGCCTTGCTGAAAGGCCTGCCGAAATGGCGCGTCGTGGTCGAGCATGCGCTTCCCAATGCGCTGGCGCCGATCATCAACGTTGTCGCACTCAATCTGGCCTATCTGATCGTCGGCGTCGTCGTGATCGAGGTGGTGTTCGTCTATCCAGGCCTCGGTCAATCCATGGTGGATGCCGTTGCCAAGCGCGACGTGCCGGTGGTGCAAGCATGCGGCCTGATCTTTGCGACCGTCTTCATCACGCTCAACATGGTCGCGGATATTCTGGCGCTCGTCAGCAATCCGCGCCTCAGACATCCGAGGTGAATGATGCGGCTCTTCGGACACAAAATGCCGTTAAAGGCACAAATCGGCCTGCTCATCGTCATCGCAAGCCCATTGGCGGCATTGCTTGCTCCCATTCTCGCACCCTATCCGGAAGCGGACGTTCTCGGTCGGGCCTGGGCAGTGCCGAGCGCGCAACACTGGCTGGGCCTTGACAATCTCGGTCGCGACGTCCTCTCGCGCCTGCTTTATGGGGCCCGACTGTCCATCGGGCTGTCGCTGCTCATCACCACGCTCTCCTTCACGCTCGGCGTTTTCACCGGCTTTTCTGCCGCCGTGCTCGGCAAGACGATCGACATGATCCTGTCGCGTGTCGTCGATCTTCTGCTGTCCATGCCGGCGCTGATTTTCGCCATGGTCGTGCTCTCGGTTCTGGGTACGGATCTTGCCGTCCTCGTCGTCACGATCGCCATTCTCGACGCCACGCGCATTTTCCGCGTCAGCCGGTCGCTGGCCATGAATATCGCGACGCTGGATTTCGTCGAAGCGGCGAAACTGCGCGGAGAAGGCCTGTGGTGGATATTGCGCCGGGAAATCCTGCCGAATGCCATGGCGCCGCTCGTGGCGGAGTTCGGCTTGCGCTTTTGCTTTACCTTCCTGTTCATTTCGGCGCTGAGCTTCCTTGGGCTCGGCATTCAGCCGCCAAATGCCGACTGGGGAAGCATGGTGAAAGACTATTCGGCCATGATCATGCTGGGCGTGCCCACCGTGTTCTATCCCGCCGGCGCGATTGCCACCCTGACAATTGGTATCAACCTGCTGGTCGACTGGCTTGTCTCGACCAGTGCCGCCAAACGCTGAGCGCGCCATGATGGACACACAGATGGAAAATACTCTGCTTGACGTCGATGGGCTGCGCATCGAAGCAACATCGCAAGCCGATGTCAAAACGGTTCTCGTCGATGATGTCAGCTTCACGCTGAAGCGCGGTGAGGTGCTGGGGCTGATCGGAGAATCCGGCGCCGGCAAATCCACGATCGGCCTGTCGAGCATGCATTATACGCGGACGGGCTGCGAGATCACCGGAGGCCGGATCATTTTCAACGGCCGCGATATCCGGGCGATCTCGAAGGCGGAGGAGCGCTCGCTGCGCGGTGTCAAAATCGCCTATATCGCCCAAAGTGCCGCCGCCTCGTTCAATCCCGCACTGACCATTGGCCGGCAGGTCTGCGAAGTCGTCGTCCGGCACAAGCTGATGAGCAAGGGGGCAGCGAAAGCGCGCGCGATCGATCTGTTTCGCTCGCTGGATTTGCCCGATCCCGAAAGATTCGGCAAACGCTACCCGCACCAGGTATCAGGCGGCCAGCTTCAGCGCGCCATGGCAGCCATGGCCATGATCGCCGAGCCCGATCTTCTCGTCTTCGACGAACCGACCACCGCGCTCGACGTGACCACCCAGGTCGAGGTTCTGGCCGCGTTTCGCGCGCTTGTGCGCGAGCGCAACACGGCGGCCCTCTACATCACCCATGATCTGGCCGTCGTTGCCCAGATCGCCGATCGCATCATGGTGTTGCGCCACGGGAAAATGGTGGAAACGGGGACGGCGGAAGCCATCCTGCATGACCCGCAGCAAGACTATACCAAGCGGTTGGTGGCAGAACGCAACGCGGCCACGACCGAGCGATTTGTTCAGGCAAGCCATAGCGACGGAGCAGCAGTTCTGCGCATGGACAAGATCGTCGCAAGTTATAGCGGTCTGCCGCGTGTGATCGACAATGTCGGCATGGAATTGAAGCGCGGTGATACGCTTGCCATCGTCGGAGAGTCGGGTTCGGGCAAGAGCACGCTTGCGCGGGTTATCGTCGGTCTGCTTCCACGCGAAAGCGGCGAGCTTTTCTTCCAAGGGCAGGAGTTGTCGGCAGCGCTCGCTCAACGCTCGCGGGATGAGCTGCGGCGCATCCAGATGATCTATCAGATCCCGGATATCGCGCTGAACCCCAAACAGACTCTTCTGGAAATCATCGGTCGCCCGATCGAATTCTACCTCGGCAAGTCGAAAAAGGACGTTAGGGAACGGGTTCTCGAGCTTCTCCGTCAAATCGAGCTCCCGGAAAGCTTCATCACGCGCCGGCCGCCCGAATTGTCGGGTGGGCAGAAACAGCGCGTTTGCATCGCTCGCGCACTGGCAGCGCAGCCCGACGTCATCATCTGCGACGAGGTCACATCGGCGCTCGATCCACTTGTTGCCGAGGAGATCCTCAATCTGCTGCGCCGCCTGCAGGAGAAGTTCGGCCTTGCCTACCTCTTCATTACCCACGATCTCGGCACGGTGCGGCGCATCGCCAACAAGGTGGCGATCATGCGCAAGGGACAGGTCGTCGCCTATGGAGGAACGGCCGAGGTCTTTTCGCCGCCCTATCACCCCTATACGGAGCTGCTTCTATCCTCAGTGCCCGAAATGCGTTCCAAATGGCTGGATGAAGTACTGGCCAAACGAAAAATCCAGACAGGTCCCGCGAGCGGATTGGAAGCCTCTTAGACGGTGCGCAAGTGCAGGTCTGCCATTTGCAGGCCTGCCTCCATTCCGTTGTTCGGATCCTCAGTCTCCCATCTTCTCGCGCAAAGTCTGCAGATCTCGCTCGGCATCGTGAACCCGGCCGAGGTCTCCACTCTCTTTGGCAAGCTTCAGTCGTTGATCCATGAAGGCTTTAGCCTCGCTTTTGTCACCCCGCTCGAAAGCAAGGACGCCGAGCTGGAAGAGACTTGCGTCGATATGGTTCTGGCTTCCGTGTTTTGTTGCGATGCTGTATCGCCTCTCGAGGAAACGTCTGGCTACCGCTGGCTGGTTTAGCTTGTAGGCGTTCTGCGCGAGGTCGGTGATCACGACCAGCAGCTTTTCGCTGTCCTGTCCGAACAACGTCTCGCCCGCCTGAAGCACCTTCTCGTTGATGGCCATGGCTTCCGCGTATTTTCCGACCTCATGCAGGCAGAAAGCAAGGCGCTCTTTCGTCCCAAGCCTTTGATTGTCGGAAAAATCCGGATCGCCATCAAACAGATCGATCGCTTTCCGGTAGTTATCGATGGCGATATCCCAATCACCGATGTCCTCCGCCTGACTGGCCAGGTTGTATGTGAAACGAGCGCGCTCGGCTTTCGTCAGAAAGGGCGTGCCTGCATCGATGCGCAGCGCCTCGAGACTTGCGGGCACGGATTCACTCGCCCTCCCAGCCCGATAAAGGATGAAGCCGCGGAGATAATTCAGTTCTCCAAGGGATTCGGTCGCGTCCCGCGGTATCCTCGGCGCAAGATTGTCGAGTTCCGCCAAGGTTGCGCTGATGCTAAACGTTTGGCTCGGATCCATGACCATTCGATGGATTTCCTTCAGACGCCCAAACACAGCCTGCGCATCTTGGGCTGCGGCCGGACCAGAAAGCCCGATCGTAGCGATCGCGACCGCCAGCATCCTCGAAAAAATGTTTTGTCGTTTGCTCATTGGATCGTCTTTGCTCCAATCCATGCCATCCAGAATGATCAGCATGCCAGTTATGCCCCATACTTTGGCAAAGAAAGCGCCCATCGATCAAGCATACCTCACCTGCAATATATGCACCGAAGTGCGATTGGATCGGATCGGGAAGGGGCCTATGTTTAGCTCTGCACTCGCTCGATCTCGATCGTTCCATCGATCGGTATGACAACCAACAGAGGCATCCGTCATGACCAAAGGCTCTGATCTGCTCGTCGCTGCGCTCGAAAACGAGGGTGTCGACCGCATCTTCGGCATCCCCGGTGAAGAGAATCTCGACGTCGTCGAGTCAATCCGCAAATCCTCGATCCAACTGGTGCTCACGCGACACGAGCAGGCGGCAGCCTTCATGGCCGCCACCTATGGTCGGCTGACCGGTAAACCGGGGGTCTGTCTGACGACGCTCGGACCAGGTGCCTTGAACCTTTCGACCGGTGCGGCATATGCGCTGCTTGGGGCCATGCCAATGGTGATGATCACCGGACAAAAAGGGATACTTTCGTCCCGGCAGGCGAGGTTCCAGGTGGTCGACGTCGTGGCATCGATGAAGCCGCTCACCAAGCTTTCCAGACAGATCGTCTCGCCGCAGATGATCCCAACGATGGTCAGGGAGGCATTCCGGATCGCAGAGGAGGAAAGGCCGGGGCCGGTTCATCTCGAGCTTCCGGAGGATATCGCGGCCGAGGAATGCGAACCGGTCGCACTGGTCGCACCGCATCAGCTGGAGCTTCCAATCGCAAGCGACGCGGCGCTCGAGCGCGCCGCCGCGCTCATCACCGCGGCAAAGCGCCCGCTGCTCATGCTCGGGGCGGCAGCTTCGCGCCCGCGCTCGACCTCGGACATCGCGCAATTCGTCATTCGCACCGGCATCCCGTTCTTCACGACTCAGATGGGGAAGGGGACGGTTCCGGGCGGAACGGAGCTCTATATGGGCACCGCCGCGCTATCGGAAAAGGACTATGTTCACGAGGCGATCGAACAGGCTGATCTCATCATCACCATCGGCCATGATACGATCGAGAAGCCGCCTTTCATCATGGGCAAGGGTGGTCCGAAGGTCGTCCATGTCGGATATCAGCCGGCTACCGTCGAGCAAGTCTACTTTCCGCAATCGGAGGTGATCGGCGACATCGGCGCTTCGCTGAAGGCGCTGGCGGATCGCCTCGAAGGCAAGCTGCCGGACGCGCAGGCCCTTCTTCACCTGCGCGAGCGCATTCTCGAACGCATCGCGGTTCGGGCGACCGAAGATCGCTTTACACCGCAGCGGCTGGTCCATGATATCCGTGAGGTCATGCCGCATGACGGCATCCTCGCGCTCGATAACGGCATGTACAAGATCTGGTTTGCGCGCAACTACCGGACGCGCATGGCAAATACGTTGCTGCTCGACAATGCGCTTGCAACAATGGGGGCCGGGCTGCCCTCGGCCATGGTCGCCGCGATGCTTTATCCCGAGCGGCGCGTCATGGCGATCTGCGGGGACGGCGGCTTCATGATGAACTCGCAGGAGATCGAGACGGCCGTCCGGCTCAAACTGAACCTCGTCATTCTCGTCATCGAAGACAATGCCTATGGCATGATCCGCTGGAAACAGGCAGTAGACGACTTTCCGGACTTCGGGATGACGTTCGGCAATCCGGATTTCGTGAAATACGCCGAATCCTACGGCGCCAAGGGAACACGGGTCGACGACATCAGCCAGTTCAAGCAATCTCTCGAAGATGCCTTTTCCGGCGGCGGCGTTCACCTCGTCAATGTTCCCGTCGACTATTCGGAAAACGAACGCGTATTGGTCAAGGAGCTGCGTGAGCGGCTTCCGGCCATCCTGGAGGACTGAGATGACGCCCAATTTGAAAGTTTATCAGGCATTCGACCGGCAGCTGATTGCGGACATCGCAGCGGACGATGCCGAGGCTCTTGAGCGCAAGCTCGGCCTTGCCGCAAGGACCTTTGCCGATCGTGATGGCTGGCTACCGGCCCATCGCAGGATGGCGATCTTAAGAAGGGCGTCCGAGCTTCTCTCGGACAATCGCGACCGCTTCGCCGTCATGATCGCCCGCGAGGGCGGCAAGCCGCTCACGGACGCGATCATCGAGGTAACGCGTGGGATCGATGGTCTCGTCAACGCGGCGGACGAGCTTCGCAATTTTGGCGGCAAGGAAATCCCCATGGGCCTGACTGCCGCCAGCATGAACCGATGGGCCTTCACCACCAAGGAGCCGATCGGTGTCGTCGCGGCAATATCGGCGTTCAATCATCCCCTTAATCTCATCATTCACCAGATCGCGCCGGCGGTGGCAGTCGGCTGCCCGGTTATCGTCAAGCCGGCGGCGACCACGCCGATTTCCTGCATCGAGATCGTCAAGCTGTTCTGGGAGGCCGGACTGGACGAGCGCTGGTGTCAAACCTTGATCACCGAGGACAATGTGCTTGCCGAGCGCCTTGCGACGGATCCGCGTATCGCTTTCATGAGCTTCATCGGATCGGCGAAAGTGGGTTGGTATCTGAAGAGCAAGCTGCCTCCAGGCACAAGATGCGCGTTGGAACATGGTGGCGCGGCTCCGGTCATCGTCGACCGCAGCGCAAGCATCGATGCGATCGTCGGCACCATCGTCAAGGGCGGATACTACCACGCCGGTCAGGTCTGCGTGTCGGCGCAGCGCCTCTTCGTGCATGACGACATTCTCGCGACCTTCACGGATGCACTGGTCGCCAAAGTCGCAAGCCTCCGCGTCGGCGACCCCACCCGGGAAGAGACGGAGGTCGGCCCTCTGATCCTGCCGCGCGAGACCGAGCGTGTTGCGAGCTGGATTCAGGAAGCGATCGATGCGGGCGCAAGGCAGTTCGGCGGCGGACGGCTGTCCGAGACCACGCTTCTGCCCTCGGTCCTGCTCAATCCGCCGGCCGATGCAAAAGTGTCGCGGTTGGAGGTCTTTGGCCCCCTGACTTGTATCTATGGCTACAGCGACGTCGACGACGCGATACGCATCGCCAACTCGCTGCCATATGCCTTCCAGGCGAGCGTTTTCTCGACAGACATAGCCGTTGCGCTCAAGGCCGCAAGACATCTGGACGCATCGGCCGTGCTCGTGAACGACCACACAGCTTTCCGGACCGACTGGATGCCTTTTGCCGGGCGCAGGCAGTCGGGATATGGCGTCGGTGGTATTCCGTGGACGATGGAAGAAATGGCCGACGACAAGATGGTGGTGTTCAACGGCGTCAGTTGATCGACACCGTGGTCCGCCGAGGTATGGTCACCTTGTTTTCAAACCGGGGAAACTGGACGCAAGAGCGACCCGTTTCCTCGGCTAATCCACATGTCGTTGCGGATTTCGCCAACATGGCGGCCAAGTTGAGCTCGGTCTGCCCCATCTCTCGCACCATATTTCCTCAAGGGACTGTCTTCTCGTCCGCGGCGAGCGTGTAGGCGACGACGGCATTTGCGTGACCATGGCCCATCCCATGTTCGCTCTTCAGCATGTTGACGAGTTCCATGTGCTTTGCCGGATAATGCTTGCGCACCAAATCCTGCCATTCAGCGATTGGACGGCCGTATGTCTTCTCGATCGATGGAAAATAGGAAGCAGGCCCTTTGATCTTTTCGTTGGTCATTGTGCATTATCCCTTTCATGCTGACTAGATCGCAGCCGCGTGTAATTTCCGCGGCGATTTGATGACATAATGACGTGCCAGTCGATATAGATCCTACATCGTGATCGCAAAATCGCCGTAGCTGCCGACTTATCCCGTTGCGCAGACCGAATACATCATAACAAGGGCGGTCTCGATGGTTGCACGCCATGAACCGTCTCCCAAGGCAAGCCGTACCTGGAAATAATGGCGTTCGGGGAACACTCCAGCCCCCACAACCACTGGAAAGACGCGGGAGGCTGGTCAGCTGCTCCACCGCGGCAATTTTACCAATCGGATTGCTCCATGCATTTCCCCTCCTGAAGGCTCGATGGCAGCAGACACGGATCGACGCCATGCTTTCGGGCGGGCGGGGACGCTTGTTGCCAGATGATCCGCAGGTCACGGATTGACTTGGCGATCGGCGGTTCGATTGCTACTATCAGTTTCATGACGGTTCTCTCTGAGGGCACCAGCCCGCCGATCCGGCTTCGGTTGCGGCTGCCATTGCTGACCTTGCAACTGCTGTGGCGTTTCTGGCCGCAGTTGATGGCGCTCTGGCTACTGGGGCTGATTGGAAATTCCCTTCTCAACGAAATTGCTGTCATGATCGGCCGGCTGAATGCATTGGCGGGTTTGTCCACCCTTGCCCTTGTCGTGCTTCTCAAGCTGGTGATCATCGTCGGGCTGTTCGAAACTGTGCGGCCCGGATTGCCGGCACTTGATGCTGCATCGCGCACTGCGGCTGCCCGGCCGGACGCTGGAACGGGCGAGGAGGTCAGAAAGCCGGGTTTTACGTCGATACTCGCCCTGACGCTCGTACCGTTCTTTGCTTATTATGCGGCCTGGGGTTTCTTAGGGGATACGGTCAGGGAATATTCCCGGCTATCTCTGGATCTGATGCTGGCCGGAGAGGGATACACGCCACTGAAATTCGGCAGCAGCGCATGGCTGCTCATTTCCGTTGCCGTTGCCTGGGCAGTTCGACGCTTTGCGAAATTCATGCATGAGCGATCAAAGGCTCCGATCTGGGCGATCGTCATTGTGGTTTGCGAGGCCAATTGGGCGTTTATCGGTCTCTACGTTATTTCCACCTGGGAGGGCGATATTCGCTCCTGGGTCGCCAAACTTCCCGAAACGGTCGGACATTTTCTTGGCTTTCTCAATCCGGTTGGCGATGCCGCAGCGGCCACCGCCTTTCCACCAACTGCGGAAGCCGCTTCGATTCCCCTTTCCAAGCAAATGCGTGGGCTCTTCCTATACGCGCTCTATCCTGTCGTTTGGCTAACCCTTGCCGCCTTGGTTTACGGCTATGACATCAACGGAGAACGCCCGCTGGCGGAAGGCCGAATGGCGCGCGCCGTTTCGCGCTGGGAGGCGCTGCCGAAAGCAATACGCGACTTTATCTCGCACTTCATCGCGGGGACGGCAAAGCGCTATCGCGCCTTGGCGGAAGGAGTAGGCCTGACCCTGAACTCCGGCCTGGGGCTGATGATCAGCGTTATTCTGCTCTATCGGGTGCTGGATTGGGGCGCGGCATGGGCTTGGTATGGCATATCCCGATTGATTGGTCCGTATGATCTGCTGTCGTGGCAGATGATTGCCCAGGCCATCACGCTGTTCTTCGGTAACCCGAGTTCGCCGGGTGATGGTGTTCTCATCATGCCGATCAAGATTTGCCTGCTTGCCGCTGCGCTGGAGATCGGTTTTGCGCAAGGACGGCAATGGCGGCGAAGTGGTAGCTGATCCTCGAGCCGGATGATTTCAGGTCTGCACCTTAGCGGGCAGAGCATGATGCGGCGCGAAAACCGCTGCCCCTTTTCGGCATGATGCTAGTGGAGCGGCAGTGGAAATGAGATGGCATTCGGCCGTGTCGACGCGAAGCTCAGTCGTACCGATAACGAGGCGATTGCGTCGGCCGGAACGACGAATTTTTCCTCGATGAGCGCGCTTGCTCCCTTGGCTGGAGGTTTGCGGGATGCCGCATCACACCCTTCAACCGGCGCTGTCTGCGGATCGAGATCGCGGCTGATACCGTCGGAGAGAAGAAAATTGAGCGGCAGCCATCGCCGCCCGCTCGGATCTGTGAGGGTCAGTTGGCACTCGCTCCAGGAACCGCCGATCTCTTCTTCGGCTTGTGCGGTTACTCGCAGAATCAAAAGCCGCATCTGCCCTGGAAAGGTGATCTTCGTGTCGCGACCGTCGCCGATCAATCTTGTCTGTTCGATGGACCACAAGGCTCCGGCATAGGCTTGTCCGTCGACGCTATCATGCACCCGCAAGTCGTTCCGCCGAACGTATTCCCTGGCGTTGCGCCATGCGTCAATCGCGTAGTTGCCGGCCAGCAATATGGGCAGGCTCACCAGGGATATCAGCCAGAGCCGCCGTTCCCGTCTAGTTTCCATTGTCGCCGATCTCCGTCCGGTCACGTGTTTCGACGGTGTTCTGATCGAGTTTGACGTAAATCTCGGAGTCCAGTTGTGGTGACGGCTGCTTCGAAACGATCAATGTCATGTCATGCGCGTCTTCTTCCGGGAGTTCGAATATGATTATGCCTGTGCTCGACAGGCCCGGCTGCAGCGTCTTTGTCGATACGAGGCGAGGGGCGCCATCAGCACGATGAGTTTGCCGATAAAGGCGGCCGGAAGCGCCCCTTATGGCTGCAGCCTGGATCGTCATCGTTTCCTTTTTTGTCTGAAGCTCGACGCTGGCGATCACCCAAACCCCGGCGCTTTGTCGTTCGATCGGCTTTCCGTAGCGCGTGAAGGCAAGCGTCCTGGCACTTATGATCTTGTCGACCTTGATGCTGAAGGTCCTGCTCGACACGGTATCTTTCTGCTGGCCCACAGTCGCGATCGGCCCCGTCAGAATGGCATAGCTTGGCGTCGTCGATTGCAGGAAGGCAAGCATCAACGCGCTGAGGCCGATCAGCGGCAGGAAAAGAAGCAGCCGTATCATGGGGGCGCTCCTTCTGCAGCCGGAGCGATCGGCAGATCGACGCGCGCTATGTTCGTAGGGTTGAACCAACCGGGCGCGGCATAGAGATTGTCCTTCGGCTTATATGTCGTGCCGACGACTGTCACTTTCAGGATCTTGGGCAATGCCTGTGTTGCCGGCAGCTCCCAAACCGCCCGAACGGTTTCAGGCATCATCGGTTGAAGATCCCATAGCAGTTCATGATCCCGAACGAGATAGAATTGCGGTATCGGCGCGTTCGCAACATTGTCGAGTTTGATTGCGTCGCGATAAAGATTCGAGCTCTCTGCAGTCAGGTTCTCAAGCGTCAGATCGACCGACAGCGCTTTCTTGCCATCAGCTATGCGTAGTCCATCCGTTGTCCTGGTAATCAGGCTGGCGGAGTTGAGCGTGACTTTCCATTGGCCGCTATCGAGGGCGGTGCCGACCGCTGACTGCGGCACCTCTTCTCCCGTGCGGGTTTCATAGATCGATAGTCCGAGCGACAGGGCACCCGCCAGAAGGCCACCGATCCCGGCGGCAATGCGTGCATAGAGCGCCCTGTTGGTTTTCCTGATGATCGATTGCTTCATCGCCGAATTCAATTGTAGCTGGTTTTTGCCACCCGGAATAGAACATCTGCCGTGCGACAATCCGTATGTGGTCCATGCTCGCGATACGACAAGGGTGAAACCTGCAATCTGGTCCAATGAAGAGGCCATCGGTGCATGGCGGCTGGGGGAGGTTCCTTGACGTTCAACATGGCAATTCTTCCGCTATCCGCATCTGGCATCGACGCCGCGATAGCGAGCTTTTCCTCGATGCCGCCTACAAACAGCCCTTGGTCTCGCGCCTGGACAAGCTGGAGGCGGGTCGGGTTCCGAGATTTTCGAACTGGGCGGCGGCTATTTCGACAAGTGTGGAAATAGCCGCCGCCCGGATCATATCGATTTCAGGGACACCCGTTGTTCGAGCTTCTCGGCCTCTTCCTTCCGCTCGCTGTAGCGATCGGTCAGATAGTCGGACGCGTCACGGGTCAGTATGGTGAACTTCACCAGCTCCTCGCAGACATCGACGACACGATCATAATAGGAAGACGGTTTCATGCGCCCGTCGGCGTCGAATTCCTGAAAGGCCTTGGCGACCGATGACTGGTTGGGAATGGTGATCATGCGCATCCAGCGGCCGAGAACCCGGAGCTGGTTGATGGCGTTGAACGACTGCGATCCGCCCGACACCTGCATGACCGCAAGCGTCTTGCCCTGCGTCGGCCGGACTGAGCCGACAGACAGCGGAATCCAGTCGATCTGCGCCTTCATGACACCTGTCAGGGCACCGTGGCGCTCGGGGCTGACCCAGACCTGGCCTTCCGACCATTCCGACAATTCCCGCAGTTCCTGCACCTTCGGATGCGTCACCGGCGCTGCATCGGGCAAGGGAAGGCCCTCCGGATTGAAGATCCGTACCTCGCAGCCGAAGTGTTCGAGCAATCGTGCGGCCTCGTGCGCCAGGAACCGGCTGTAGGAGACGGTCCGGAGGGAGCCATAGAGGATCAGGATGCGTGGCTTGTGGGACGAGAAGGCTGGACGCAGTGCGTCCAGATCCGGCTGGCGCAAATGCTCCAGCGATGCGGCAGGCAGATCAGACAATGCGCTTGCCCTCCGCGTCGAGCACCTTTTCACCGTCTTCCTTAATGAACGCGCCCTTGTGCGTGTCGGGCAGGATGTCGAGCACGGCTTCCGATGGCCGGGACAGGCGTGTGCCGAGCGGCGTGATGACGAACGGCCGGTTGATGAGGATCGGATCCTTGAGCATCGCGTCGAGCAACTGGTCGTCAGTCAGGGCGGGGTTGTCGAGACCGAGATCGACATAGGGTGTACCCTTCTCGCGGATCGCCTGGCGGACGGTTAGACCTGCATCCGCAATCATCTTTGCGAGCTTTTCGCGGTCTGGCGGATCTTGCAGATAGTCGATGATCGTCGGCTCGATGCCGGAATTGCGGATCATCGCCAGCGTGTTGCGCGACGTGCCGCAATCCGGGTTGTGATAGATGGTGACATCCATGATCAGACTTCCCTTGGCTGTGTGGATTTGGAGGCGGATAAGGAGCGCACCGCGGAGCCGCGCTCGTACCAGCCCTTGCTGCGATTGACGATCCAGACCACCGACAGCATGACAGGCACTTCGATGAGCACACCAACGACGGTGGCAAGGGCCGCGCCGGAGTTGAAGCCGAACAGGCTTATGGCAGCGGCGACGGCAAGTTCGAAGAAGTTCGAGGCGCCGATGAGGGCCGATGGTCCGGCGACGCAATGTTCCTCGCCGCTTGCTCGGTTCAGCAGATAGGCCAGTCCGGAGTTGAAGTAGACCTGGATCAGGATCGGCACGGCCAAAAGGCCGATTACCGCGGGCTGCGCGATGATCTGCTCCCCTTGGAAGCCGAACAGCAGGATCAGGGTTGCGAGCAGAGCCAGAAGCGACAGCGGCTGCAGGGTGTTCAGAAGTCGATCAAGCGGCACGGTCGATCCGGCGGCCAGCAGACTGCGCCGCAGAAGCTGCGCAGCGATGACGGGCAGGACGATATAGAGCACGACCGAGATGACCAGCGTGTCCCAAGGTACGATGATCGCCGACAGTCCGAGGAGCAGTCCGACGATTGGCGCGAAAGCGACGACCATGATCGCATCGTTCAACGCCACTTGGCTGAGCGTGAAGTGTGGTTCGCCCTTGGTGAGGTTCGACCAGACGAACACCATCGCGGTACACGGTGCAGCGGCCAGAATGATGAGACCGGCGATATAGCTGTCGATCTGGCCCGCCGGCAGCAAGGGTCGGAAGAGCCATCCGATAAACAACCAACCCAGCAGAGCCATCGAGAATGGCTTGACCGCCCAGTTCACCAGCAAAGTCACACCGATGCCGCGCCAATGGCGCCCAACTTGGCCGAGTGCGGCAAAGTCGATTTTCACCAGCATCGGGATGATCATCAACCAGATCAGCACTGCCACCGGAATATTGACCTTGGCGATCTCCGCCGCACCGATCGCCTGAAACACGCCGGGCATCAGATGCCCGAGGGCGACGCCGACGACAATACAGAGAAATACCCAGAGGGTGAGATAGCGCTCGAAGGTGGACATCCTATTCAACCTTTGCGGACTTCACGGACGCGCCTTCGAGCGAACCGATCTGGCGGACATGGTGCTGGAGCGCCAACCGGTCGATCGAAGCGATCGGAAGATTGACAAAGGCTGTGATGCGGTTCTTCAGGAAGCGGGCCGCCTGTGCGAAGGCGCGCTGGATCTCGATTTCCGTGCCAACGACTGCGGCTGGATCTTCGACGCCCCAGTGCGCGGTCATGGGATGGCCGATCCAGACAGGGCAGGCTTCGCCGGCCGCACTGTCACAGACGGTGAATATGAAGTCCATCTCCGGGGCGCCTGGTTCGGCGAAGACGTCCCAGCTCTTCGAAGAGAAGCCCGTCGACGGATATCCGAGCGCCTCAAGTTCCCTGATGGCATGAGGGTTGACCTCGCCCTTGGGTTGGCTGCCCGCGGAGAAGGTTCTGAAACGTCCGCCGCCTTCCTTGTTCAGGATGGATTCGGCCAGAATAGAGCGTGCGGAATTGCCCGTGCACAGGAAGAGCACGTTATAGGTCTTGTCGGTCATGGTCGTGATCCGTGGTTCGGAGACTAGTCTAGTTGAGCGTCAGTTCATGCATGCTTCCGATCCTTCCGGGGGGCAGCATGGTGTCAAATCGGCGATAAGTGGCGCACAAAGCGCGGCATTACCTCCACAGCAGTCCTTGAGCAGGAACAGCGTGAGCGCGCGAAACCCTTCAAGGTCCGCCCGATAGATGATGGAGCGGCTCTGTCTCTCGCTTTTCACGATCCCGGCCCGCGACAGGGTCGCCAGGTGGGCAGACATGGTGTTCTGCGGCACATCCAAAAGGCGCGCCAGTTCGCCGGCCGGAATGCCATCCGGCTCGGCTTTCACAAGCAGACGGAAGGTTTCGAGCCTTGTCGTCTGCGCGAGGGCGGCCAATGCCGCGATTGCCATCTTTGATTCCATATATCCAGAATAATGGATTTATTATTGGTGTCAACGAAGATCGTTGAGGCCGGTTAGCAACCAAATGACAATTGCGAGATCCGCAGGCGGGTGGTTGCAGGATGCAAACGCGCTGACTGCCCACAACACGACGGCTCTGTCGAGACGCAACCCAAAAACTGTTTAAAGTCCGCCGTCGACGATACCGGTTAAAGTCTGACGATCCACTCGGAGGAAGCCGCATCATTCGCCAACCGGGACTTTGCAATGCTCCAGACCAGATTCGTATTTCCTGAGGCTGGAGGAGGCACAACACATCTGCGTGAGGCCGCTTCCAATTTTGGGAGCGGCGTGCCAAATCTCCAGGCATGAAATTCGCCAGGGCCATACATCGCCTGTTTCTGGTCGTCGCCATGCTTGCGGTCGTCATCGGCCCTGCAAGCATTGGGCTGGCGGCTAGCGCCATGGCATCGCCCAATCCGGCGATGACTGCAGAAATGGCCGGCCCGATGTCCGGAATGCAGATGGCAGAGCACATGCCCTGCTGTCCGGAGCAGAAACCGGTCAAGTCCGATTGCTTCAAAGGCTGCATTCTCGCACTAATCTGCACAACCTCCTTCTCTGCCCAAAGCCCCGACATTAGCGGTTGGTCGTTTGCCATCTCCTGGCACTCGCATCGCTACGACCTATTGCCCGCGTCGCAACTGACCTCTGCTCTGGTCGATCCTCCGGCCCGCCCTCCAAAAGCTTGATCTCACGGCATTCTTGAAACCGCTTGAGGCTTTCCTGGGACGCTGAACAGCGTCTCCACAACGCCGATGGCCAATCAAATCTGACCCAAGGACGTGATCTGCGAGATCTGTCCGAACGAGATCTGAACCATGAACAAGACTTCTCTTTCCGGAGGAGCGATGCTCCTCGCCGGAATTCTGATCGCCGGCTCCGCAACCGTTTCCTTCGCAGCCTCGAAGGACTACGAGTTCCAGCCGGTTTCGACCGATGTCAAACAGGGAGAGGGATCACTGATCTCGGTCCGCCTGATCGACAAGCGAACCGGCAAGCCCGTTCCCGATGCAGTCATCTTCACCACCCGCATGGATATGGCGCCGGAGGGCATGGAGATGATGACAACCCCCGTGGTCACCGCGACATCGAGCGAACCTGGTATCTATGCGTTCAAAACCGATTTCACCATGGCTGGCGGATGGCGCTTCAAGCTCGCCGCTAAGGTGCAGGGCGAGCCCGACACTGTCCAAGGTGAAATCGTCCTGAAGGCGGCCCCTTGAACACGCCATCACGTGTGGCAGCCACGCTCTCCCTCGCCGTATTGCTCGGCGGGGGAGGCTACTGGGCTGGCACGAACAACCTGGGCCCCATTCTCGGCATCGATCTGGCTGGGAAGGCTCTTGCAACGCCTATCGCGGGTAGGAACGCGCCCGCAGGTGCGATCATCTACTACCGTCATCCGGACGGCCTGCCGCAATTCTCGTCAACTCCGAAGAATACGGACAAAGGTCGCCCGTTCATTGCGGTACATGCCAGCGAAGAAGTGAGCTTCGATGACATGAAGAATGCCCCTTCATCGACGAAAGCCGCCGATACAGCACCTCCGGCGTCGGCTGAAAAGGGCCGGATCCTCTACTACCGCAATCCTATGGGCCTGCCCGATACCTCTAAGGCGCCGAAGAAGGATTCCATGGGCATGGACTACATCCCGGTCTATGAGGGCGAGCAACCCGATGCCTCCACCGTTAAAGTCTCACTCGGCAAGCTGCAGCGCACCGGTGTGAAGACGGCCCTGGCGACGATGTCCAGCATCAGCCGCAGGATTGTCGTACCCGGCACCGTAGCGCTTGATGAGCGGCTAGTGAGTATCATCTCGATGCGCGCGGATTCCTTCATCGACGCTGTCGCCAGTGTCACCACCGGCGATCATATCGGCAAGGGCGAGACGCTGTTTCGCTTCTATTCGAAGGAAATCGCCAGTGCGGCTTCGGAATATGCCGCCGGGCGCGACGGATCGCGCAGCAGTGACGATGCAGGACCGGCACTTCGTCTGAAGAATCTCGGCGTTCCGCAGGAAATCATAGACAATATTGCGAGAACCCGGCAGGTACCGACGAGCATGGCCTATACCGCGCCGCGCGACGGCATCATCCTCGATCGCCCGGTGACCGCGGGGATGATGGCGAAGTCCGGAGACGAGCTATTGCGTATCGCCGATACGTCCAATGTCTGGGTGATGGCCGAGGTTCCGGAGTATGACCTGGCCTCCGTCCGGATTGGAGCCGAGGTCAATGTCAGCGTCAGGAGCCTTCCCGGCAGAACGTTCAGAGGCGCCGTCGATCTGATCTATCCGCAAGTCGACATGCAGACGCGCACGACCAAGGTCCGTATCGAACTTCCAAATCCCGATAGCGTGCTTTTGGCCAATATGTATGCCGATGTCGAGATTGAGGCGCTAGTGCCGGATCCGGTCGTTGCCGTCCCCAACAGCGCCATCGTCGATACCGGCGATCGCCAGATGGTCTTCGTCGATAAGGGCGAGGGGAGGTTCGAGCCGAAGGACGTCAGGCTGGGTGCTCGCGGCGACGACATTACGGAGATCCGTGAGGGCATTGTCGCCGGAGACAAGGTGGTCGTGTCAGCAAACTTCCTGCTCGATGCCGAAAGCAATCTGAATTCGGCGTTGAGCGCCATGGGTGAGGAGGCAAAGCCATGATCTCACGCGTCATTTCCTGGTCTGCCCACAATCTGGTTTTGATCTTCGTCGGAGCGGCGCTTGCCGTGGCCGGTGGCGTCTATGCATTGCGCTCACTGCCGCTCGACGCCATTCCCGATCTCTCCGACGTGCAGGTTATCGTCTACACCGAATATCCGGGACAGGCACCGCAGGTGGTTGAGGACCAGGTCACCTATCCGCTGACGACGTCGATGCTGACGGTGCCGAAATCGAAGGTCGTTCGCGGCTTCTCCTTCTTCGGGGTTTCCTTCGTCTATGTGATCTTCGACGACGGCACTGATCCCTATTGGGCTCGCAGTCGCGTGCTCGAATATCTGAACGCCGCCCAGAGCCGGCTGCCGCAAGGCGTCAGCCCGACGCTCGGGCCTGATGCGACGGGCGTCGGCTGGGTCTACGAATACGCTGTCGTCGCCAAGGAGCTGTCACTGGCCGAACTACGTTCGTTGCAGGATTGGGTTGTGCGCTTCGGCGTCTCCAAATCCGAGGGCGTGGCCGAGGTGGCGAGCGTCGGCGGTTTCGTCAAACAATATTCCATCGTCGTCGATCCGGCCCGCCTCAAGGCCCAGGGCATTTCGCTCGACGATGTCGCCAAGGCGGTTCGCGCCAGCAATGCCGATGTCGGCGGGCGCACGATCGAGCTGTCGGAATTCGAATTCATGGTCCGCGGCCGCGGCTACCTGAGGGG
>NZ_JAELUG010000995.1 GCF_016429255.1 Rhizobium sp. ASV8
CCCCCCCCCCCCCCCCCCCCCCCCCCCCCCCCCCCCCCCCCCCCCCCCCCCCCCCCCCCCCTCTTTTTCACGATGTAGAGGGAATACGAGATTTTATAGACCGTCTCGTTGGCTCGGAGATGTGTATAAGAGACAGCGGATACAATATATAAAAGAAAATTATTATTATTAAAAGTTTGAATAAAAGTTTTATAAAAATAATATAAAATTATATAATCGGCAGTTTGGGTAATAACAGGTTGTTACTACAGGGGGGGGTTATACACATCTGACGCTGCCGACGACGTGTCGAGGGTGGTGATGTCGGGGGTGGGCGGGGGGGTGAGGGGGGGGGGGGGGGGGGGGGGGGGGGGGGGGGGGGGGGGGGGGGGGGGGGGGGGGGGGGGG
>NZ_JAELUG010000996.1 GCF_016429255.1 Rhizobium sp. ASV8
GCCTATAGCCGTATATGCATCAATGGGAGGGCTGTTGCCACGTACCTTAGCCGTGTTGTTGCTTGATTTACGACCAGTAGTGAGGTCTCTTTAGGCGGTTGCAGTCACTTTGGTATGGTCTCGAGAACGTCAACCTCAAAATGTAGCGTCTCATTCTATGTAAAATATGCGACTTCCTATCGGGTATTCGGCCTAGTCGTTCTTCTTGGATGCGTCGCCATTTGATGCCGGCTTGTCAGATCTGCTTCTAGAGTCTAAAGTGTACAATGCCCCTCCCCCAAAGACCAGAATCGCGCCAAAAATGGTTCCAAGAGCCAGAGAATTGCCAAAAAGCCATATACTTAGCAGGAGGCTAACAAGTTTCCGTATGTTTAGGACGATAGTGAC
>NZ_JAELUG010000997.1 GCF_016429255.1 Rhizobium sp. ASV8
ACAGTAGGCAGCCGCCAAAACGGACTTTTCCAAACAGACAGTGGCTTTATGCCTACCTGGGATGCTGTGTTTCAGTTGTCTGCTGTATATCTGTGGAAGCTACAGGAAGGAAAAGCAGAAATACAAATTCGGGACATGAAAGTAAAGTTTGGGTGCGGCCTATTATATGTGGCCTCCAACCTTTGGAATACATTCAGACGCAGCGGTCCGAAACGGTATTGTCGAGTCGTCACAACAACTTATGCTCAAGACAGATACATCGCAGTAGGTAACCTGTGCTGCATGATTCAATACTGCCCATCAGTACATTTTATATGTATATCCGCTTGTTAGGAGTCGCCGCTTTATCTACCTGGGTTCGGGTATTTCTTGGAGCCGAATGTGTAG
>NZ_JAELUG010000998.1 GCF_016429255.1 Rhizobium sp. ASV8
CCCCCCCCCCCCCCCCCCCCCCCCCCCCTCCCCCCCCCCCCCCCCCCCCCCCCCACCCCCCCCCACGACACGTCGTCGGCAGCGTCAGATGTGTATAAGAGACAGATACTGGGCCCACAGGTTATTTCAGGGTCAAGAGAGTAGCGGTCGAGCTCAATACTAATGCCGTCTCTTTGAGCTCTCCTGTACACTGCCGTATACTATATACCTGGTTGAAGAGAATGCCCAATCCCTTTGACCTGGGATGTGCGGGGGGGGGGATACACATCTGACGCTGCCGACGACGTGTCGTGGGGGTTGTTGTGGGGGGGGGCGGGGGGGGGAGGGGGGGGGGGGGGGGGGGGGGGGGGGGGGGGGGGGGGGGGGGGGGGGGGGGGGGGGGGGGG
>NZ_JAELUG010000999.1 GCF_016429255.1 Rhizobium sp. ASV8
CCCCCCCCCCCCCCCCCCCCCCCCCCCCCCCCCCATTTTTTTCTTTCATATGACGGAATACGAGATTTAATAGACCGTCTCGTGGGCTCGGAGATGTGTATAAGAGACAGATGTAAGGGCAGCCATTGCGAGATAACGCCGTTAACACTTACGCTAATACGCACGACAGAGGGGCGGTGTTCACGCCTACATTGACCTGCCAATCTTCTCAACGAGCGCCACCGTCGTCTTTGGGCCGACGAATCTACCCCCTGTCTCTTATACACATCTGACGCTGCCGACGACGTGTCGTGGGTGTAGATATAGGGGGGGGGCGGAAAAATAAAAAAAGGGGGGGGGGGGGGGGGGGGGGGGGGGGGGGGGGGGGGGGGGGGGGGGGGGGGGGG
>NZ_JAELUG010001000.1 GCF_016429255.1 Rhizobium sp. ASV8
GCCAAATGATGACCCTACCGTCTTCGTTACGGTCCGTCCAATCGTAGCGCACGGCGTCTTCATCACCCGTTTTGGCTTCCACAACCGATTCATGGCCCAGAAGTGAAATCGCTTGCTTTGCGTTAAGGCCCAGGCTTCGCACCCCATCGATCAGCTTTCGCTCGCCTCGCAGCCTTTCCACAAGTGCAAAGGGTTCAATCTGGCGTTCAATAAGTTGAACTCCGTTAATCCATATAGCATTGACTCCTTTTGGGATGCGTTGAGCTGCCACCTCCTCGTATGCGGCAGAGAACTCCTCCGATACATTATGTGCTGATATCGAAGCTGAAAACCGTGGAAAGTCTTGCATCAGTTTGACCAGTGTTTGAAATGGACTTCCACTGTGC
>NZ_JAELUG010001001.1 GCF_016429255.1 Rhizobium sp. ASV8
CCCCCCCCCCCCCCCCCCCCCCCCCCCCCCCCCCCCCCCCCCCCCCCCCCCCCCCCCCCCCCACACCCCCCCCCCCCCACCGACACCTACACCCACGACACGTCGTCGGCAGCGTCAGATGTGTATAAGAGACAGATACCAGCCCAGACCCCAATTATTGACGAGTATCTCTTCATTCTCCAGTGAGTGTCTTGCTGGTAAGTGCTCGTTTTGTTTCTAGGACACCTTCTCAACTACTATCCAACCTATTGGGGGGGGTTATACACATCTCCGAGCCCACGAGACGGTCTATTAAATCTCGTATTACGTCTTGTGGTTGGAAAGTGGGGGGGGGGGGGGGGGGGGGGGGGGGGGGGGGGGGGGGGGGGGGGGGGGGGGGGGGGGGG
>NZ_JAELUG010001002.1 GCF_016429255.1 Rhizobium sp. ASV8
CCCCCCCCCCCCCCCCCCCCCCCCCCCCCCCCCCCCCCCCCCCCCCCCCCCCCCCCCCCTTCTCCTGATCCGCCCCCCACCGATAACTACCCCCACGACACGTCGTCGGCAGCGTCAGATGTGTATAAGAGACAGGGTCAGCTTACACTCCTCTATTTTCTCTCCTTTTAAACGTCACAACTAACACAACCCAGGCGGCAAGGAATCCACCGAATCATTCGTCGCCATCTCCCGCGTCATCTCCTCTGCCCCTGTCTCTTATACACATCTCCGAGCCCACGATACGGTCTATTAATTCTCGTATGCCGTCTGCGGCTTGGACTAGGGGGGGGGGGGGGGGGGGGGGGGGGGGGGGGGGGGGGGGGGGGGGGGGGGGGGGGGGGGGG
>NZ_JAELUG010001003.1 GCF_016429255.1 Rhizobium sp. ASV8
GCACGGGACGGATGCGGCGCGCTCGTGCTATGACCTGCACATGCCGAGTAAGACTCGAGCCGGTAGTAGAAGAGAGTATGAAGACGGAGCGTAGAGTCAACTATCGCAAGATGAAATAGAAATGTAAGAGAATTAGCAAAGTCTCAAAGGACAGAGAAGCGAGAGTGCGTTTTGGAAAATAACAGACTCAACGTCGGGAGCTGTCGTGGTCGGGGTGCGCCACCAACAAGAGTAGCCGTTGGTGATTATCCGGGGCGAGAATTCCGTGCGAAACCACTGCCCCGGGTACCTAAAACCGGTAAGTAGTGGACGTCATTCGGCTTCTTGTCAGTGGTCCGTTAGTGGTCACGCTCACTGAAAGGGATCCCATTAGCGTGCCTGTGCAG
>NZ_JAELUG010000105.1 GCF_016429255.1 Rhizobium sp. ASV8
CCCCCCCCCCCCCCCCCCCCCCCCCCCCCCCCCCCCCCCCCCCCCCCCCCCCCCCCCCCCCCCCCCCCCCCCCCCCCCCCCCACCCCCCCCCCCCCCCCCCACCCCCACACCCACGACACGTCGTCGGCAGCGTCAGATGTGTATAAGAGACAGATCCACAAGGTCGTGCAGAAGTTCATCATGCAGTTGGAAGCGCAGCTTTCCGAACGGAATGTTACCTTCGATCTGCACGAGGACGCCATCGCCTGGTTGTCCGAAAAGGGCTACGACGACAAGATGGGCGCCCGTCCGCTGGCGCGCGTCATCCAGGAAAACATCAAGAAGCCGTTGGCGAACGAGATCCTCTTCGGCAAGCTGAAGAAGGGTGGCGTCGTCACCGTCACGGTCGGCAAGAAGGAAGACGGGACCACCGGCATCATTCTCGATGCCACCGCCGATACGACACCGATCCGGCCGAAGCCCGAAGCTGAGGTTGGCGAACCGCCGGTCGAAGTGGAAGAGGACGATGGTGACACCACCGTCAAGACCAGAAGCCGCGTGAGCAAGGCCGGCGCAGCCGCCGATGCTCGCCGTTCGGCAAAGGCCGCTGCGGAAAGCGGGGAGCCGGAAGGCAAGTCGCCACGCAAAGGCGGTACGGTTCCAAAGGTTCCGCGCAAGTAACTGATAAAACAGGCTCAAAAAGAAAGGCTGCATTGGAAACAATGCAGCCTTTTCAGTTTGTTAAAAAGGATTCCTGATTGAAAACATCAGAAAATTCTGTCGAATGTCATCCGCGGAGGGCTTCGATGATCTTCTTGGCATTGTCAGCCAGAATGGCGCCGTCTTCCATCTTGCCCGAATGCGGCTTCAAAGCCACGCCTTCGTGACGAGGGATCACGTGGAAGTGGAGATGAAAAACGGTCTGGCCAGCGGAAGGCTCGTTGAACTGGGCGATATAGACGCCATCGGCGTCGAACGCCTCCTGAACCGCGACAGCGACTTTCTGAACGACGGCAATTGCATGCTGAAGCGCTGCCGGATCGGCGTCGAGAATGTTGCGGGAAGGCGACTTCGGCACGACGAGCGTATGGCCTGATGACTGCGGCATCACATCCATGAAGGCGACGGTGTGCTCATCCTCATAGACGCGATGGGATGGAATCTCGCCCTTCAGGATCTTTGCGAAAATATTGTTGCTGTCATAGGCCGGGCTGGTCATCCAGGGTCTCCTCATCTGCAGTTTCGATTGTGCCGAATGTCCAGAGCATTTCCACCCCGAACGGAGTCGCAGAAATGCTCTATCTCTTTGTTTTCACGTAATTCCGGACGCAAAACCGCTGCGCACTTTTGTCGGAATTGCTCTAAATATCCTGCCGCTCACCCTTGCGGAAGGGGCTGTGTTCGGTGAGAATTTCGCTCATCTCCTCCACCTGTTCCCGCTCATGTTTCAAATAGTCGGCAACGGCGCGCCGTAGGCCTTGGTGGCCGATATAATGCGCGGAATGGGTGAGCACGGGAAGATAGCCGCGTGCGAGCTTGTGCTCGCCCTGTGCGCCGGCTTCGACCCGCTTCAATCCCTTGCTCAGCGCGAAATCGATCGCCTGATGATAGCAGACCTCGAAATGCAGGAAGGGGTGATCCTCAATGCAGCCCCAATGCCGTCCATAGAGCGTTTCGCCGCCGATGAAATTGATGGCGCCGGCGATATAGCGGCCCTCCCGTTTCGCCATTACGAGCAGGACATCATCAGCCATGCGCTCGCCGATCAGCGAATAGAATTTTCGGGTCAGATAAGGTCGGCCCCACTTGCGGCTGCCCGTATCCATATAGAAGGCGAAGAATTGGTCCCAGATGTCTTCTGTAAGGTCGCGGCCGGTCAGCCAGTCAATGGCAATGCCGCCTTCGAGCGCGGCGCGGCGTTCTTTCTTCAGTGCCTTGCGCTTACGGGAGGCGAGGGTTTCCAGGAAGGCATCGTGATCTGCGTAGCCTTCGTTGATGAAGTGGAACTGCTGGTCCGTGCGATGCAGATAGCCATCCGTTTCGAAGACTGACGCCTCGTCTTCCGGAAGGAAGGTAATGTGGGCAGAGGAAACACCGAGCTGCCGCGTGACTTCCTTCAGGCTCTCGGCAAGCGCCGGCTGGATTGCCTCGCGATCCTGCCCCTCGGCAACAAGCAGCCTTGGCCCTGTGGCGGGTGTGAAAGGTATCGAGCATTGCAGCTTCGGATAGTAGCGGCCACCAGCGCGCTCGAAGGCGTCGGCCCAGCCGTGATCGAAGACATATTCGCCTTGGCTATGGCTTTTCAGATAGCCGACGACAGCCCCGATCAGTTCGCCGCGGTCTGTTTCCAGCAGCAGGTGATTGCCGAGCCAGCCCGCTTTGTCAGTCGCCGAGCCGGACTCCTCAAGCGACGAGAGGAAAGCGTGCGAGACGAAGGGATTATATGGCAGCACGCTGCCGGTTCTTGAGGCTCCGGCGAGCTTGGACCAGCTTTCCGGGGCGATGTTCTTGAAGGATCGTTCGACTCGAATGGATAATTCGTCTGTCATCAAACTCTTGCGCTAACGAGGAGGGCGGACTCTTGCCGCTGCGCCATGCGCCCCATGGGCGCGCTTCAAGCGCAGCGGCAAATTGGTTTGCGCAGAACCTCTCCTTCGATCGAACTCGATTTACGAGGTAGCGCGCGGATCAAAACCTTCGAAGGTCATCTGGTCTGCATTGGCGAATGTGTGCTTGCGGGCCGCTTCGTCGCGCACGGTCCAGGTGATGACCGGAATGCCGCGCTGGCGCTGCGCCGTGATGAAGGGGTTGGGCAGATGGCCAAAGAAGTACGAGATGAAGTCTAGCCCAAGCTGCATGGCTTCGTCATGCTGAAAAAATGTCTCAGGCTTGTTTCCCTCGGCGGTGAGGCCGACTGGATAGGGGGACCCCAGAGCCTTGAGATCCTTGAGAAGCCAATGATCGAAGCTCATAAGGGCCACATGTCCCTTGTAGCCTTCCAGCACTTCGAGCACGGCTTCGGCAAAACCTTCGTCGTCGCCCTCGCGTCCCTTGAGCTCCAGAACCAGCGGTACTTTGCCGTCGCAAAGCTGCAAAAGCTGCTTCAGCGTCGGGATCTTGTCCTTGGTGCCGCCGATCGAAAGCAGCCCGAGTTCGGCCGACGTGCGATCGCGCACTTCACCCGGCAGATTGCAGACGCGCTGCAGATCGTCGTCATGGAAGACGACCGGAACGCCGTCCGAGGCGTAATGCAGGTCGCACTCGATGGCAAAGCCGGCCTCGATGGCGCGGCTGAAGGCCGAGAGCGTGTTCTCCCAGACTTCCTTGTTCATGTCATGATAGCCGCGATGGGCGACGGGACGCTCAGTCAGCCAGGCAAGCTTGCTCATCAGGCGATTTCCAGAATGGCATCGATTTCGACGGCGGCGTTCAGCGGCAGAGCTGCCATGCCGACCGCGGCGCGTGCGTGCTTGCCAGCTTCACCCAGTACATTTGCCAGAAGATTCGAGGCGCCGTTGATCACAAGATGTTGTTCGACGAAATCGGGCGTCGAGGCGACGAAGCCGTTCAGCTTGATCAGCCGCTTGATGCGGCCGAGGTCACCGCCGAGCGCAGCCTTCGCCTGAGCGAGAATGTTGATGGCGCAGAGTTCGGCTGCGCGCTGGCCGCCGGCGACGTCGACATCCTTGCCGAGATGGCCCGTCACGCCGATCTTGCCGTTTTCCATTGGCAGCTGGCCCGAGAGGTAGAGGAGATTACCGCTGATGACATAGGGAACGTAGTTGGCGGCCGGTGCTGCGGCCTGCGGCAAAACGATGCCAAGTTCCTTCAGGCGACCCTCTATTGCGTCGGACATTTTCATCTCCCGTTTTGTTGTAAAAACTTCAAAAATCCGGCATCAAGACTAAATTCCGTCAATCGGAACAGGCAGCCTCGTTTCAGCCGAAAGCGTTCTTATAACATCGCGTGCGAGTCCAACAGGAGATAATGAATGTTCCGCTCGAGTATTGCTGCCACCGTTGTTTCGGGGCTGGGCATTCTGTCACTGGGGACCACGGCTGCTCATGCGGCCGGCCCGAGCGGCTTGATCGCGCACCGCGCCGTCTATGATCTGGAGCTGAAGGATGCCTCCGATCGCTCCGGCATTGCCGGCATGTTCGGCCGCATGGTTTATGAGTTCAACGGTTCCGATTGCACCGGCTTCACCACCAATTTCCGCTTCGTGACGAAGATCGACACCGGCGACTCCACCCGTGTCAGCGATCAGCAGACCACCACATTCGAAGATCTCGGCAAGCGGATCTTTCGCTTCGAGACCAAGTCATATACCGACAGCCAGCTCGACAAGGATGTGCGGGGCGCTGCGGTCGACGACCAGAAGGGTATAAAAGTCGATCTCACCCAGCCGCATAGCAAGCAGGTCGAGTTGATCGAGAGCCGTTTTCCGACGGAGCATATGCTCGACATCATCCACAATGCCAAGCTCGGCAAGAACTTCTTCGAGGCGCAGGTCTTCGATGGCTCCGACGATGGCGACAAGCCACTGATCGCCACCACTGTGGTGGGTAAGGAGCAGACGCCGGCGAAGGACGATCCCGACGCCGCCAAGGCGGGTGCTTTCGCCACCACGGCCTTCTGGCCGGTCACGGTCGCTTATTTCAACGAGAAGTCCACCGGTGACGCCATGCCGGTCTACCGCATGTCGTTCAAGCTCTATGAGAACGGCATAACCAGGGATCTCACCATGGATTACGGCGATTTCTCCTTGACCGGCAAGCTCACCAAGCTTGAGGTCCTCGACACCAAGGCATGCCAGTAGCTCTCCGCCAGCGCGCCAGGCGCGAAACCATCGTCATAAAACTGTGATCCAAGTTTCACTATTGTGTGAAACGGTCGGCACGCAGGGGTGAGTCTATTTCACACCTGCACCGATCTGGAATTGTGGTGGGGCGCGCGGGGGAATGATCGTCTTGGGGGCGATTGAAAATTTGCGGTCGGCTCCGTGTTATCGACGAGAAAGCGCGACCTATGAGCAATGCCGATATCCCAGCCGCTTCCCACGAGACGCTGCCGGCTGTAGCCGCTGACCCGGCGGAGATCGCCCGTATCGGCGATACCATCGATCTGACCGATCGGGCCGGCATCTCCCTGTACGGCGATCGCGCACAGCAGTCCGTCTCGGATTATTCCGACCGTATCTTGCGCGAGGTCCGCAACCGCGATCTCGGTGAAGTCGGCAAGCTGCTGACCGATATCATCGTCAAATCCAAGAAGCTCGATCCGGCCTCGCTGAAAGACGAAGGATTCCTGTCGCGGATGTTTTCCTCGTTCAGGGCGCGTCTGGAGCGCTTCAAGGAGCAATTCGAGGATGTCGCCGGCCAGATCGATCGCATCGGTCTTGAGCTTGACCGCCATAAGGATGTTCTGCGCCGTGACATCGCCCTTCTCGATGATCTGCATGAGGAAACCAAGCAGTCCATCCTGCAGCTCGACGCCTATGTGGAAGCCGGCAAGACCTTCGCCGAACGTTTCCGCACGACCGAACTTCCGCGCTTGAAGAGTGCTGCCGATGCCGCCTCCGCCAATCCAGGCGGCGGCATGCTGGAGGCGCAGATCTATCAGGACAGCCTGCAGGCGCTCGATCGTCTCGAAAAGCGGGTCTTCTATCTGCAGCAGGCGCGCCAGCTCGGCATCCAGCAATTGCCGCAGATCCGTATCGTGCAGGCCGGTGACGAGACCCTGATCGAAAACCTGCAAGCCACCTCGGCTCTGACTGTGCCGGCCTGGAAGCAGAAGATGGTGATCCTGCTCGGCCTTACGCAGCAGAAGTCCGCGCTGGAATTGCAGAAGACGGTTACCGACGCCACCAACGACATGATCCGCCAGGCATCGAAGATGATGAAAGATCAGGCGATTGCCATAGAACAGCAATCGCAGCGCGGTATCGTCGACATCGACACGCTCGCCGCCGCCAACCGCGACCTGATCGACACGATCGGCGGCGTGCTGAAGGTGCAGGAGGATGGCCGCGCCAAGCGCGCCGAGGCCGAGCAGCGGATGCAGAAAATGACCATTGAACTCAAGAAGGCCATGATCGAGGCGCGGTGACGTGATGATGATCCGCACATTCGTGACCGGTCTGACGCTCACGGCAGCAATCGCGCTGAGCGGTTGCGACGTCGGCGGCCAGGGGCCGAAATTCTCAATCGTCTCCGGCTCGGAGAATACGGTCCTTCAGCCGATCGTCGAGGAATTCTGCAAGGAAAAGAAGGCTGCTTGCACCTTCTCCTACGAGGGCACTTTGGATATCGGACTTGCTCTCCAGAGCGAGAAAGGCGTCGATCAGGATGCCGTCTGGCCGGCATCGAGTGTCTGGGTCGACATGTTCGACGCCAAGCGCCGGGTGAAGTCGCTTACATCGGTCGCGCAGATGCCGGTTATTCTCGGCGTGCGCAAATCCAAGGCAGATGGGCTCGGCTGGACCGGCAAGCCGGTTTACATGAAGGACATCTTGGCGGCCGTGAAGAACGGCTCGCTGAAGTTTCTCATGACGTCGGCCACTCAATCCAATTCCGGCGCCAGCGCCTATCTCGGTATGTTGTCCAGCGCGCTTGGCAACAAGCCTGTCATCGAGCCGGGCGATCTCGACAAGCCCGAGGTTCGAGACGCCGTGCGCTCGCTCCTTGCCGGTGTCGAGCGTTCTTCCGGCTCTTCGGGCTGGCTCGCGGATCTCTATACGGATTCGGCGAGGAAGGGCGTTCTCTACGACGCCATGTGGAACTACGAGGCGGTCCTCAAGGAAACCAACGACAAGCTGGTGGGCATGGGCAAGGAGCCGCTCTATGCCATCTATCCAGCCGATGGCGTCGTGGTTGCCGATTCACCGATCGGCTTCGTCGATCACGGGCGAGGGCAGGAGGTGGAGACCTTCTTCAACCAGCTCGCCGAATATCTCCGATCCGCTCCGGTGCAGAAGCGCATCGCCGATACGGGCCGCCGCATTCCGCTTGCTGACGTCTCCGCCAAGCCCGATCCCTCGTGGAATTTCGATCCGACCCGATTGGTCACCGCTGTTCGCATGCCCGAGCCCGCCGTTATCCGTCAGGCGCTCGATCTCTATCAGGTGGGATTGCGCAAGCCGTCGCTGACCGCCCTCTGCCTGGATTTTTCCGGATCGATGGAAGGTCAGGGCGAGGGGCAATTGCAGGCAGCAATGCGGTTCCTGTTCAATCCGGATGAAACCGGCAAGGTCCTGGCGCAATGGACGCCTGCCGATCGCATCATGGTCATTCCTTTCGACGCCAACGTGCGCGCGACCTACGAAGGTTCGGGAAATCCAGCCCAGCAGAAGATGCTTGTCGATAGGGTTTCCCGCCAGCGAGCGGGCGGCGGTACGGATATGTATGCCTGTGCAAGCAAGGCGCTCGACTGGATGAGAGGCACGCAAAACCTGCCGTCCTATCTGCCTGCCATCGTCATCATGACCGACGGAAAGTCCGATGATGCCAATCGCGATTTCATGAGCCGCTGGGCATCGGTGAATCCGCACGTGCCGGTGTTCGGTATCACCTTCGGCGATGCGGACAAGCGGCAGCTGGATGCCCTCGCGCAGGAGACCTCGGGACGCGTGTTCGATGGCCGTGGCGATCTGGTCAGCGCATTCCGGGCGGTCCGTGGCTACAACTAGAGCAATTCCAGGAAAAGTGCGCAGCGGTTTTCCGTCTGGAATTGCGTGATAACAAAAGGATGGAGCCTTTTCGCGCTTCGAAGAAGGGCGGAAAGGCTCAAGGACAGCAATGCGCAACTGGTTCGGCAATGATTGGAATTGGATCGTGGCGGGGATTGCTGCTGCGGTGGTGGTTCCTGCGCTGAGCTTCCTGGCAGGCATGCCGATATGGATTGCCGCCGTTATCGGGGTCCTGGTTTTCGTTGGCCTGATCTTCGTGCTGGCGCCGCGGGGTCTCTTCGAGGGGCTGGATGCCAACGCTATTGGCCGGGGACGACTGGAGTTCGCCCGCGATCTCCTGAATTCCGCAGCGCCTGCCGCGCGTAGGCTGGAGGCTTCTGCCACTCAGATCTCCAGCAAGGAGGCTGCAAAGCGGGTGCGACACCTGGCGGAGATCGCCGCCGATGTGTTTGCCAAGGTGGAAGCCAACCCGGAAAGCGCCGCCACGGTCAGGCGGTTCCTCAGCTACTATCTGCCGCGGGCGGCCGAAGTGGCCGAGGGCTTCGCGGTGCTTGAGGCAAAGCGTCAACCCGATGTTACCCGCCTTCGGGAAGTCGATCTGGTTCTGACCAAACTCGAAGACGCTTTCGTGCACTATTCCGACAGCCTGGTCGACGACAGGCTTGATACGCTTGATACGGAGCTGCGGCTGATACAAGCCTCGCTCAAAGAGGATATAGGACGCTGATGGCCATTTCTCGCCGCGCTTTTGGAGTAGGGCTTCTTGCCGCCGGTGTTGCCGGAACCGGCGGCTATTTCGCCGTCAAGGATCGGCCTGATATGCAGGGGCTGCTTGGCAATCGCACGAAGCTGTTCGGCTTCATCGGCGGCGAGAAAGAAGCATTCCTTGCCGATCCGGATGTGATTTCGGCCCTGCACGGCCACGGGCTTGAGATCAACAGCCGCGTCGCCGGCTCCGTCGAAATGGTGCGGGAGCAGGCGCTTCTCTCGCAGACGCCGTCCTTTCTGTGGCCCTCATCCTCCATCATGGTCGATATCGCCCGGCAGAACGGCATCAAGATCCGCAACGACCGCGTGATTCTGAACACACCCGTTGTCGTCTACTCCTGGCAGCCTGTGGTCGAAGGGTTGACCAAAGCCGGACTCGTCACGACGACATCGCAAGGGCAGCATCAGCTCGATCTGAAGGCGCTGTTGGATGCCGTGCTTTCCGGGGCGAGCTGGTCGAAGCTCGGCGTCGGAGCACTCTATGGGCAGTCGAGGATCGTTTCCACCGACCCCAACCGTTCCAATTCGGGCTTCATGTTCGCCGGTCTGGTGCTCAGCCTGCTGAGCGGCAATGTCGCGAGCGCCGCCAGTCTTGCGCAATTCGGCGACAAGGCGCAGGCCATCTTCCGCAACATGGGTTTCAAGGCATCGTCATCGGGCAAGCTCTTCGAGCAATATCTGGCGGGCGGTATCGGTGGCGAGCCGATGATTGTCGGCTATGAGAATCAGCTGGTAGAATGGATTCTCGCCGATCCGCAGCGCTGGAAGAGAATCCAGGCCAGCAGCGGCGCGAAGCCAGTCGTGCTTTATCCGCATCCGACGGTCTATTCCTCCCATCCCCTCATCGCCATCGACGAGCAGGTTGACCGGATGATCGAAGCGCTGATCAGCCCGCGGCTGCAGGAACTCGCCTGGACCAAGCATGGCTTTCGCGGGCCGCTGGGAACAGTCACCGGCGATGCCGACAGCGCCATTGCCGGCCTTCTGCCGGCGGAAATCGATGCCGTCTTGCCGATGCCGGACGCCAATGTCATGCTGGCGCTGCTCGACAAACTGTCGGCTTGAGCGCAGGTTTGGGCGGATTTTTTAGACCAAAGCCTTGCATTCCCGGCAAATCGAATGTATGGGCACCCGCATTCCACACGTAAGGCATGGGATTGTCCGGGAGAAATCCGGATCGTTCCGCCCGGTGGCATTCTCGAAGAGGATGCTGTTCGCCTTGCGGAGGTTCAACCGGAAAAGGATATAAAGGCATGGCATTGCCCGATTTTTCTATGCGCCAGCTTCTCGAAGCAGGTGTTCACTTCGGCCACCAGACGCACCGCTGGAACCCGAAGATGAAGCCGTACATCTTCGGCGACCGTAACAACATCCACATCATCGACCTCGCTCAGACGGTTCCGTTGCTGAGCCGCGCTCTGCAGGTTGTCAGCGACACCGTTGCTCGTGGCGGCCGCGTTCTGTTCGTCGGCACCAAGCGTCAGGCGTCCGAACTGATCGCCGACAGCGCAAAGCGTTCGGCTCAGTACTACGTCAACGCCCGCTGGCTCGGCGGCATGATGACCAACTGGAAGACGATCTCCAACTCGATCCAGCGTCTGCGCAAGCTCGACGAAATCCTCTCCGGCGAAGCCCAGGGCTTCACCAAGAAGGAGCGTCTGAACCTTGAGCGCGAGCGCGAAAAGCTCGACAAGGCCCTCGGCGGTATCAAGGACATGGGCGGCACGCCGGACCTGATGTTCATCATCGACACCAACAAGGAAAAGATCGCGATCGACGAAGCCAAGCGCCTCGGCATCCCGGTCGTTGCCATCATCGACTCGAACTGCGATCCGGACCTGATCGACTACCCGATCCCGGGCAACGACGACGCTTCGCGCGCCATCGCTCTCTATTGCGACCTGATCTCGCGCGCTGCCATCGACGGCATCGCTCGCCAGCAGGGTGCATCCGGCCGTGATCTCGGCGCTTCCGAGGAAGCCCCAATCGAGCCGACCCTGGCGGACGGCACCGAAGCCTGATCGCGCCTCGAGGCGGGCAGTAGACTGTCCGCCCAAGCGCAATGACATCCGGGATAAGGCCGTTTGCGACTTCAACAAGTTCGAGCGGCCTTATCGCGTTTTTGATAACGCTTCGCCCGCTGCATAATTCCTTAAAGCGGAATCGATTTAAGGTAAGTTATTCAGCTGATTTGAGCGCTACAGCGACCTTTGCGCGTCACTCGTGACGCACGGCGCTGTAGGCGAAAATCCGGGCATGATCCAAACAGAATTCCACGGTATGACGCGGCTTCATAACGCTGTCATACTTACGGGTACATTTCGTCTCTCAAATCGGTGCCGTTTCGGCTCAAAGCCGCATGCCGCACCGTATGAACCGACAAGAGGAAGCTTATGACCGAGATTACGGCTGCACTGGTGAAGGAACTGCGCGAAAAGTCTGGCGCAGGCATGATGGATTGCAAGAAGGCGCTGACCGAAACCAACGGCGACATCGAAGCTGCGATCGACTGGCTGCGCGCCAAGGGCATCTCCAAGGCCGACAAGAAGTCCGGCCGCACCGCCGCTGAAGGCCTGGTCGCCATTGCTGGCGCCGGTCACAAGGCCGTTGTTATCGAACTCAATTCCGAAACCGACTTCGTTGCCCGCAACGATGCCTTCCAGGACCTTGCTCGCGGCATCGCCGAAGTAGCGCTGTCCACCGACGGCACTGTTGAAGCCATTTCGGCTGCGACCTATCCGGCATCCGGCAAGCCGGTCGCCGACACCATCAAGGACGCGATCGCAACCATCGGCGAGAACATGACACTTCGTCGCTCCGCCAAGCTCGAAGTCGAGCACGGCGTCGTTGCGACCTACATCCACAACGCTGCCGGCGACGGCATCGGCAAGCTGGGCGTTCTCGTTGCTCTGAAGTCGGTCGGTGACAAGGCCGTTCTGACCTCGATCGGGCGTCAGGTTGCCATGCACATCGCTGCTACCAACCCGCTCGCTATCCGTGCCGAAGAAGTCGACGCCGCCGTCGCCGAGCGCGAACGCAACGTCTTCATCGAACAGTCCCGCGAATCCGGCAAGCCGGAAGCCATCATTGAAAAGATGGTGGAAGGCCGCATGCGCAAGTTCTTCGAGGAAGTCGCTCTTCTCTCGCAGGCTTTCGTCATCAATCCGGACCTGACGGTTGGTGCTGCCATCAAGGAAGCTGAAAAGACCGCTGGCGCCGCGATCGAAGTCGTCGGCATGGCCCGTCTGCTCCTCGGCGAAGGCGTCGAGAAGGAAGAAACCGACTTCGCTGCCGAAGTTGCAGCTGTCGCCAAGGGCTGATTAACAAAAGAAGCCATATCCCGGTTTGGTGAAACCATATCAGGGAAAACATCAGGGCATCGCGTGACAACGCGGTGCCCTTCGTGTATCCGGCATTCACAATCATACCCCCGGTGATCACTTCAAGGAGCTACCATGTCCCAGCCGATCTACAAGCGCGTGTTGCTCAAGGCCTCCGGTGAAGCTCTGATGGGCAGTCAGGGATTTGGCATCGACGTCACCGTCGCGGACCGGATTGCCTCCGACATCGCGGCTGCGCGCGCCATGGGTGTCGAGGTCGGTGTCGTGGTTGGCGGAGGCAATATTTTCCGGGGTGTAGCCGTGGCTTCCAAGGGTGGCGACCGCGTGACCGGCGACCACATGGGGATGCTCGGAACCGTCATAAACGCACTGGCCCTGGCAACCTCGCTGCGCAAACTCGATATCGAGACCGTCGTGCTCTCGGCCATTTCCATGCCGGAGATCTGCGAGAGCTTCTCGCAGCGCGCCACGCTCTACCATCTCTCGCTCGGGCGCGTTGTGATCTTCGCCGGCGGCACGGGAAATCCGTTTTTCACCACCGATTCGGCGGCAGCGCTGCGCGCTGCGGAAATGGGTGCGCAGGCTATCTTCAAGGGTACGCAGGTCGACGGAATCTATTCCGCCGATCCGAAGAAATTCCCCGATGCGGAGCGCTTTGACCATCTGACCCATAGTCAGGTGCTCGAGAAGGGGCTGGCGGTCATGGACGTCGCCGCCGTTGCGCTTGCGCGGGAAAACTCAATTCCGATCATCGTCTTCTCCATCCATGAGAAGGGCGAGTTCGCTGAAATCTTGACCGGCGGCGGCCGCAAGACCATCGTATCAGACAACTGACATTCCTGTGGCGCCGGGGAGACCGGTGTCGCCTTGTTACAGGGGAGCATAGACATGAGTGAAGCAACCGATCTCAAGGAACTGAAGCGTCGCATGGACGGCGCCATTGCGGCATTCAAGAGCGACATCGCCTCGCTGCGCACCGGGCGCGCATCCGCCAATATTCTTGATCCGGTCACGATCGAAGCCTACGGTTCGCGCATGCCGCTGAACCAGGTCGCCAACATCACCGTGCCGGAGCCGCGCATGCTGACCGTATCGGTCTGGGACAAGTCGATGGTCGGTGCTGTCGAGCGCGCGATCCGCGAATCCAATCTTGGCCTCAATCCGATCATGGACGGCCAGAACCTGCGTATTCCGCTGCCGGAACTCAACGAAGAGCGCCGCCGTTCGCTGGTAAAGGTTGCCCATGAATATGCCGAGAAGGCAAAGGTTGCGATTCGCCACGTGCGCCGCGACGGCATGGATGGCCTCAAGAAGGCGGAAAAGGATGGCGTGATCGGCCAGGACGAGAGCCGGTCGCTATCAGAGCGTGTGCAGAAGATGACGGATGAGACGATTTCCGAGATCGACCGCTTGCTAGCCGATAAAGAAAAGGAAATCATGCACGTCTGATCGTACGCTGGGGCGTGGCGCTTTCTGTCTGAAAACACTTGAAAGCGACAACTACGCCCTAGATTGCGAGGCCAGAGAATCTTCTGCCGAACGAAACCGGATCCAAATGTCAGCTCCTACGTTCTCCGTCGTACCCGAACACGTTGCCATTATCATGGATGGCAACGGGCGTTGGGCCAACGCGCGCGGCCTGCCGCGCACCATGGGCCACCGCAAGGGCGTTGAGGCTGTGCGTGAAACGGTGCGGGCAGCCGGCGACATCGGCATTAAATATCTGACGCTTTTCGCCTTTTCTTCCGAAAATTGGCGCCGCCCCGAGACCGAGGTGAGCGATCTCCTTGGTCTGCTGAAGGCATTCATACGACGGGACCTCGCCGAGCTTCATCGCCAGAATGTGCGGATCCGGGTCATCGGCGATCGCAACAATCTGCGCGGCGATATCCTGCCATTGTTGCTCGAAGCCGAGGAAACCACCAGGAGCAATACGGCTCTCACTCTGGTGATCGCTTTCAATTACGGCTCGCGCGACGAGATTGCGCGTGCCTTCACCAGCCTGGCGAAGGACGTCGAGGCCGGGCGCTTGCGTCCGCAGGACATCAGCCCTGAATTGGTTGGCGCCCGTCTGGATACCGCCGGGATTCCCGATCCCGACCTGATTATCCGCACCAGCGGCGAGGAGCGGCTGTCGAACTTCCTGCTTTGGCAGGCCGCCTATTCGGAATTCATGTTCATGCCTGAATTCTGGCCAGATTTCAGCCGCGATCTCTTCTTCGCAGCGCTGGAGAAATATGCCGCGCGCGACCGGCGCTTTGGCGGGCTTTCCGCCAAGCCGGCGGCGGCGGTGGGGTCCTGATGAGCCGCGAACTCAGGCTACGCATCATCTCCGGCATCGTCCTTGCCGCGATCGTTCTTGCCGCTACCTGGTATGGCGGATTGAGTTTTCGGCTTCTGGCGGCAGCAATCAGCCTGCTCGTTTATTATGAGTGGTCGACCATATCCGACCTGCACGGCAGCGACCCGCGGGGAAACGCGCTCGGCTGGGTAGGTATCGTGTTGATTGCCGGCGCGACGGTAACGGGCGAATCGGTCTACTCCATGGAGGTTCTGGCCGCCTTTGTCGTCGTTTTGGCGATCATGGTCGTTCTTCGTCAGAAGAGTTGGTGGCTGCCCGGGGGCATACTCTATTCCGGCCTGACCGCGATTGCCCTTTCCGAGATTCGCGACGAGGATCTTCGCGGTTTCGTGTTGATGCTGTTCATCTTTGCGACCGTTTGGGCAACCGATATCTTCGCCTATTTCGTCGGCCGCGCGATCGGCGGCCCGAAGCTTGCGCCACGCATATCGCCGGGCAAGACCTGGTCGGGTGCGATCGGAGGCGCCGTTGCGGCCGTTATCGCCGGAACCGCTGTCGTCTGGAGCTACTTCTCCGCCGACGACCTCAGGATTCCGGTGCTTGCGCTGGTGCTGTCCGTTTGCAGTCAGGTTGGTGATTTATTCGAGTCCTTCATGAAGCGTCGCTTCGGTGTAAAAGATTCAAGCCACCTGATTCCCGGGCATGGCGGCGTCATGGATCGGGTCGACGGACTAATTTTTGCTTGTTTTGCAGCGTTTTTGTTGGCTATCGTAATATCGCTGACAATGAGCGGCGAGACCTTGTCATTGGGCGGCGTTCTGCTCGGGGTCTGATACCAAAGCAATTCCAGGAAAAGTGCGCAGCGGTTTTCCGCGCGGAATTGCGAAAATAGAAAGATGGAGCGGTTCAGGTTTCAGTGAAACCGAACGGCTCTCACACGAACAGGATCGTTGCATGGGTAGTGCGGCAGGCTTCATCGGTTTCTTGACAAACAACGTCATCACGTTTGTTTTTGTCCTGTCGCTGCTCGTTTTCGTGCACGAAATGGGCCACTATCTCGTTGGTCGCTGGTCTGGCATTCGCATCATGGCCTTCTCGATCGGCTTTGGCCCCGAGATTGCCGGCTTCACGGACAAGCACGGCACGCGCTGGAAGCTCTCGTTGATACCGCTCGGCGGCTATGTGCGCTTTTTCGGCGACGAGGATGCCTCCAGCAAGACCGATACGGATCAGCTCTCGGCGATGACCGAAGAGGAGCGCGCGCAATCCTTTGCCGGTGCCAGGCTTTGGAAGAGAGCGGCGACGGTTGCAGCGGGCCCGATTGCGAATTTCATTCTCGCCATAGCGATCTTTGCAGTGCTCTTCAGCGTCTATGGCCGCACGGCAGCCGATCCTGTCGTTGCCATGGTGACGCGTGACGGTGCAGCCGCTGAGGCCGGCATAGAGCCCGGCGATCGGCTTGTGGCCGTGGACGGCGCCAATGTTACCACTTTCGACGAGGTGCAGCGTTACGTTGGTCTGCGTCCAGGCCGCACAATCGCTCTCACGGTCGAGCGCGACGGGCAGAAGCGCGATTTCCAGATCGTGCCGAAGCTGGTCGAAGACACCGATCAGTTCGGCAACAAGATGGAGATGGGCCGCATCGGCATCGCGCTTGTCGATCCGCTGGTGACGGCAGTCGAGCCGGTCGGGCCGGCCGCAAAAGCCGGTATACTGCCCGGAGATCGATTGATCGCCATCGACGGCAGAAATGTTGCCACCTACTACGAGGTCGGTCGCTACGTCAGCGATCATCCAGGCAAGAGCGTCGTGCTGACCGTGCAGCGCAACGGACAGATGCGCGATTTTCCGATCGTTCCCGAGACGGTGATCGACATCGATGCCTCCGGCAACAAGAAGGATGTCGGCAGCATCGGTATCGGGCCGATCGATCCGCTGATCGGATCGATCGCATCGGATAGCCCGGCGGCAGGCGCGGGGCTGGAGCTCGGTGATCGCATCCTTTCTGTGGATGGACGCGCTGTCGGCTCTATCGGCGAAGTGCAGCGCTATGCAGCCGCTCATGTCGATAAGTCCATCTCGCTGTCCGTCGAGCGCAATGGTCAGACGCGCGACGTGGCGGTGACGCCGAAGATGACAGAGGAACTCGATGCGTTCGGCGCTCCGACGAAAATCGCCAGCATCGGCGTTACCGATGGTCAGAAGCCGCCCAAGCTGCGCTATCAGTCTTACGGACCGTTCCAGGCGATAGGTGAGGGCGTCAAGCAGACCGGCAGCATCGTTTCCGGCACGTTCGAATACCTCGGCAATGTCATCGGTGGCTACATGAAGGCCGATCAGCTGGGAGGCCCGATCCGGGTTGCGCAAATGTCGGGCCAGATGGCAACCCTGGGTTTCTCCGCGGTGTTGCAATTTGCCGCCATACTTTCTGTTTCAATAGGGTTATTAAATTTGATGCCCGTGCCGGTACTTGATGGCGGGCACTTGATGTTCTATGCGATTGAAGCCGTAAGGGGAAAACCTTTGGGTGCAAGGGCGCAGGACATCGCTTTTCGAATTGGATTTGCGATGGTGCTCTCACTCATGGTGTTTGCGACATGGAACGATATTAGTTCCCGGCTAGGCTAGAGGGGCAAAGCGAGAGGAAAATTACGATTTATTTACGATGTTTCAAAGCTGTAGTGGCGAATGGGTCACGCTTTGAAATGAAGTAAACGGAAATTAACTTGCTCCCTTGCTTGTATGTCAAAAGCGGGTAAAACGACACACGTGGCCGGAATCGGGTTCGCTCGGGGCTGGGGACGACTGAAAAAAAGGTAAGAAGTGAAAATGAAGGCTGGTTCAAGATTATTGAACGCAGTGTCGGCGGTAGCGCTGTCTGCTGGTGTTGTTGCGTCGGGCGCTGGTGTTATCACCCTTGCCTCTGCCTCAGTCGCGGAAGCCGCTGTGATTCAGCGGGTCGATGTTCGTGGTGCGGAACGCATCGGGGCAACGGCTGTCCGTGATAATATCACGATCAAGCCCGGCAAGAGCTTCTCTCCCGGGGACATCGATGCATCGGTGAAGCAGCTTTATGCCACCGGGTATTTCTCCGATGTCCACATCAGTGTTTCGGGCAGCACCTTGGTCATCTCGGTCAAGGAAAACCAGCTCATCAACGCTGTGGTCTTCAACGGCAACCGCAAGATCAAGGACGACAAGCTTCAGGGCATCGTCCAGACCCATGCGGCCGGTCCGTATAACGAAGCCACCGTTCAGGCCGATATCAAGACCATTAAGGATGCCTACGCCTCCATCGGTCGTAACGACGTGCAGGTGACGACGCAGACCGCCCAGGTCGCGCAAGGCCGCCTCAACGTCGCCTTCGTCATCAATGAAGGTGATCGCACGAAAATCGATAAGATCAATTTCTCGGGAAATCAGGCTTACAGCAGCGGTCGCCTTGCTTCTGTCATCAGCACGAAGAAGAGCAACTTCCTGTCGTTCCTGACCCGTAAGGACGTCTACAGCCCTGAGCGCCAGCAGGCCGACCAGGATACGCTGCGTCAGTTCTACTACAATCACGGTTATGCCGACTTCCGCATCGTCAGCGCCGATGCGACGCTGAACGAGCAGAACAACGAATACACGCTGAACTTCAACGTCGACGAAGGTCCGCGCTATACCTACGGCGATATCAATGTCGTTTCGACGGTCGATGGCGTTAATGCCGACGAACTGAAGGGGCTTGTCATTACCCAGAAGGGTTCTGTCTATAGCGCCAAGGACATCCAGACCTCGATCGAGAACATTTCCAAGCGAGTGGCTTCGGCCGGCTATCCGTTTGCCCGCATCACGCCGCGCGGCAACCGCGATCTGACCGGCCACACGATCGGTATCGAATATCTGGTCGACCAGGGCGAGCGGGCCTATGTCGAGCGTATCGAAATCCGCGGCAACACTCGTACGCGCGATTACGTTATCCGTCGTGAGTTCGACCTCAACGAAGGCGATGCTTTCAACCAGGAAATGATCACGCGCGCTAAGCGCCGTCTCGATGCTCTCGGTTACTTCACCAAGGTGGATATCTCGACGGCACAGGGCAGCGCTCCGGATCGTGTTGTCGTGATCGTCAACGTCGAAGATCAGCCTACCGGCTCGTTCGGTATCGGCGCCGGCTACGCCGTCGGCAACAACGGCGGTCTGCTGCTCGAAGCTTCAGTCGAAGAAAAGAACTTCCTCGGTCGCGGTCAGTATATCCGTATCGCCGCAGGTGCCGGTACGGAAGGCAATCGTACCTATAACATCTCGTTCACCGAGCCCTACTTCCTCGGCTATCGTCTGGCTGCTGGTTTCGATATCTTCAAGAACCAGACGTCGAGCGACGATTACTACGACTATTCGGAAGAAGGCTTCTCGCTGCGCGTCACCGCGCCGATCACCGAGAATCTGGCGACGACCCTGCGTTACAACTACAAGCGCCTGACATACGATGGCACGAATGATTGGCAGAACAATCTTTCGGCTCCGTATATCAACCTTGTTGAGAATGGTCCCTGGACCCAGTCGACAGTTTCGCAGACCTTTACCTACAACACGCTGGACGATCAGAATCTTCCGCGTGAAGGTCTCATCGCCAAGTTCACGCATGAATTTGCAGGCCTCGGCGGCGACTCGAACTTCTACAAGCTGAGCGGTAAGGCTCGTTACTATCAGATGATCAGTGATGAGGCCGATATTATCGGCTCGTTCACGGTTGGTGCCGGTTACGTCTTGCCGACCGATGGCAAGCTGAACGTCTTCGATCAGTTCACTCTCGGTGGTCGTGAAGTCCGCGGCTTCGAGAATGCTGGTATCGGTCCTCGTGTGGGTAACAACAATAACAACCCGCTCGGTGGCACGACGTACTTTACCGCTTCGGCTGAAGCGAGCATGCCGATGCCGGGCGTTCCGCAGGATATCGGTCTGCGTATCGCTGCCTTCGCGGACGCGGGTACGCTCTACGGTAACAAGACGAATTCCTTCGGCGATGCGGTTTTCAACGACAGCTCGCTCCGAGCTTCGCTTGGTGCTGGTCTGATTTGGTCGTCACCGTTCGGTGTCATCCGTGTTGACTACGCTGTGCCGGTTCTCAAGCAAGATTACGACCAGGTTCAGAATTTCCGGTTTGGCATCGCCAACCAGTTCTGATATCGGCAGTCCAGAACTGCGGGCTTGAACACCGTTCTGGAGCTGGTGCTTATGGAACATACTGGTTTTTTCCCGCCCCATGGTGGCGTCAACTTAAAACAGTTGGCTGAATACCTTGGGGCGGAACTTGATGATACGGCCTCTGCGGAGGTCGTCGTCAGGTCTATCGCTCCTGTCCACCGGGCAGGTGAAGGCGATGTTTGCTACATTATTTCCCGGAAGAGTCGTTCCGAACTGGAGACTTGCAAGGCTTCGGCTATCATTTGCCTGCCTGCCTTGCGGTCCTTTGTTCCCGATCATGTCCCGGTCATTCTGTCGAAGCGGCCGCATACGGATTTTGCGCTCGTTGGCGCATTGCTTCATCCGCAGGCCATGCGACCCATCGCATTCACATCGAATTCCACGGGAATTTCTCCGGCAGCGGTTATTGACCCGACCGCAAGGCTCGAGGCGAATATCGGCGTAGAGCCCGGCGCAGTCATCGGCGCGGGCGCCGAAATCGGCGAGGGGACCTATATCGGCGCCAACGCTCTTATCGGGCCTGGCGTGAAGATCGGTCGCAATTGCAGCATCGGCGGTGGCGCCAGTGTGCTTTGCGCCTATCTCGGAAACGGGGTCATCATCCACAATGGCGCGAGGATCGGCCAGGACGGCTTCGGCTATGCGCCGGGACCACGTGGCATGATCAAGATCGTGCAGATCGGCCGGGTGATCATTCAGGACAATGTCGAGATCGGCGCCAATACGACGATCGATCGCGGCACCATGGATGACACCGTGATCGGCGAGGGCACCAAGATCGATAACCAGGTTCAGATCGGACATAACGTTCGCATCGGCCGCCATTGTGCTATCGTCAGCCAGGTCGGTATCGCTGGCAGCACGGTGATCGGCGACGGTGTGCAGATCGGCGGGCAGGCTGGCCTGAATGGTCACATCCACATCGGCGACGGCGTGCAGATCGGTGCCAAGAGCGGTGTTATGAACAGTATTCCAGCGGGCGAGCGCTATGCGGGTCTTCCCGCGCGGCCGTTGTGGGATTTTCTAAGGGAATCGGCGGAGATCGCTAAGCGGTCAGGAGCCAGGGATAAAAAGGACGGGAGTGCGGAGCATGACTGAGGAAGCAAAGACGTCGTTGTCGTCGGCCGATGTTCTGGAAATAATGAAGCTGTTGCCGCATCGTTATCCTTTCCTGATGGTCGACAAGATCATTGAGATCGACAGCGACAATTCTGCGATCGGCATCAAGAATGTTACGGCCAACGAGCCTCAGTTCACGGGACATTTCCCGGAAACGCCAATTATGCCGGGCGTTCTGCTCATCGAAGGCATGGCTCAGACGGCCGGGGCAATCTGTGCGAAGAAAGACGGCATCGGCGGAAACCTCGTCTACTTCATGACGATCGACAATGCCCGTTTCCGCAAGCCGGTTGTTCCGGGTGATCGTGTCGAATTCCATGTCGTCAAGCTGAAGCAGCGCGGCACGATCTGGAAATTCCATTGCGATGCCAAGGTCGACGGCAACTTGGTTGCCGAAGCGGATATCGGGGCCATGATCGTGCGGAAGGATCAGAACCAGGCATGACCAGCATCGCAAAAAGCGCGCGCATCCATAAGCTCGCGGTCGTTGAGGATGGTGCCGTCGTTGGTGAGAATGTCGTGGTCGGACCCTTCTGCCACGTTGGCCCCAAGGTCGTGCTGCATGACGATGTGCAGCTGCTGACCCATGCCGTTGTGACCGGTCGCACGACCATCGGCAAGGGAACGAAGATATTTCCAATGGCCGTCGTTGGTGGCGATCCGCAGAGTGTTCATCACGGCGGCGAAGAGACGACGCTGGATGTCGGCGAGAATTGCACGATCCGCGAAGGCGTGACGATCAACACCGGTACGGCCGACTTCGGCGGCAAGACGATTGTCGGCAACAACAATCTGTTCCTGGCCAATTCGCATGTGGCGCACGATTGCCGCGTCGGCAACAACGTCATTCTGTCGAACAATGTCATGTTGGCGGGACATGTGATTGTCGAAGATCGGGTCATCTTCGGTGGCGGCTGCGCCGTGCATCAATTTAGCCGCATCGGCCGGCAGGCTTTTATCGGCGGCCTTTCCGCCGCAAGCTACGATGTCATTCCCTATGGCATGCTGAATGGAAACCCTGGCGTGCTTTCCGGGCTGAATATTGTCGGTATGACGCGAGCAGGCATCGAACGTGCCGTCATTCACCAGGTTCGACGCGCCTACAAGAGCATCTTCGAAGGTGAGCGCTCGATCCGGGACAACGCGGCAGCGATCCGTGACGAGTATGCCGATTGCAAGGAAGTGATGGAGATCCTCGATTTCATCGCAGCCGATAGTGATCGCGCGCTGTCGTCCCCCAATCGCGGCAAGAGCTGACGTGGGTTCGGCCGGCCAAAGCGGCAGAGGCAGGCTGGCGATCATCGCAGGCAGCGGTTTTTTGCCTGTTTATGTCGCTGACGCCGCCCGCCAGGCCGGTGAAGACCCCGTGATCATCGCCTTGACCAACGAGGCGGATCGGGATTGGTCCAGCTTCGATCACGCCAATCTCGGCGTCGGCAATTTTGCCGGACTCGAATCAACGTTTCGCCGCTACGGTGTCGATCGCGTTGTGATGTCAGGCGGCGTGGCACGTCGCCCTGCATGGCGAGAGGTGCATCCCACTTGGCGCGTCATCAAGGAACTGCCTTCCACAATAAGAACCCTTCTGTCCGGCGGTGACAACGCAGTCCTGCAGATGGTCATCCGCCTGATCGAAGCGGGTGGCGTTCGGGTTGTCGGTGCGCATGAAATCGCGCCGGATCTCTTGGCGACTACCGGGCCCCTCGGGCGGCTTTCCCCCTCGGATGAGGATCTGCGCGATATAGCCCAAGGCGCGAAGGCTGCGGACGCGCTCGGGCTTCTGGATGTCGGGCAGGGAGCGGTCAGCGTCGGCGGTCGCGTCGTCGCACTCGAGGGCGCCGAAGGCACCGACAAGATGATCGAACGGGTTGCAGAACTGCGTGCGGAAGGCCGCATATCAACACGCCGCCGTGGTGTACTGGTCAAGCTATGTAAGCCGCAACAGGATGTTCGCGCCGATCTGCCGTCGATCGGTGTATCCACCGTGCATAACGCCAGGAAAGCCGGTCTGGCCGGTGTTGCGGTGGAGGCCGGCAGAGCTTTGGTGCTCGACCGCGAGGCGGTGATTGCAGCCGCGGACGAGGCCGGCATTTTCGTCTGCGGTATCGATCGAGGCTTGAGCGCGGAGGGCTTCTTTTGAATGCGGTGCCCTTGAAACTGGCCGTCGTGGCTGGCGAGGTTTCCGGCGACCTGCTGGGCGGTGACCTCGTTGCCTCGCTGAAGCGGCGATATGGCGGACCGGTTGATCTCATCGGTGTCGGTGGCGAGGCGCTGGAGGCCCAGGGACTGCAGTCGCTGTTCGATTATTCTGAACTCTCGATCATGGGGTTCATCCAGGTCATCAAGCGGCTGCCAAAATTGCTGGCCCGCATCCGGCAGACCGCCGAGGCGATTATCGCCGCAAAGCCTGACGTGCTTCTGATCATCGATAGCCCCGATTTCACCCATCGCGTCGCCAAGCGCGTGCGCAAGGCTCTGCCCAATCTGCCCGTTGTCAACTATGTCTGCCCCAGTGTCTGGGCGTGGAAGGAGTACCGCGCGCAGAAGATGCTCGCCTATGTCGATCATGTTCTGGCCGTGCTGCCGTTCGAGCCGGAAGCAATGCAGCGACTGGGCGGCCCGGCGACGACCTATGTCGGCCATCGACTGACTGCCGACGCAGATCTGTTGGAGACACGCAGCCGACGCGCAATACGCGGTGCGAATGCAGGAAGTGGCCCGAAAACCGTGCTTCTGTTGCCCGGCTCTCGGGGCTCCGAGATCCGCCAGCTTCTGCCGGTTTTTGAGCGGGCTACCGAAGAGCTTAGCCGGAGAAACGATAAGGTCCGCTATCTGCTGCCGACCGTGCCGAAACAGGAAGCTCTGGTGCGGTCGCTGCTTGAAAGCTGGAGCACCAAGCCGGAAATTCTTGTCGGCCAGCGTGCAAAGTGGGAGGCATTCGCTTTGGCGGATGCCGCGATGGCTGCGTCGGGGACGGTGATTCTGGAACTAGGCCTGGCGGGCGTTCCTGTCGTCTCGACGTACAAGACGGAGTGGCTCGCCAAGTTCGTGATGGCGCGCATCAAGGTCTGGACGGCGGCTCTGCCCAATCTCATTGCCGACTACGCCGTCCTGCCCGAGCTCATCAATGACGTCTTGCGGCCCGGCTTGCTTGCCCGATACATGGAGCGCCTCTCGACGGACACTCCCGAGCTGGCGGCGATGCTGGCCGGTTACGATCTGGTCTGGCAGCGTATGCAAACGGAGGAGCCGCCCGGCGACAAGGCGGCCGCAATCGTCCTCGAAGTTTTATCCAACAAAAAAGCCGGTCATTTCTGACCGGCTTTTTTAATGTCATTTCCGAAACTTAGCGCTTGGAAACCGGAACATACTCGCGCAGCGGCGCGCCGGTGTAGAGCTGGCGCGGACGACCGATGCGCTGATGCGGATCCTCGATCATTTCGTTCCACTGAGCGATCCAGCCGACGGTGCGGGCGAGAGCGAACAGCACGGTGAACATGGTCGTGGGGAAGCCGAGAGCCTTCAGCGTGATGCCGGAGTAGAAGTCGACGTTCGGGTAGAGCTTCTTCTCGATGAAGTATTCATCGGTCAGTGCGATACGCTCCAGCTCGATCGCGATGTCGAGCAACGGATCGTCCTTGATGCCGAGTTCGCCGAGAACTTCGTGCGCCGTCTTCTGCATGATCTTGGCGCGCGGGTCGTAATTCTTGTAAACGCGGTGACCGAAGCCCATCAGACGGAACGGATCGTTCTTGTCCTTGGCGCGGGCGATGAATTCCGGAATGCGGTCGACGGTGCCGATTTCGCTGAGCATGTTGAGCGCAGCTTCGTTGGCGCCACCATGGGCAGGACCCCAGAGGCAGGCGATGCCCGCTGCGATACAGGCGAACGGATTCGCACCAGACGAACCCGCCAGACGAACCGTCGAGGTCGATGCATTCTGCTCGTGGTCGGCATGCAGGATAAAGATGCGGTCCATGGCGCGCGCCAGCACCGGATTGACCACATATTCTTCGCAAGGAACGGCAAAGCACATGCGCAGGAAGTTCGATGCGTAGTCGAGATCGTTCTTCGGATAAACGAACGGCTGACCGATATGGTACTTGTAGGCCATGGCGGCGAGCGTCGGCATCTTGGCGATCATGCGCAGGCTAGCGACCATGCGCTGATGCGGATCCGTGATGTCGGTCGAGTCGTGGTAGAAGGCCGAAAGGGCGCCGACACAGCCGCACATGACGGCCATCGGATGCGCGTCGCGGCGGAAACCGGTGAAGAAGCGCGACATCTGCTCATGCACCATGGTGTGGTGTACGACGCGATGATCGAAGTCCTTCTTCTGCGCGGCGGTCGGCAGTTCGCCGTAAAGGAGCAGGTAGCAGACTTCGAGGAAATCGCCGTGTTCGGCCAGCTGGTCGATCGGATAGCCGCGATGCAGCAGAACGCCTTCGTCGCCATCAATATAGGTGATGCTGGACTCGCACGACGCGGTCGAGGTGAAACCAGGATCGTAGGTGAAAGTGGAGGTGTTCTTATAAAGGGCACCAATATCAATGACACTTGGGCCGATGGTTCCGGTTTTGACCGGCAGGTCTACCGTCTTCTCACCCCAAGTTAGTTTCGCGCTTTGTTCCGTCATGCTGATCCTCCAAGATTTGGCGGGATTGACGCCATAAAAAGCGCCAAAAGGTTAAGCGACTACCGACTAGCTATATGATCCAGAGCCTAATGCCAAGTTATCCTAGTGCCAAATTGTGCATCGCAGTATCAACTTTTGGGCACTGCACTAGGCGCATGGGTCATACCACGCACCGCGGATAGATCTATTTCGTCGCAAACATGCCGATTTTGGTTGAAATCACCTAGCGGTGACGGCAAAAATCGCACGAAAGCTGTGGTTTCGCGCGGGGCAGGCGGTGAATGCCTAATTTGGAGGCACCGGAGCAGCAAGAGGATGGCCGGGACCTTGTTCTGCCTTCGCGGCAACGCCATGCCATTGCCACAATCATCCCGCGCATCACTGCTGGACAACGGGAGCGCACGCAAGATCAGGCATCCCTGGCGGCGCGGATTTATCTCGCCCTCAACCATATGCGAGCCGTTGTTGGACGGCTTGTCGAAGAAGAGGCGGTGCATGGCCGCGCCATTCTCCTCACTCCGATCTATATGGGTGTCGGAGCGATTTTCTGGTTTAGAGTGGATAGCGATCCACCTCCGCAGACGGTTTTAACCGCATGTCTGCTTCTCACAGGTGGTTTTCTTTTCAAGCCGGAGGCGGGCCGGCTGCTGCGGCATCTGCTTTTCGCCGGCATGCTCATGAGTCTCGGCATGGCGCTTGCGCAGTGGGAAAGCTGGCGTGCCTCGACAGTCATGCTCGATTCGGCCGTAACGACGACCGTTACCGGTCGGGTCGAAAGGCGCGAGACCTACGACAATGGACGCTGGCGTTACGTCGTCAAGATCGACGCGACGGAGAAACCGTCCATTCACAGGCCGCCGGAGCGGGTCACCATCTTCGTGCGCAAACAGGCAGAGCCATTCACCCTTGGGGATCGCATTCAGGTCAGAGCCCGACTGACGCCACCGGCTGGGCCAGCTCTGCCGCGCCTCAACGATTTC
>NZ_JAELUG010001004.1 GCF_016429255.1 Rhizobium sp. ASV8
CCCCCCCCCCCCCCCCCCCCCCCCCCCCCCCCCCCCCCCCCCCCCCCCCCCCCCCCCCTTCTCACTCACCCCCCCACCCCCGCCACCTACCCCCACGACACGTCGTCGGCAGCGTCAGATGTGTATAAGAGACAGCTGATAATGTGACTGGCATGCAAGCTAGAGATTGCCGCTGCTGACGAGGTGAAGCACACGGGTTGGTTGGGTGAGATGGGATTGTCCCACACCACCCCCCAAAGTCAGGCATTCCCCTGTCTCTTATACACATCTCCGAGCCCACGAGACGGTCTATTAAATCGCGTATGCCGTCTTCTGCTTGAATAGAGGGGGGGGGGGGGGGGGGGGGGGGGGGGGGGGGGGGGGGGGGGGGGGGGGGGGGGGGGGGG
>NZ_JAELUG010001005.1 GCF_016429255.1 Rhizobium sp. ASV8
CCCCCCCCCCCCCCCCCCCCCCCCCCCCCCCCCCCCCCCCCCCCCCCCCCCCCCCCCCCCCGTTTTTCAAGCATCAGACGCCATACGCGATTTAATAGACCGTCTCGTGGGCTCGGAGATGTGTATAAGAGACAGCTCTCCTCGACGTCGCCGAGTCTGCGCTCCGCGATTGCATCCGCTCCATGAATTTACCTGCCAAAATCATCCGCAAAGACCGCGCAGTGGGTATCGTGCCTGAGCCGGCTTCTGTGCGGGGTGTGGGGGGTGTCGGACGCTGCGGACGGCGGGTCGTGGGTGTATATCTCGGGGGGGGGGGTGTCAGTAGGGGGGGGGGGGGGGGGGGGGGGGGGGGGGGGGGGGGGGGGGGGGGGGGGGGGGGGGGGGGG
>NZ_JAELUG010001006.1 GCF_016429255.1 Rhizobium sp. ASV8
CCCCCCCCCCCCCCCCCCCCCCCCCCCCCCCCCCCCCCCCCCCCCCCCCCCCCCCCCCTCCATCACCACCCCCCCCCCCCCCACATCTACCCCCACGACACGTCGTCGGCAGCGTCAGATGTGTATAAGAGACAGGGTTTCAGCTTAACGCGCCAGCTAGAGGGCTTTAAGAGGACAATTAAAGCCTCGTAAGTGGAATTGCCCCGAGCTGACCGCTTTTAGAAGTTTGAAAGCTCACAAAGGCCCCACTGGTGGGGCTTATACACATCTCCGAGCCCACGAGACGGTCTATTAAATCTCGTTTGCCGGATTGTGGAGTAAAAAAGGGGGGGGGGGGGGGGGGGGGGTGGGGGGGGGGGGGGGGGGGGGGGGGGGGGGGGGGGGGG
>NZ_JAELUG010001007.1 GCF_016429255.1 Rhizobium sp. ASV8
CCCCCCCCCCCCCCCCCCCCCCCCCCCCCCCCCCCCCCCCCCCCCCCCCCCCCCCCCCCTTTTACTCCCCCCGCCACCACCGACATCTACACCCACGACACGTCGTCGGCAGCGTCAGATGTGTATAAGAGACAGGCAGACAGCCGATATTTCCATGTCACCAGTCTTTTTCAAGTGCTGAAATAGGCTATCAAGGATCTCGATAGGATCGCCGGCTCGGATAATCAAACCACTGCCATGAGCCTCCAGGTCTGTCTCTTATACACATCTCCGAGCCCACGAGACGGTCTATTAAATCTCGTATTACGTCATATGCTTGAAAAGTGGGGGGGGGGGGGGGGGGGGGGGGGGGGGGGGGGGGGGGGGGGGGGGGGGGGGGGGGGGGG
>NZ_JAELUG010001008.1 GCF_016429255.1 Rhizobium sp. ASV8
CCCCCCCCCCCCCCCCCCCCCCCCCCCCCCCCCCCCCCCCCCCCCCCCCCCCCCCCCCTTTTCCCCCCCCCCGCCCCCACCCACACCTACACCCACGACACGTCGTCGGCAGCGTCAGATGTGTATAAGAGACAGCGTTTGCCTCGTCGACTCTGCCCATCGAAGGTTCGAAAGCACCTGGTCCCTCATCAAAGCGCCTCTTCTTGCCCGTCATGGCGGCAACAGAGCCATTCATGATTGGGGTCACGAGCGGGGGTCTTATACACATCTCCGAGCCCACGAGACGGTCTATTAAATCTCGTTTGCCGTGTGGTGGTGGGAGAGGGGGGGGGGGGGGGGGGGGGGGGGGGGGGGGGGGGGGGGGGGGGGGGGGGGGGGGGGGGGGG
>NZ_JAELUG010001009.1 GCF_016429255.1 Rhizobium sp. ASV8
GCCCGCTTCGACCAACACATTGCCATTGAGGTGGCTGTTGTTGACGCTCATGTTCGCTGTCGCGCCGCCCGTGACTTCAAGCAGGTTGCCGTTGCCGCCGATCAGTTGCGAGCCGTTGTTCACTTCAATGGTTGCAGTAGGGATTCGTCCTGGTCTCCCCGCCACCAAAATGGCCGCGCCCGTCTTGCCTTCTACCGTTGTCTGATCCAGCACCAGCGACCCATCACCGGTCACGCCTGCTGCGCGAGCAATTCGCACACCGTTCTGTTCGCCGACCAAGGTGCTGCGCAGAGCAAAGGCGGAACCGCCGTTCAACTGGAGCGCCGTACTACCAGCAGCAGTGCCTAGCACTTCGGTATCATTCAAATACAATTCACCCTACTGGG
>NZ_JAELUG010001010.1 GCF_016429255.1 Rhizobium sp. ASV8
CCCCCCCCCCCCCCCCCCCCCCCCCCCCCCCCCCCCCCCCCCCCCCCCCACCCCCCCCCCCACTTTTCAACCATAACACGCAATACCAGATTTAATAGACCGTCTCGTGGGCTCGGAGATGTGTATAAGAGACAGGGCCTGGATTCAGCGTGGATAGCCACGACATGGCGATACTTGGGTGGCTCGCGGCGTCGCGACTTGGACTTGCTGCGAGTATTCCTGGTGTTGCCATTATGAGGCTCCACCTCGGGCTGTCTCTTATACACATCTGACGCTGCCGACGACGTGTCGTGGGTGTATATATCGGTGGTAGCCGTATCATTAAAAAAAAAGTTTTGGGGGGGGGGGGGGGGGGGGGGGGGGGGGGGGGGGGGGGGGGGGGGGGG
>NZ_JAELUG010001011.1 GCF_016429255.1 Rhizobium sp. ASV8
CCCCCCCCCCCCCCCCCCCCCCCCCCCCCCCCCCCCCCCCCCCCCCCCCCCCCCCCTTCTTTAATGATACGCCGACCACCGACATCTACACCCACGACACGTCGTCGGCAGCGTCAGATGTGTATAAGAGACAGTGGAAGGGGGGAGTTTGTGGCGGCGTTGTGGAGGAGAGATTCGAGAGTTTGAGGCATATAAGGAAAGACGAGGACGAGCTGGCTCTCGTGGTCGAGAAAGGTCTCGAGGAGCGGGGCTGTCTCTTATACACATCTCCGAGCCCACGAGACGGTCTATTAAATCTCGTATTACGTCGTCTGCTTGAAAAACAGGGGGGGGGGGGGGGGGGGGGGGGGGGGGGGGGGGGGGGGGGGGGGGGGGGGGGGGGGGG
>NZ_JAELUG010001012.1 GCF_016429255.1 Rhizobium sp. ASV8
CCCCCCCCCCCCCCCCCCCCCCCCCCCCCCCCCCCCCCCCCCCCCCCCCCCCCCCCCCCTACTACCCCCCCCCCCCCCACCCACACCAACCCCCACGACACGTCGTCGGCAGCGTCAGATGTGTATAAGAGACAGGGCATACTGACTCCATTGGCACCCTCGACTGAGCGCAGGACTCCGTGTGCAGTAGCGCTAGCAGCGAGGGCTGAGGATACAAGAGCAGAACGCATGTTAACCATGATGATAAAGAACTGTCTCTTATACACATCTCCGAGCCCACGAGACGGTCTATTAAATCTCGTATGCCGGGTTATGCTTGTAAAGAGGGGGGGGGGGGGGGGGGGGGGGGGGGGGGGGGGGGGGGGGGGGGGGGGGGGGGGGGGGGG
>NZ_JAELUG010000106.1 GCF_016429255.1 Rhizobium sp. ASV8
TTGGCCGACACGAATTTCATTTCCGCCGGCTGTGTAGAATGGCGGGATCAAGACAAAACTCTTGTCCACTTCCCGACCGATGAGTTCGCTGAACAAGGCTCGCACTTCGTCCGCGTCGTTGAAGGTCAATCGGTTGAGCTTGGCGGTGAGCGCCATTGCTCGCTTGACGTTTGCCAGCATGGCGGCCGATTCCGGCGTCCTACCGTGAATAATCTTCACGCCACCCTCATTCGACATTTACCGCTTTTCCTTTCGCTGCATTCGAGCCCGTTTTTCGAGTGTCGGAACCGCGCCGAGATTCGACGGACATACTGGCAAAGCAGAAGGCTGGAATCTACCTGCTTCCGAAGTTGAGCAAAGAGGCCACGCATGCACGCGCTTGATTGACAACCATCTTTGCGGGCAGATATAAACTTGCAGTTACGGGTGTGGAAGCCGGTGGAATTCCGGCGCGGTCGCGCCACTGTAATCGATGACGAAAACTTCGCCCTCGAGAGCCAGACCCTTCCCGTAAGAACCCTTCCGCAAATGGAACGCGCTTTTCTTCAAGAGGGATAACAATGTCCGATACCGCTTTCGCACCGTCCGCGATACCGCAGCCGATACCGCTCGGCCAAATCCTGCCATGGGCCGTCTTCGCCGGCCTGCTGATGCTTCTGGCGATCTACTTCGTCGGTGCTGAAGAAGGCGCGACCTCGCTGATTTCGGGCATGTATGTGCACGAGTTCGTGCATGACGGCCGTCATCTCCTCGGTTTCCCCTGCCACTAAGGGAGCAGGCACATGGTTGGACGTCTTTTGCTCCGCGGCATGATCGTCGGGGCCCTCGCTGGTATTTTCATTTTCGCCTTCGCCCATACGTTCGGCGAACCACTGGTCGATTGGGCAATCGGCTTTGAAGAAAAGACTGCCCAGGCTGCCGGTGAGGCGCCGGAAGCGGAAATCGTCAGCCGCGCCACGCAGGCGGGCATCGGTCTGTTTACAGGCATCATGATCTTCTCGACGGCGATCGGCGGATTGTTCGCGCTGGTCTTCTCCTTCGTCTACGGTCGCATCAGCCCGCTCGGCGCGCGTGGCACGGCGGCACTGCTTGCCATCGACGCTTTCGTGACGATTTCGCTCGTTCCCGATATCAAGTATCCGGCAAACCCGCCGGCTGTCGGCAATCCCGACACGATCGGCGCGAGAACCGAGCTTTTCTTCATCATGATCCTCGCATCCATCGTCGGCATGATCGTCGCCGTCGGTTTCGGTCGCCGGCTGGCGGCACGCTACGGATCCTGGAACGGCGCGATCATCGCCGGCATCGGCTACATCGTCTTCGTCGCGCTCATCCAATACTTGCTTCCGGCGATCAACGAAGTGCCGGAACAATTCTCGGCAGCCGTGCTCTGGCGATTCCGCCTGACCTCTCTCGGGATGCATGCCATCCTCTGGACCGTGCTCGGGCTCGCCTTCGGAGCGTGGGCAGAACGTCAGCTGCCACAGGCGCGCTATCGCAACAACGCGGCGCTGCGCCGGGCCTGACATGATACGCCAATCGCATCCCGCGCACCCAATCGTGCGCGGGAAAGGCCGCACCACAACCGGCGTGCCGTTTGCCGCCATTTGCTTCATCCTCTCCATCTGGCCAACAGTGCTTGCAGCCCACAGCGGCGGATCATCCGGAAGCCAGGCTGGCATCCCGATACCAAGCCTCACCCATGGTGAAATGGCTGTCATCGCGCCCTATTATGGGCGGATTGTCGCAATCGGAGAGGCAGCATCGGACACGGACGAAACCTTCCGCCGGCTGCTGAACTTCACACAGATCCAGCGGGCCTATTGTCTATGGGGCATGATGCCCGGCAGCGTCAGCGACGAGGAAAGCCCGTTCAACGAATGCTCGCACGCCTATCTTGCGGCGGCCAAAGCGGTCTTGCTGCATATGCGGACGATGAATGATGAGAAGGCTCAGGCCGGGAATCTCGTTTCCGACATCGATGAAGCGCTCGTGCGCAACAATCTGTCGCTCGTTCTCTGCCAATTCAGCAGTGAGAACTTCAACACGGCCGATCTCATAAGGCCGAAGCTTGCCGGCATCCTGGGGCATGCCAAAAGTCTCATGGCTATCCTGTCGATCCTGGCGGCGATTATCGGCTGCCTGGGGCTGACGGCACGCGCGTCGCAGACGAACAGGCACCCCTAAAGAAACACCGCCGCGGAAAGCGGCGGTGTTTTCTGCTTGGCAATAATATGCACTTTACCAGTCACGCGGGCGGCCGCGCCAGCCGTCTCCGCGCCAGCCGCGGTCTTCGCGCCAGTCATCGCGATGATGGCGGTGACCATGCCAGCCCCACGGTGGCGGCGGTGGTGGTCTGCGATAGCCCCAACGCGGCGGCGGCGGACCCCAGCGGTTCGGGCGGCATTCGCCCCAAGGGGTGGCATGCCAGCCACGGCCGCAGGCGTAGTCCGCATTGACGACCGGCGCTCCGGTCGTCGTTACTCCGGCCGGTGCCCCGACAGCGGGAATCGGCATTGCTTCTGCCGACGATACAGCCAATCCGCCGAGCAATGCGGCAATGGCAATCACGGTCGATCTCATCTTCAATGGTCCTCTGTCCAAGTCCCTAACACGCAGGATTTAACCCCCGAAGGTATGAACGCCGGCTGAACCGAAAAAGGTGTTTTTTGGGCGAAATCAAAATGGCCCGATGCGAACCGGCCGGCCGAAAACCGAACGCTCGACCGATCAGACACGCGCTGAACCAGCGCTAATGCAGGGTGTTCGGCCGTCCTCGCGCGTCACGAGAGTTTCATCAACGAGGCTTACACCGGAAATATCACTTGGCATAAAGGAGTTAGAGATGGTCGACCTCGCTTCCAGCAGTTCAGAGAGCGGCAACGCCAATCACCCAATTCACGGTACGGCAGGCTCGGCGAAGTGGTTCCTGCCGCTGTTCGGCATCGTCGTCCTGGGCGGTCTCGCCTATGTCGGCTACGCGCTCGGCAGCGATCTTGCGGAGGCAGCGGCGGTTCCGTGGATCCTGCTCGGCCTCGCGCTGCTCATCGCGCTCGGCTTCGAGTTCGTCAACGGTTTCCACGATACGGCCAATGCCGTCGCGACTGTCATCTACACCCGTTCGCTGCCGGCGGAATTCGCCGTCATCTGGTCCGGCTTCTTCAACTTCCTCGGCGTTTTGACATCGTCGGGCGCGGTTGCCTTCGGCATTCTTGCGCTTCTGCCGGTCGAGCTGATCCTGCAGGTCGGCTCCGGTTCGGGCCTCGCCATGGTCTTCGCCCTCCTGATCGCTGCCATCATCTGGAACCTCGGCACCTGGTATCTCGGTCTGCCGGCGTCGAGCTCCCATACGCTCGTCGGTTCCATCATCGGCGTCGGCCTCGCCAACCAGTTCCTGGCGCCGGCCGGCTCCGCCACCAGCGGTGTCGACTGGTCGCAGGCAAGCAGCGTCGGCATGTCGCTGCTGCTGTCGCCGATCATCGGCTTCGGCGCCGCCGCGATCCTGTTGCTGGTTGCCAAGGTCCTGATCCGCAACAAGGCACTTTATGAAGCGCCGAAGGGCAACGCACCACCGCCGATCTGGATCCGCGGCCTGCTGATCTTCACCTGCACAGGCGTCAGCTTTGCCCACGGCTCGAACGACGGCCAGAAGGGCATGGGCTTGATCATGCTCATTCTCATCGGTCTCGTACCGACTGCCTTCGCGCTGAACCGCACCCCCGATATCAACTATCTCGACGCCTACAAGGCTGCCTCCGTGCAGGTCGAGACGGTGCTCGGCAAATATGTAAAGCCCGGCGTCGCTGCTCCTGCCGATCCGAAGGCTGCCGTCAGCGCCGCCGTGAAAAGCAAGACCTGGTCGGATGTCACTACGCCGGCACTGCAGGCCTATATTCACGCAACAAGCGCCTCGATTGCGGCCTATCCGAGCGTCGAGAAGCTGCCGAACGGGCTCGTCAGCAACGTCCGCAACGACATCTACCTCATCGGTGAGTCACTGAAGCTGATCGACAAGCAGAAGCTGCTGCCGATGAGCGCCGCCGACCTGAAGGCCGTCACCGATTATCACGCCGCCGTCGATCACACGACCAAGTTCATCCCGCTCTGGGTAAAGGTTGCCGTTGCACTGGCGCTCGGCCTTGGCACCATGGTCGGCTGGAAGCGTATCGTCGTCACCGTCGGCGAGAAGATCGGCAAGACACACCTGACCTATGGCCAGGGCGCCGCCGCCGAAGTTGTGGCAATGCTGACGATCGGCGCTGCCGACCACCTCGGCCTGCCTGTATCGACCACGCACGTCTTGTCCTCCGGCGTCGCCGGCACCATGGCGGCCAATGGTTCCGGCCTGCAATGGTCGACCGTGCGCAACATGCTGATGGCCTGGATCCTGACGCTGCCGGCCTCGATCGCGCTCGCCTTCGTGCTGTTCATCGTGCTCCGTCAGGTTTTCTGATCGATCCGTTCGAACGGTGCAGCCGGCTCGCCCAGCAATCGCGGAAATGAAAATGGCGCTCTTTGCAGAGCGCCATTTTTCTTGTTGCCGCATCCCCACACATGGCGCCACAACGCCATATACAGTGACAATCCGCAGGCTCGCCTCCTCAGAATTGGCGGGGCGCTCGCAGTAGACTCACGAGCGAACGGTTTCTTTCCTGCTGCCATTGGCACCGAGGCCGGAGAGCTTTGCCAGCTCGGAACGCCGGTTGGCATAATTCTGTGCAACCATCGGATAGCTAGGAGCCAGGCCCCATTTCTGTCGGTATTCCTCAGGCGTCAGGCCGTAATGAACGCGCAAGTGGCGCTTTAGCGTTTTGAAGCGTTTGCCGTCTTCCAGGCAGACGATGTACTCGTTCGTCACCGATTTCTTCAAATCCACCGCCGGCACCAGATTGCTCCGTTCTGGTGCAGGAGGGGCTGCATCCAGACTATGCAACGCATCGTGAATATCCTTGATCAGCCTTGGAAGACTGGCGACCGGTATGGTGTTGTGACTGACATAGGCCGAAACGATCTTCACACAGCCATCAAACGATGAATGCATCTGTGGCAGGGCGGGTATTTTTCTCTCGCTGAAAGAATCCATGATCTTTTCCCGGGTCTCATAAGGTTCCTCGTGCGCCGCCTCGCCCGATCGTTTCAAGCAGGGCGTCCGTTGCCGAATGCCCCACCGTTTCAAGTCGCGCCGGTTTCCCAGCGCATGATCCCTCGGACATTACCGAGGGCAGAATGCGCACCCATCAGGTGCGTCCGCGATCACAACCGATAGCCTCTCCCTCCAAAACCTGCATCCGCCGCCATTTGCGAGAGCTCGCTGGCTGATTCGGCAAGATAGGCCGCCAGCTTGTTGCAGAGGGTAACGAGCGACATATCAAGCATGAATGCCGTGTGTGTCGGATCTCCTTTGCAGTGGTGAAGAGTCTGAAGGATCAGCTTGCGCTCGACATCCCGCATGGTCTGGCCGACGAGCACACCGACAGCCTCGTCGATGACTTGCCCTGCCGGTTGCCCTTCACGAAAACGACGGAGAACTTCTTCAAGCAGCCGATCCTCGCTCGCCGTCGTTATGACGATATCCTTGGTGCAGTTTCCAAGTTCGCAAAAGACGTAGAGGCCGCTTTCCGCATCTATCGTCACGCGTCCCAGGATATCCGCCGCTTCCTCACGAACAAGAATATATGGCGCGGGCCCATCGACGAACTGCACTGAGTGGGATCCGCCATCGGCAAGCAACGCGTCCCGGAGTCGCCGCTCCACGGCGCGCAACAGCGTTTTCGCCTTCAGCTCACGCGCTACGCCTGCCCCGAAATCCACGTATCTCGGCGAAAAGAGCGACTGCCTCATCATGACAACACCCGTGCGGGCGATGCAGGGCTCTTCGATGGGTGGAACGCCTCCGTCCCATTCGCATCCTGTACCAGGGCTGCTACCTTGCTGGGCCGGACGATGATGGAGAGGCTCATTCCATCCCCCGCAGGCCGATCTTACCTTTGTGCCGGCGTAGCTTCGGCAACGACACCGGCTTCGACAAAAGGAAGCCCTGCACATGAGTAGCACCCGCCGCGCGGGCCGCTTCGAGGTGAGACCAGGTTTCGATGCCTTCAACGACGACATAGGGTGCAAAGCAGCCGGCAAAGCCTACGAGATGGGAAAGGCTATCGTGACCGTCGCGACCCCGCCTGTTGTCCCGCAGGAAGGCCGCGTCGATCTTGACGATATCCGCGGTAACCTGCAGCAGGGATGCCGGTGTGGCGAAGCCGGTGCCGAAGTCGTCGATCGCAACGCGACACCCGAGCGAACGGATTATTTTCACTCGCTCGATAGCAGCGCCGACCAGGGGATACGTTTCGGTGATCTCCACCACAAGCCGGGATGCGAGTTCCGCCTGGTTGCTGATTCGGCCGAGAATATCGGCGAATCGATCCGGTTGAGAGAGGCTGGAAGCAGAAAGATTGCAGCCGAGAACCAGCGTCTGATCGGCGGCGAGAGCCGTCAGCACCATATCGAGAATACGCAGATCAAGCGCGAACCAACGATCCTGCCGTTCGAGGAGGGACACAAATGTGCTGGCTGCGTGTACAGTTCCGTCTGCCTCCGTTACACGCGCAAGGCTCTCGGCATAAAGCTGTTTTCCAATATTCGCGGCATCGTGGATCCACTGGGTCGCAAATCCCAAGCCGCCCTCAGAAATCGCCTTCAAAATCAGGCTCTTATGTCCTTCATCAGTATGGCTGAGGTTAGCGTTCATCGCGTTTCCCTATCGGCAGGGAACGGGCTCGTGGCGCGGCTGCGGAGCCAATCAACGATGATTGACAACAGTGTGGCGGACACCGAAATGTCAGATTTCTGGCGCTGTAAATCCGCGTCATCCATCTTCCAGACACCCTCAAACCCTAATCATTAGGGTCCCCTTCACCGAGCTGGAAATATCGCACAGAAGACCATAGTCAACCACGACGCCGCCACGTCATCGCCGACTTCCTTTATCTATTGCTAATACACTAACTAGCAACCCTTTGCAAAAGTCAATCGACGCACGTCCTTGTCATATATAACTCAACTAAAATATTAACGATTTTCGCCGGTCATCCGTCGCGCATTTCGCGCGGCCACCACGCGTTTTGCCGAGCGGCATCAAGAGCTGAATTCAATGACGGCAATTCGGCATGCCATAGTTTCTCCCACTCCAGACTGACGACACCGGCATAGCCGTCGGCGGCAAGCACAGATCGCAGTGTCGCCATCGGAAATTCGCCGCTGCCCGGCAACACATAGGTGTAGGGCAATCTCGGTCCGGCTTTGGAAATACTGTCCTTCACATGAACATGCCGGGTATTGCGCCGAACCAGCTTCCAGGTTTCGGCCGGATCCTGGCCACCCTTGCGCCATGTGTGATGCGTGTCCCAAAGCAGCGCGCAATCGGGTGCGGTTTCCAGGAAGCGAGCGATCGCATCCGATGTTACCAGACAATCATGGGTCTCGATCGTCATCTCCGCGCCGAACCCCTCTCGGCGGGCTGTTTCACTCCACCATTGCAGTGTCGCCAAGGCCTCGTCGAGTTCCCTCTGATCCCCGGTTTCACCGCCGTCAAAAACCCTTAACGAGCGGACGCGGGCAGCTTCGGCCCAAGGGAGATAGCGCAGAAACTCTTCCTTGGATTCCGATGTCGCGCCGACAAGACGCAGCGAGGTATCGAACGTGCAGAGGCCCACCGGTGCGCGCTCCAGGGCTTTGGCAAGACCGGACGGCGAGCCGAACCTTTCGGTGAAATAGGCGGGCAGATCGATCGTGCCGCCAAGGGCACGGATTTCGATAGCGTCGAGGCCGTGATGCGATGCCAAGGCAAGCGCCTGATCCAGTTCAAGATCCGCACAGCCCAGCGTAGAAAATGCCAATGTTACAAGTGGCACATCGTTGTCAACGGCAATCACCACGGCCTCCTCCGCCTGGTTTCCGATGCCCGCGACGAATTCGAAAATCAGGTGCGCTCCACCTTTTTCGCGCCGCCGGCGCGCGACACAAGTAACCAAATGGATAATTATAAAGCCGCGCCTGATCGTCAAGGGGCATTGGAGCACTTCCAGGAAAAGTGCCTAGCGGTTTTCCGTCCTGAATGGGAAAGAGAATAAGAGTGTGGAGCGTTTCCGTGACTTAAAGAAGAACGGAAACGCTCTCTAGCAGCATCCGGCATGTGCAGATGCTGATCGCTTTCGATCCGAGCAGGAATTCGAGCGTAAAAGCAGGATATCCCTTAAGATGGAATGGCTATCCATGCCAGACGACGGGATGGGTTTCTCCGGTCGCGACATTGACGAAGCCTTCCGGCGCCCTTTCCGACGGGGCCACCAGAACCCAGCGCCAGGGCGCACAGGTCAGCGTCGCAAAGGAGAGACGCTCCGGAAAGCCCGGCCACCAGCGCGGCGAGAATGTCGGCTCATACATCCACTCGATGCCGGCGCCAGCCTCATAGAGCTTTTGCATCTCGGCATCCAATTCTTCCGCCGATCTCGCGGTCATCAGGCCACCGACTTCATAGTGGACGCGGGCTATGACCTTGCCGCCCGACACCAGCACCCAGCCGCCCTGCTGCTCGTTGAGCGCGTTGACGACCATGGCCATGGCTTCGTCCGAGGAGCCGACAACCCAGATATTATGCTTGTCGTGACCGAGCGTGGCGCCAAGCGCTGTGTCGGGCGTGCGCGGCCCGGTGCCGAGCCAGAACATGCGGCCGACCTTGGCTTCGCCGGAGAAGCGATCGACGATGGCGAATTTGGTGACGTTGCGGTCGGAATCGCGCTGGACCGCGCCATCGCGGACAGGCAGATCCATCGTGATGAAATCATCGGCCCAGTGGAACGGCCGCAAAAGCGCTGCTTTCGCCGTGTCGGCATCCGACGGGGCAGCGATGCGAAAATCCTCGGCCGAGACTGTCCTATCGATCCGGACCGTCTTCGTCGCCCAATCCGGCCAATCGATCTCGGGGCGAACGCCGACAAAGGTCTTGCCTTCGGAAGCCGGCTTTCCATCCGCCCATACCTTGGCGATCGACAATGTCTTCACATCGTCCAAAAGCACGATATCGGCGAAACGACCGGGCGCGATCGAGCCTACCCAGGGCGTAAGCCGCATATGGCGGGCGGGATTGATCGTCACGCATTGAATGGCGATCTCGGGCGCCAGCCCGTTCTCGATAGCAAGCCGGACATTATGATCCGTCGCGCCAATCTTCAGCGTGTCGGAAGCACTGCGATCGTCGGTGACGAAAGCGAACTGCGACCAGTCGGAAAGGCCCTTCTCGATCAGCCCGCGAATAACCTCCGGCAGGGAATGCGGACGAAGCTCGATGAACAGACCGTGAGTGAGCTTTTCCCAGATTTCATCGAGGAACCAGCCTTCGTGATCGGAAGCAAGACCAGCGCCTGCAAAAGCATTGATGGACGCCAGATCGCGCAGACCCGCGCCATGCCCCTCAACAACGCCGCGCTGCTCGAACGTAGCGCGGATCATGCCCCAGAGCCGGTCGTAAGCCGGATTCTCCGGATTGCTGACCGACGGCCAATCCATGACCTCGTCAAGACCGGCAACCATCAGGCTTTCGCCGAGAAAGGCTTTCTGCTCGTCATAGCCGAAATGGCCGCCGCCCCATTCATAAGCGGTCGGCGGCACGGCCGAGCCGGGCAGCGGGAATATCTTCATCGGCGAACCGCGACGACGGGCTTCCAGCCAGAATTCGAGATTGCGGGCGCCATTCACGTTGGAGAATTCATGGCTTGCCTCGCAAGTCCATGTCACGCCATGCGGCATGACAAGGGCGGCTTCCCATTCCGGCGTGAGATGCGAACTTTCGATATGCTTGTGCGCTTCGCCAAAACCCGGGACAGCTGCAAGATGCGGCTCATGCAGGCGTTCGCCGACCTCGCCGGTGTAGCTGCCGGCCGGGCCGACATAGGCGATCCGCCTGCCCTTGATGACGATTTCCTGATCTTCGAGCCAGGTGCAGCTGTGCACGTCAAGCAATCGGCCGACGCGCAGCAAGCGATCGGCGGGGCGGCGACCAAGCGCGGTCAGCGTCAGATCCTGGCGGATCAGCACCTCGTCCGCGGCGTTGACAAGCAGATCGTCGGGAAGATTTGTCGTGGGAAATGTCATGATTGGCATGCCTGCAGGGAGTTCGATCCATCGAGGGTAAAGATGGCGGTCTGCCATGTAAAGCGACTTGCCCGACTTGGAGGAAACCAAACCATCTCAATGAGTTGCATTATCGGCTCCGATGCGCGCCAAAATACCCGCCCTCTCGATTTCGAGGCCGAAAAACTGCCTACTGCTCAATTGTTGGGCTTGTAAAGCCGATGCTCGAAAAATAGTATCCTGCAAGCTTGAAGCATCTGTGGGATTACTCGGATTAAAGGATCGATAATGAAGGGCCTCTCTATTGCTCGTGTCGCGGGCATTGCCATTGTTGCTGCGACTGCCGCTCTGCCGGCTTACGCCCAGGCAAAGACGCTCACCGTTTCATGGTGGGGCTACAATGGCGAGAAGATGCAGGCCAACATCATCGAGCCGTTCAAGAAGATCTGCGGCTGCGACGTGGTATTCGAAACCGGCAACAATGCCGACCGTCTCAACAAGCTGAAACTGCGCGGCGGCAAGGGTGTCGATGTCATCTATCTGACGGACAGCTACTCGCAGGTCGGCATTCAGCAGGGCCTCTTCCAGGAAATCGATCGCAGCAAGATCCCGAACCTGGCCGATCTCTACGACATCGCCAAGGCGCCGCAGGGCAATTACGGCCCCGCCTATACGATCGGCCGCGTGGGCATCGTCTACGATACGGCGAAGGTCAATCCGCCGATCACCTCCTGGAACGATCTCTGGCGCAGCGACCTGAAGAGCGCCGTGTCGCTTCCGGGCATAACCACCACTGCGGGCCCGCTGACGGTTTTGGAAGCCGGCAAACATGCCGGTGTCGATGCCTATTCGGATGCCGACAAGGCCTTCGAAGCCATCGCGGCACTGAAGCCGAATGTCGTCAAAAACTACAACACCGGCTCCGAGCTGGTGAACCTGATCTCGACGGGTGAGGTCAAGGTGGCGCTGGCGCAAGACTTCGTTCTGACATCGATGCGCGCGGCCGTTCCGACGATGGGTTGGGCCGACCTTAAGGAAGGCGATATCGCCACCCTCAACACGGTCAATATTCCGAAAGGCTCGGAGAATGTCGAGCTTGCGCATCAGTTCATCAACTTCGTCCTGTCCAAGGACGTGCAGCAGGCGGAGGCCGAACAAGGCGTCGATGCACCGGTCTCCACCAAGGTCGAGCTCTCGCCCGAGAAGGCCAAGCTCTGGACCTATGGCGCCGACATGATCGCCAAGCTCAGCCGGATCGACTATCAGAAGCTGAATGAAGCACAATCGGACTGGATCGATCGCTGGAACGAGATCTTCGGCATGTAATGAAGGCGTGCCGCAGCGCAACCCGCCCTGCGGCACTCTTATGGAATTCTTCTGATGAAGCATCTTGCAAAATGGGGTTTGACTGCGCCGGCCATTATCGCCGTGACGCTGTTCCTGCTCGTCCCGGTGATCATCACGATCGCGGCGACATTCGGTGAGCCGAAGGGCCTGTTTTCTCCCTACATCACCTTCTTTACCAGCGGCTTTCGTCGCACGGTGCTCTTCAGGACGATCGAGATAGCGCTGATCACCACGACAATCTCCTTGATCATCGGCTTCATCGCCGCCTATGTGATCGCGCAGATGCCGGGCCGCGCCAAGAGCGTGATGATCATCGCCGCCGTGTTCCCGCTGCTGACGGGCGTCGTCGTGCGCTCCTTCGCCTGGCTGATCATTCTGGGCAAGAACGGCATTCTCAATACCATCCTGCTATCGATCGGCGTCATCAGCGAGCCGCTCTCCATGCTCTATACGGAGGGTTCAGTGATCGTCGCAATGGTCTATCTTTTCGTGCCGCTGATGATCCTGACGCTCGTCGGCGTGCTTGAAGGCATACCACAGGATCTCATTCAGGCTGCAACCTCACTCGGCGCAACACCGGCCGCGACATTCCGGCAGGTCATCCTGCCGCTTGCCACGCCGGGCCTCATCGTCGGCGCGGTGCTGGTCTTCACCGGCAGCTTCACCTCCTACGCCACTCCGCAGCTGCTCGGAGGCGAAAAGCAGATGATGATGGGCACTTTCCTCTATCAGCGCGCCATGGTCACTTTCGACTGGGTCGGCGCCTCGACGATCGCCGCCATCATGGTCGTCGTGACGATCGGGATCGTGGCGATCATGAGCCGCATCGCACGGCGTCTCAATCCGATGGCGGTGTGATCATGACAAAATCGGTTCATCCCGCACTGATCGCCCTCACGGCCTGCATTTTCCTGTTTCTGCTGGCGCCGCTCGTCATCATCATCGGCGCGGCCTTCAGCGATACGACCTACCTCACCTTCCCGCCGCAAGGCCTGACGCTGCGCTGGTTCTCGAATATTTTTCAGATCGAGGCCTTCCGCACAACGGCGATCACCAGCCTGCAGCTCGCCTTCCTCGGAACGGCGCTTTCCCTGCTGATCGGCATTCCGGCTGCCTATGCCATCAGCCGCTACAGGGTGGAGCTGCCGCGCTGGCTTTCGACGCTCTTCGTGCTGCCGATCCTCGTTCCGGAAATCGTCTTCGGCTTTTCGCTGATGAAATCGATCACCATCGGGCTCGGCTTGCCGATCTTTCCGAGCCTCTTGATCGGCCACGCGCTGCTGGTGCTGCCCTATTCGGTGCGTGTCGTCAGCGCCAGCCTCGCGAGCTTCGACTTCTCGATCGAAGAGGCTGCGATCAGCCTTGGATGCCCGCCGTTGAAGACCTTCCTGACGGTGGTGCTGCCGAATATCCGCGCCGGCGTCATCGCCGCCTTCATCCTCGCCTTCATCACCTCCATCAACGATGTCTCGGTTTCGGTCTTCCTGACCGGGCCTGGCATTTCCACCCTTCCCATCCAGATCCTCGCCCATATGGAGCAGTTCTTCGACCCGACCATCGCCTCGGTTTCCGTGCTGCTGATGCTCGTGACCGTCGCCGTCATGGCGATCGTCGAAGCCACCCTGGGTCTCACCTTCCTGACAAAGTAGCCGCCCGTGACCGTATCGCTCTCCATAAACTCCATCAGCGCTCATTACGGGAAGACGACCGTATTGCAGGATCTCTCGCTCTCCGTCGGCGCCGGTGAGCTGGTCTCGCTGCTCGGCTCGAGCGGCTGCGGCAAGACGACGACGCTGCGGCTTGTGGCCGGCTTCCTGCAGCCGACGGGCGGCACGATCAAACTGGGCGATCGAGATCTGACGACACTGCCGGCACATGCCAGGGATATCGGCTTGGTATTCCAGAATTATGCGCTGTTTCCGCATCTGACTGTGCTGGAAAACGTCGCTTTCGGCCTCAAGCAGCGTCGGATGGCAACCCAGGAACGCCGACAGAAGGCGGGAGCCATGCTGGAACGCGTCGGCCTTTCCGGCCTCGGCGATCGCTTGCCGGGCGCATTGTCGGGCGGCCAGAAGCAGCGCGTGGCGCTTGCCCGGGCGCTCGTCATCGAGCCGCCGCTGCTGATGTTCGACGAACCGCTTTCCAATCTCGACGCCAAGCTCAGGGTCGACATGCGCGTTGAAATCCGGCAGCTGCAGCGCGCCAACGGCACGACCTCACTCTACGTAACGCATGATCAGGAAGAAGCTTTCTCGATCTCCGATCGCGTCGCCATCATGAATGCCGGCCGCATCATGCAGCTCGATACGCCGGAGGTTCTTTACCGCAAACCAGCCAACAGTTTTGTCGCCCGTTTCGTCGGCTTCGAGAACCTGCTGCCGCTACGGGCCGTCCAACGGGAAGGCGCCCTGGTGACGGCGGAAGGCGCTGGCGGCGCGAGGATCGCGCTTTCACAGGAAGACTTCGGTCCTATTCCCGACAGTTTTGTCCTCGGCTGCCGCGCCGACGGGCTCTCTGTGCAGCGGGAAGGTGATGGCCTGTCTGCGGTACTTGGGACACGAACCTATCTCGGACGTGCCTATCAATATCAGTGCACGACGCCGGCTGGCGATATTGTCGCCAACGGCGCACTGTCCGAACCGTTAGCGGCGGGCAGTGCTGCGGTGCTCGCGCCCGTGCCGGAACAATGCTGCATTCTTACCCCGGAGAAATGACGGCATAAGCTGTCACAGTTTGTCTGCTAGTGCGTCTCTGAGACAGGAATACGCTAATGGGAGCGAATTCATCTCTCGAGATCTCGATCTTTGGACCTCCTATAGGGGCGTCATCTCAACTTCACCAAGCCTGGTAAGCCGACGGACAACAGTTACGTCGAGAGCTTCTACGGCAAGTTTCGTGCCTGAACGCCCATTGGTTCTTGTCCCTTGACCCTGCCCCGCGCGAAGATCGAGTATTGGCGCGGAGACTATAACAAGTTCCTGCCACACAGCGCGATCGGCAACAACGTACCGATTTTCGCGCATGAACGGTTCATCGGCATCTCGCCGATGCTTACCTCAACCCCACAAAATTCCAGCTCCGGCTGGCCCAAATTCGGGGGTGAACCTCAAAAGGTCATTTTCAGAGGGCGGCTGACCTGTACGGCGAAATGTGGCACTCCAATGATGATCTCAAAACGCGATGGCATCAACAGGCGCGCTGGGGATAGTCCCCTCGAGACAATTACAACGGGCTTGAAATACACTGCTATCGGCCATTTTTCCGATGCTTAAAAGACGCAAACAGCGAATTACGCTATTGCGACAGAAGCCTGATGCGAAGCAAGCTGTGCGAGGACTTGCTTGCAGCTACCGCTATTGGTAATCGCTATCGAGAATCCATGCCTGTCGAGGAAGCGATAGATTTCTGCAGTTGAACGGCGATGCTTTGCCACACATTACCTACTGCCAGGCGATTGGGACACCAGAAACGAGACTACGACAATATTGGCGTAGCACAAACCGTGGGCTATTTTTGCGATGGCAGTCAAACACACCGGGTATAATGACGGCGTGCATTTCCTATGAAGACGGCAGCGGGTTCGGACGTTATCGGCTAGTCAGGACCGATTGGAGCGGTGAAACATTTGATTAGACACACAATCGGTTGTGCGAGCGAGGCAGAAATTGCTGGACACCTGCTGCTCTGCGATAGTGCGTTCGTCCCCCCCCTAAGCAGTCGTGTCGACATCGCACAATATGCGCATAAGATTTTCAGCAATGCCCACTGCTTCGAGGCCTGGGCCGAGGAAACTTTGATCGGACTTGTGGCGGCCTACTGCCAAAATCTCGAAACAGAAACCGCTTTCATCACGAATGTAAGCGTTTTGCCGAACTGGCAAAGCGCTGGCGTCGCGACGCAACTGATGAATCGCTGCCGTGAACAAATTTTCGGGGCGGGCTTCAGAAAAATTGCGCTTCAAGTCAATCACCACAATAGAATCGCCTTCTCATTTTATGAGAAACATGGCTTCGCTGCTGTTGGCGAAAATAACGGCACACTCAATATGATTTTAAGTTTCGAGAGGAACGGCCAATGAGCCATACACGCGACTACGATAAGGAATTTAAAGATTCCGCCGATCATCAGTACGTCTATAATTTCGATTTCGACGTTATGCATCCTTACATGATTCGCTCCTTCGAGCCTTTTTTCCGACCCGGCAGCATGCTTGAGCTCGGAAGCTTCAAGGGCGATTTCACGCACCGTTTTCTAAAACATTTCGACGACATCACCTGCGTCGAAGCTTCGTTTGAGGCCATTAACGACGCGAAGAGCAAGCTCGGCAGCTCGGTGACGCACATCCACTCGCTGTTTGAGACTGTAGAGTTACCCAAGCGATACGACAACATTGTGCTGACCCATGTGCTCGAGCATATTGATGATCCAGTGGGCCTGATGAAACGTGTCAACGATGAATGGCTCGCCGACGGCGGGAGGTTCTTCCTGGTTTGCCCGAACGCCAACGCACCGTCACGACAGATAGCCGTGAAAATGGGTTTGATTTCTCACAATGCAGCCGTGACGCGCGCCGAGGCAGAGCATGGCCATCGATGCACATACTCGCTAGATACTCTTGAACGTGATGCAGTTGCCGCCGGACTGAAAGTGGTTCATCGCTCAGGCATATTCTTTAAGGCATTGGCAAACTTCCAATGGGACAGGCTGATGCAAACGGACATCATTTCTAAAGAGTATCTCGACGGATGCTATCAGTTGGGGCAGCAGTACCCGGATCTCTGCTCCAGTATTTTTCTGATGTGCGAGAAAGGTGGCCAGGCTTGAAGATTTCCTTTGTTGTTGCCGTTTATAAGAACGAAGGCGCAATCTCCAAGACGTATGAGAAAATCACGTCTGTGTTCTCAGAGAACCTTAAGGGGTTCGAGTACGAAATCGTTTTCGTTGACGACGGCTCGACCGACGGCTCGTTGCGCGAGGCACTAACTCTTCGAGAAAGTGACGCAAACGTCAAGGTCATAACTTTCACACGCAATTTTGGCCAGATGGCAGCGATGTTGGCTGGCTTTAAAGAGGCGACGGGTGACGCGGTCGTAAATATATCCGCTGATCTTCAAGATCCAGCGGAGCTGATTCCCCAAATGGTAGAGAAATGGCAACAGGGAGCAGAGACCGTCATCTGCCATCGGATTGATCGGTCCGACTCGTTGTTATCAAAGCTATTTTCGTCTTTCGCCTACGGTGTCTTGCGTGCGTCGATCCCCCAGATTCCCGCTGGCGGATTTGACTTCGTATTGATGGACCGAAAGGTGATGGATACGTTTAACGAGATTGATGTTCGTCATCGGTTCTTTCAGGGCGATTTGCTTTGGGCCGGATATAGGACGAGCTTCATTCCATATGTCCGCCTGAAGCGAACCATTGGCAAATCGCAATACAATTTCGGCAAGAAGCTGAAGAATTTCTTGGATGCAGTTTTAGATGCATCCTATTTGCCGATCAGAGCGATCTCCTTAACCGGGATTATCACCTCCATGTTGGGTGTGCTTTATAGCATATCGATTGTGATTAGTTGGCTGCGAGGGGAAACACCCTTCGATGGTTGGGCTCCATTGATGATCGTCATCCTCATGGTTGGCGGCATGATCATGGTCATGCTGGGCGTGATCGGCGAATATGTCTGGCGCATCAACGAAGAAGTTCGCAAAAGACCTAACTACGTTGTGAGAGACAAGTTTCTATGAGCCAAAAACTTGAATACACGCTTGTCGACGGAATTAAATGTTACAGTCCCGATGTTGCGACTAGCTACTCGGACTATCCCGATAGCGGCTTCGACCTCACACAAGAATACAGCACGAGCAGCTTCTGGGTTCGTTCGCGGAGCAGACTTTTCAAGTATCTTGTCGAAAAGTATCTTCCTAAAACGGAGAAGGTGAAATTCCTAGAGGTCGGGTGCGGAACCGGAGACTTCTTACGCCAACTCGTCCGCAATGATAGGCTCGAAATCACGGGATCCGAAATCTATCTAAAGGGCTTGCAGTACGCGCAGAAAAATCTGCCGCAGGTAAGCTTTGTTCAGTTTGATGTCACGCAAGGACCGATTAACAATCAATTCGACATGGTGGTGTCGTTTGATGTCCTTGAGCACGTCGAGGAGGATGTTCAGGCTTTGATCAACATCCATCATATGCTCAGCAGTAACGGCGTCCTTATCATTTCAGTTCCTCAGCATATGTTTATGTGGAGTGAACTCGATGTTTTGGTCAAGCATAAGCGCCGATATTCACGAAAAGAGCTGTCCGAAAAGCTGGAAAGTACGGGTTATAAGGTAAGCTACGCCACCTCCTTTGTCTTCACGCTGTTTCCGCTCATGTACTTTTCCAGGTTGTTGGAGAAGAAGCGATCCGGAACAAGTTCCGATGAAGCCGAGCTTCAAAAGAGGGTTCATTTCTCAGGCTTCTCCAATTTCGTTCTCAACGCCTTCATGCGGCTGGACGAATTTATGATTAGGCTCGGCGTTTCACTCCCCTTCGGCGGCACCCTGGTGGTCGTCGCATCAAAGGTTTAAGTGTTTGTTTGTCCAAAGAAGTTCTGATGCTTTTAGATAGAAAACTAGGCGAACAAGCGACGAAATTCACGGTCGTTGGGATGGCAAATTTTGTCCTGACTTTCGTCATCTTCACAGGACTATTGCAATCGGGGGCGGCCAACTATCTGGTCGCACTCGCGGCAGCTTGGATTGTTGGGGTTATATTTTCTTACACCTTGAATTTTATCTGGGTATTTAAAGCCGAGACAACTTTCAGTTTTAATGTGCGCTTTGCCAAGTTCTTTCTTTCGGGAATGATCTCTGTCAGTGTCAATGCGCTGGCATTACGCTACTTTGTGGAAGCGCTTAAGTTCGATCCATTTAATGCTCAACTGCTGCTGATGCCGTTGATTGTTATCGGGAATTTTCTAGCTGCAAAATATTGGTCGATGCGTTCATCGCGGCTGACACAATTTGACGAGTAAGCCTCATAATGCCGCTACTAGCTAAAAATACGTCGATACCGCTTAAGCGTCTTCTCCGCGGTCGATATTTGGTATGCGGGGGGATTTTATTCTGCGCCATTGCAGTTTCAATTTACTGCGTCTGGATGTTGGATCGGGGCTTCGAAATCACCGATGAAGCCTATTATATACTTCTTGCCAAAAATGCCGACCCGTCAATGTACTACATCAGTGCACAGCACTGGGTCACAGCACTAATATGGCACATCACGGGCAGCATATATTCTTTTCGCGCCGCCGGACTGCTCATACTTATTTCCAGCGCCGCGCTGCTAGCGGTTGGAAGTTACCGTTCGTGCGTGAAGGCGAATATAATCGAGGGTGATCGCGTTTCGTTGGTGGTCGTTATCGCGAGTGCCATAGTGGGCTCGCTATTTTATGCCACGACAATAAATCTTTCCCCCAACTATAATTTATTGGCATCAGCAGCGGCATACTCTTCGGCAGGTCTCGTTCTTATAGGCTGCAGCTGCTCTGCAGGAACAGTAGAGCGCATGGCGATCTATTGCTTGGCCGGTTGCGCGATCGGCGTGGAGGTCGTTTGCAAAGCTTCCTCGGGTGCATCCACATTAGCAATTCTTATAGTGTGGCTTGCTTTCTTTGAAAGATCCTTTTTGAGATCGATCGCTTTTGCTGCAATTATGGCGCTGAGCTCAATATGTTTTGCCGTCATATTGCTGATGGAAAATACAACCTTCAGCGCGGCGCAGCAGTCGCTATCAGAAGGACTGGCCTTATTTCGAATCGTTCAATCTGAAGCTATCTCAGTGAGGCTAATTCGATATGTATCGCAGTTCTGGCAGTATTTTAGCGCGAGTTTGACAGCTTTCGCACTTCCCGTTGCCGTTTGTGTGGCCTATGCGATCACCGGACGCGTAATGTTCCTGAAAGTTGCTGTTGCTGCGCTCGTGGTTATATTGTTGTGGGGCCGACATTTCATAGGAGGCTGGAGTAACGGCTCAACTCTTTCTCCACCCTATGCCGTATTTTCCATGTTGCTCATGATTTTGATCGCAACATTTTCTGTTTGGAGCAGAAATCTCAAGTCGGCTACGTTGTTCGGTGGCCTCGTCCTGCTACCTTATTCGGTTGCGATGGGAACAGGAAACGCGTTGTTTACCCAAGTGGTCGTCACTTTAGCTCCTTGGGCGACGGTTGCCGCATTGCTCGCAGTAGCGTCCTATCCTCAAAGCGTTATTAGAGACACGGTAGCGGCAATCGCTCTGATATTCATAGTAACAATCTCGCTTCAAATCTTCACCAGCGGAGATCGGCCATATCACATGGCCGAGCCGTTGAGAAAGCAAAGCAAATCAGTCGTCCTGCCAAATCTGGGGAAAGTCAAAGTCGATGTGCGCACGGCGGAATTTTTGCAAGAAGTGACGGGTGCTGTGAGAAAGTGCGATATCGCTCCCGGAACTATCTTTTGGGGTCTTTACAACATCCCGGGAGTAGCTCTCGCTATGGATGCTTTCCCAGCGACCACACCGTGGCTCAACAACGCTGAACAGGCGAACTTTGTGATCGATCGCCAAGTGAATCTTTTACGCGAACCGTCGGTAATTGCCTTGAATGATGAGGGACGCGGTGAGATGCCGCCAATACCGCGGAAACTAATGGATTTTCCCGCGGGACTTAAATTTTGCGGCGCAGCAACTTTCCCGTACGCCAATCAACGAATTCAAATATGGAAAAGGGGTTAGACCGGCACACCGCCCGTTTTGACCGGTCGTCTTGCAAAGTTACGGATCTTAATATCGCGAGCTCTTCATAGCGATATCGTTGAGACCGCCGCTAAGACGGAGTTACATAACATACTCACATTTCAAGCTCGGCTATGCCAAAACCATAGCGACCGAATTCGTTGCCGTTGTAAAGCATGTACACCTTGCCTTCACACGTGAAGGCATGAGGGTAACATTGCATGTCACTATCCCATTCACCCGGCGAATCTCCGAGAGACGGATTTTCGTCGTCACGCTCCCAATTCTTCAGGTCGTCTGACCAAGCGTGGCCAATCCTGTACCCCCGCCCACTGGCGGTCCTAAAGTTAAAGGACTCGCGATAGCAAAAGAACATATGGTGACGGTCGCCTATGGTTACGACGGTCGGCAATGCCTGACTTTCATCGGGACCCAGTTTGTCGGACACGATCTGCCGCGCTTCCTCTTTATCCCACTGCACGCCATCCAGCGAAGTGGCATGACCAATCTTGTAGGTGCGGTCCGGAGCGGCATCGCTGGCGTATTTTTTCCAACCGGTACCAAAAATGTACCACATGTGAAACACGCCATCGATCACCCTGACGAAAGCATCACCAACCAGGCATGGCTCGCGAACAGAGGCGGCCATTACTGGTCCCGGCCCTATCCGCTGGAAAGTTAGTCCGTCATCGGTACTGATCGCAAGACCTATGGCTGTTTCTACCGAAACCGACACCCGCCGACTCCAGCCGCATGTATAGCCGTAGATCTGATTATTATGACGCAGGAGATTAATGGGGAAGATCCCATGCTCGTCAAAGCAACCCAGTTCGCCGAGCGGAATCACATTTCGATCCGACACCCGCAAGATTTCGCGAAAATCCTTTCGGATGTCGACGAACGCTATGTGGCTGAGGTATTTTCCATTCGTAGGATCAAGCGCGCGAGTAGAAAAATAGATTCGTACGAAATCGTCAAATTCTAGGACTTGGGGAGACTGCGCGAACTGCCTGCATCCGTTCGGCAGCGTGTGTTGCGTTGGGTCGAATATCTTTCCAAGCTTCCGCCACCTCATAGTCTAGTCCAATGCCCCTTCGAGAACTGCAAGGCCGAATCCGTAGCGGCCGACCTGATCGCCTAGATAGGCCATGTAGATCTTATCATCTAGCTGAAAAACGTGGGGATAGCTTATCATTTCCGAATCCCAGCCCTCTTCCGAAACGTCAATACCGGCTTTTGAATCGTCACGTTCCCAATTGGTCATATCTAAGCTTGACGCATAACCGATGCGATATCCATTAGCCTTGCCGCGATAGTTGCTACTGTATCGGTAGCAAAAAAACATATGGTACTTTCCGTTGGCGTAGAAAACATCCGGACTGGCTTGTGCTTCATCGTCCTCAATGCGACTTTCGATCAGATCGCGATTAATTTTATGCCAGCGTATGCCGTCCGGCGACGTTGCCATCCGGATCTTGTATACCGGTTCCGCACGGCCATTTACCAACTTCCATTTTCGTCCGGCGATATAAAATAACTGCCACTCGCCGTTGAAGCGGCGCACCTTGGGGCCGCTTAGAACGAAGGGCTCCTCCGGGGAATAACCCAGCACCGGACCACGCCCGAGCTTTTCGAAATATGCTCCACCGTCGCGACTGATCGCACATCCTATTGCAACGTTGAACGGCACGGATTCACATCGGGTCCAGCCCGCATAGTACGCCCGCACCTCATTCCCATCGCGGACCACAGATACAGGATAGGTCCCGAATTCATCAAACTCGCCGAGATCGCCGAGGCTGAGTATTGGTTGCTCGGCCACATCTAGAATCTTAAACAGATCAGCGCGATCAAGATCTACCCATGCTGAGTAGCTAACGTATTGACCATTGACGTCAGCCGGCGGGCGGCATGAGAAGTAAACTCGCACGGCATTATCCCGTACCAAAACCGCTGGAGCTTGCGCAAATTCTTTTAGCCAGGGACGTCCCTCTACCTGTTGTGGGATAAACACCCTGCCAAGCTTCTTCCAAGAAAACATAATCAGTCCAATTCATAATTGGATGTGATGCATGCACTAACGGCATCACGCTGGTTGAACATCAGGACATCAACAATGGACAGCCAGGGAACGAACGACGCACCGAACTGATTATACTCAAACGGCTTTGTCTTTATAAACTTGAGCTCGATTCCATGTGACTGGAATTCGCCTTTGTCATAAAGTTCGACGCCGCCAATTGCGTTTATATACTGATCAGCACCAAGTGATCGGCACAGCGCTATCACCTTATCTTGCGCTTTCAAGCCATGATCGATGTCAATTTCGGAGGAAACACGAATATCTGTCGCAATCCCGAGATGGGCACATGTCTCAGTTATCGAGTGCTTGATATATAGAAAAAGATTATTCTCTTGATAATCTACAATGCGCTCAAGCAGCGGCCAGGTCTCACGGAAATAAGGTGCATTTCGGTACGCGCCTTCGAACTGGTTGAGCAGGGCACCGCGACCGAAGTCCTCTGCTAGTTCACGCTGCACGACATATGAGGAGTCCGACGCCTTTCTTAGCGACAATGAGAACACGGCATCGGTATTATTGCGCAAAAAACGGTTCCGATTGATCCAGCCCTTCTTCGTATACTTTATATTGTCATAGATGATAAAAGTATCGACTGCTCCGATGAGTTGGTAATAGCCTATGTAAGGCAGAAAATAAGGCTGCATGATACCGAGCTTCATATCGCCAAAGCCTCCTGTCCGCCGCTAGTCGCGACCATCATTTTCATTGCTCAGCGATCAATCGGCAGATTTCATCAACGACCTCGATCTCCAGATCGGGATAAAGTGGTAGGCACAAAACTTGTCCTGATGCCTCAAAGGCAATTGGGAGGTTTTCTCGATAGGACGACGGCAAGCCGCGGTACATCGGGAACTCCGAGATCGGCGGATAGAAATACCTTCTTGGATAAATCCCTTTATCTTTAAGGCGCTCGTTGAGCTCGTCGCGTGCGATCGGATAATCTGGCTTAACAAGGATTGGGAAGTAGGCATAATTTGCTATCTTCTCCCCGCTTCCGGGCAGGCAATGTATACCACGCACTCCGTGTAGGCGCTCGCGGTATGCCAGATCAATTTTCTTGCGTCGAGCAAATGCCTCGTCAAGGTGCTTTAGCTGCAAAAGACCGAGCGCCGCATTGAATTCGCTCATCTTTCCGTTAATGCCCGGAGCAACGACATTGACTTCGCCGACGTGCCCAAAGTTCTTAAGCTGATCTATACGTAATTTTGTTTTTGCATCGGGGCATATAATTGCCCCTCCTTCGAAGGTGTTGAATACCTTCGTGGCGTGAAAGCTCAAAACGGACAGGTCGCCATGCCTGAGCACACTTCCCTCTTCATCCTCCACGCCGAAGGCGTGCGCAGCGTCGTAGATGACTCTAAGATTGTAGTTATCGGCGATCTTCTGGATAGCCTCCACATCGCATGGGTGGCCGTAACAATGCACCGGCATAATTGCGGTTGTCTGTGGGGTGATGGCGGCCTCTATCTTCGCCGGATCGAGATTGAGCGTGCTCGCACAGACATCTACAAAGACCGGTTTAATACCATTCCACAAGAGCGAATGTGATGTTGCAACGAACGAGTAAGGTGTCGTGATGACCTCGCCGGCAACGCGCAGGGCCTGCAGGGCCGTGACCAAAGCAATAGTACCATTTGTAAACAGGCAAATATTATCTACGCCCAGATAGCGGCAGAGTTCATCCTCCAGCTGCCGATGGAACGGCCCGCCGTTGGTTAGGATTTTGTTCTCCCAAATCTGTTCAAGGTATGGGATGAACTCCTCCAAAGGAGGCAGTGTCGGCCTGGTGACAAATATATTTCGTTTCATTTTACAACTCGAATGTTGTGGTTGCGCTGCCGCTTCGCTCATCCACGTCTGCAAGAGCGTTTGTAAGCATAGGCTTCACGGTCCGAAGAACGACGATTTTATCGCAATGAGTTGAAAGGTGTCTAGTTCTTTGCGTGCTTTTGAGTCGGACACGAGCCCTCTCGCCTCCGAATCATCCGCCTCACTAGCGGTAATCAGAGCTTTTGATGTGATCACTTTCAATGCCGATAGGCGTCGGGGAAATCGTCGAGAAACCAGCAGTCCAAAAATCGAATTGGCTTCCATTGATGGGTATTTCTTTCCAGCAAATGCAGCGGAATATGCCAGAAAGCCATTCCATAAAGCCGAAAAGAGCCGGAGATTACCAAGGTTAGGCTTCCTACGATCCCAGCTGCAAACTATAGAGGGTATCTAATAAAGGTAGTCGATGAGGAGCCAAGTTTGAGCTTGATAGCAAGGCGTAGGAGGCGGGAGTTCGGGAACCACGACATAGGCCGCTAGATATGATGCGAGTCAATTGTAAATCCTCGTGGATCTAGACAAGCCACAACTCGAAAACAACCTTGGCGAGGACCGCTATTATGCGTTTAAGTGTTTGCATCTACACATACAATCACGAATCTTTCATTGAGCAGGCAGTCCAAAGCGCTCTTGGACAAGAAGTGAATTTTGACTACGAGATCGTCGTCGGAGACGATTGTTCAACGGATGCCACTCCCCGTATTTTGCATCGATTGGCGGCGGCATATCCTGGTCGTTTGAGGATAGAACGTCGTGAAACCAACCTCGGGGCTGAAGAAAACTTCGCGCGGACGATAGCCGCCTGTCGCGGAGAGCTTATATCTTTTTTGGATGGCGATGATTTCTGGACAGACAGAAACAAGTTGGCCACACAGGTTGACTTCCTCGATCGACATCCTGACGCATCATTCTGCTTTCATCGTACCCGATCACTAAATGCCGTTCAAGAATACGTCCTGCCTCCTCTTGATCCTCCTGAGCTATCTTCGATTGAGTTCCTGCTTCAACAAAGCAACCCAGTCGCACTTCATACGGTGATGACACGACGTGAACACCTTTCAGACCTTTCAACTTGGATAGCAAATCTAAAGCTCGGAGATTGGCCACTCTGCATCATGCTGGCCACAAAGGGCCCTATGGGATTCATTCCCAGGGAGATGTCGCGCCATAGAGTACACAATGGGGGCAGCTGGACATCACTAATGCCATCGCTGCGCGAGGCATATGTTATTCAAATGCTTAATCGATTGTCCAAACTCCTCCGTGGTGAGGAGAAGACCGTCATAGATCATCGACGGACCGAACTCGCCAGCTACTGGGCGAACGATCTTCTTCACGAATCATCAAGGCCATTGGGCGATCTGATTAGCCAAATTGCAGGCTTGAACGACTCCGAGCTCTCAACTTTTCTGCTGTCGCATGTAATTGAACGCGCGCGACTTATGAATGATGCGAAGATTTGGCACGAAACACAATCGCAGGCGTGGGAAGCACAATCGCAGGCGTGGGAAGCGGAAGCCAAGAAGTCGATATTTCGCAAGGTTTTTCGGCGATGAGCACCTCTACGTCCGTGGCCGCCCATCGCTCAGACGACCATCGGTGCATGGGTCGTATCTGTATTGCACCGAACGAACGGTTGGTTCGTGCCGGGCCGGGCTCGCTTGCGCGCCCAGGCAGTGTCCGCCAAAAAG
>NZ_JAELUG010001014.1 GCF_016429255.1 Rhizobium sp. ASV8
GTAATGGCACGGCCGTTCTCGTCAACCTTGGCAATGGAGATCTGGACAGAGCCGTGGTCCATGGCCTTGATAATGCGGTTGGTAGCGCTGCACTTGCGGGGGACGTAGCTACACGGGGAATCGCAAATATTAGTATACCAAGTACCCTAGTTTTTTTTTCGCCAATTGTAAAATAAATCGGTGTTGTTGGAATCGGTGCTGTCTTACAGATCGACGATCTCGCCACGTTCGTTCTCCATCTTTGCGGTTGTTGAAGGTGTTTATGGAGTGGGATTAATGGTTGTCGTGATGCGCCGGTGGGATGTAGCAAATCCTGTCTCGAAATTTGCCCTGGTTCAATAATTTCGTGGGGCGGGGACTGTCTCTTATACACATCTGACGCTGC
>NZ_JAELUG010001015.1 GCF_016429255.1 Rhizobium sp. ASV8
CCCCCCCCCCCCCACCTCCACACCCACGACACGTCGTCGGCAGCGTCAGATGTGTATAAGAGACAGCAGCGGCGGCGGCAGATCCATAAGCACATAGCCCTGTCTAAGATACCAATCTTCATTGGTGCGCACCTCCTTTGGTCTCGGCAGTCCCCTTTCGTCATAAAACGACGCCAAGCTGCGTTCGCTGCGTTGATACTCGCCGGCCACCGTGTCGAGGGCTAGCGTGGTGCAGTTGTGCGGCGGCAGGGTAGCCATGTTTTCGATGCAGGCCATGGCTGCGCGGCCTAGGCCAGCGGATTGCAGCGCCGTGGAAATGTAGAGCGACTTTACCCAGAGCGTTGCCTGCGAAAGTCCAAAGCGCTCATTGCGACCTGGGTAGGCT
>NZ_JAELUG010001016.1 GCF_016429255.1 Rhizobium sp. ASV8
GACGTAATACGAGATTTAATAGACCGTCTCGTGGGCTCGGAGATGTGTATAAGAGACAGAAATAGCCCATCGACTTGCTCGATACTGCCTTCATAGTCCGTAAACACGTCTCAAAGTGACGGCGGTACGAAGAATCCCTAAACTTTCACCAGGCAGCATGGCAACTGGATCTTCGTCGGCCATCTAAATCATTCTGGCTTTGCTAAATGTGCAACATCAGCCCTCAACTTGACGCGCCAAGTACTCAGCATGATGCGAAAGATCCAACCAAGTAGAAGAGAGAAGCGAGTCCGGATATGAAATAATCCGGATTCGCAAAGGATTTGGGCGCAAAAAAGCCTTTCAAAAACATCAAATAAACACGAAAGCCGCCCATGCGCCCAAG
>NZ_JAELUG010001017.1 GCF_016429255.1 Rhizobium sp. ASV8
CCCCCCCCCCCCCCCCCCCCCCCCCCCCCCCCCCCCCCCCCCCCCTTTCCCCCCCCCCCCCCCCCCCGCTATCTACCCCCACGACACGTCGTCGGCAGCGTCAGATGTGTATAAGAGACAGAGTTTGCCGACATGTCGCGACGGCCCCATTCCTGCCGTTGATCGGTGGCGGCAAGACGAAGTTCCAGCCCGTTTACGTCGAAGATATCGCTGAAGCCGTTGCCCGCAGCGTCGACGGCAAGCTGAAGGGGGGGGGGGGGGGCACATCTCCGAGCCCACGAGACGGTCTATTAAATCTCGTTTGGCGTCGTGGGCGTGGAACAGGGGGGGGGGGGGGGGGGGGGGGGGGGGGGGGGGGGGGGGGGGGGGGGGGGGGGGGGGGGG
>NZ_JAELUG010001018.1 GCF_016429255.1 Rhizobium sp. ASV8
CCCCCCCCCCCCCCCCCCCCCCCCCCCCCCCCCCCCCCCCCCCCCCCCCCCCCCCCCTCCTCCACCCCCCGCCCCCCCCCGACCCCAACCCCCACGACACGTCGTCGGCAGCGTCAGATGTGTATAAGAGACAGGCCTAGTAGGGTGTCAACGTCGCATGCGGCTGATTTACCGGACGCTTCACAGCTTTGGCAGACAGTTGGTTCTGGGTATACGAAAGGATGGCCGTCACCGTAGTTGCGGTGTGGTCTGTGTCTCTTATACACATCTCCGAGCCCACGAGACGGTCTATTAAATCTCGTTTTCCGTCTTATGGTTGAAAAGTGGGGGGGGGGGGGGGGGGGGGGGGGGGGGGGGGGGGGGGGGGGGGGGGGGGGGGGGGGGG
>NZ_JAELUG010001019.1 GCF_016429255.1 Rhizobium sp. ASV8
CCCCCCCCCCCCCCCCCCCCCCCCCCCCCCCCCCCCCCCCCCCCCCCCCCCCCCCCCTCTCCCCTCACCCGGCCCCCACCGACATCTACCCCCACGACACGTCGTCGGCAGCGTCAGATGTGTATAAGAGACAGCCGCCTGAGTGTCCCTGGGGATGGAGTCTTTTGTGTCCACAAAGAGCGGCAGTGCCTGGGGTGGCCTCCCATACTTGCCAGCTATGTGGTTCTTCATTACTTTGTACATGTAAGATGCTGTCTCTTATACACATCTCCGAGCCCACGAGACGGTCTATTAAATCTCGTTTGCCGTCTTAGGGGTGGAAAAAGGGGGGGGGGGGGGGGGGGGGGGGGGGGGGGGGGGGGGGGGGGGGGGGGGGGGGGGGGGG
>NZ_JAELUG010001020.1 GCF_016429255.1 Rhizobium sp. ASV8
CCCCCCCCCCCCCCCCCCCCCCCCCCCCCCCCCCCCCCCCCCCCCCCCCCCCCCCCCTCTCACCCGCCCCCCCCCCCCCCGACACCCACCCCCACGACACGTCGTCGGCAGCGTCAGATGTGTATAAGAGACAGAGTCTGGAGCTTGAGACTTTTTGGTGATGTGTGAGTCTTGTAATCGGAACTGAGATGTGGAGTGATGACGGAGGGCTTATGTCTGTCGGCGGTTGTATTACCCCACATTCTCCAACCCTGTCTCTTATACACATCTCCGAGCCCACGAGACGGTCTATTAAATCTCGTATGCCCTCTTATGCTTTAAAAAAAGGGGGGGGGGGGGGGGGGGGGGGGGGGGGGGGGGGGGGGGGGGGGGGGGGGGGGGGGGG
>NZ_JAELUG010001021.1 GCF_016429255.1 Rhizobium sp. ASV8
CCCCCCCCCCCCCCCCCCCCCCCCCCCCCCCCCCCCCCCCCCCCCCCCCCCCCCCCCCCCCCTTTCCACCCCTAAGACGGCATCCGAGATTTAATAGACCGTCTCGTGGGCTCGGAGATGTGTATAAGAGACAGATACAAAGACGGCGATTAGGAGCTAATCATCCAACTGGATCGGAAAGACGCCGCACCCTCCGCCCGTATAGACGGAGACTAGCACGCCGCATCTGTTCTCGGTTGGAAGCACTAAAACTGTCTCTTATACACATCTGACGCTGCCGACGACGGGTCGTGGGGGGGGGGGGGGGGGGGGGGGGGGGGGGGGGGGGGGGGGGGGGGGGGGGGGGGGGGGGGGGGGGGGGGGGGGGGGGGGGGGGGGGGGGGGG
>NZ_JAELUG010001022.1 GCF_016429255.1 Rhizobium sp. ASV8
GGTGAGAGTAACACTCTCAACCGTGAAGCTGAGCTCATCAAGGCCAACTTTAGCCGTGAGGCGTACCTCGAGGTGTTGGAACAAGAAAAGACGGGCGACGCTGCCAGCATGCAACTGCTTCTGACAGCGCAGTTTGAAATGCTGGCCTCGCTCTCCGACACTCTTGCTATGGACGAGGAGAGTGCCGTTGCACACGCAAATCAGATTATCCACAAGCTTCTGCAAACCGGCTTCAATGCAGCTTCACAGGTTGTCAAGCCGGATGGTGCTCTTCCTGTTGCCGACTTGCAGCCTCTCTTGCGAAACGGCACGCCAAAGAAGAAGAAGTCACTTGCAGCGCAAAGAAAGTCCCTGGAGCCGCCTTCGCTTGGCGTCATTGAACACG
>NZ_JAELUG010000107.1 GCF_016429255.1 Rhizobium sp. ASV8
GCTCCGGGCTCATCAGATAGCCGCTATCGGGATGGCTCCAGAGCGCTATGCCGATATCGACCTTGTCGGCAATGGTTCGGTAGTAGTTCAAGAGCGTCTCGTCCTGCTCCTTGAAGAAATGCAGGATGGGCGCGTGGACGACGATATAGTCCGCTCCGCATTTCTGCGCGTGCCTGGCTAGATCGATGACCACATCCATGTTTTGATCCGAGCAGGACATGATCGTCTGCGCCCGACCGGCACAGGCATCGACCGCAAGCTCAAAGCTGCGCTTGCGCTCCTCTATCGACATCGAGAAGAATTCGCCTTGCTTCCCCGCGATGAAGAAGCCGTCGATCTTCAGATCGTCGATCCAGTGATCGATATTGCTGCGGAAGCCATCGGCATCGATGGACAGGTCGCTAGAGAAGGGCATCAGCGCCGCTGCCCATATCCCCTTCATTGTTGCCCTGGCATGCGCCTTGGCGTCCTTTTTCACGTATTTCATACGACACCCATATCCTTGGAGCAGGCTGCATGCGCGCTTGCGAGAGCGGGCAGGTCAGCCATTCTGCAAACCAGACTCTTGAAGGCGCTTTCCATGCCGGACGATGTTCTTAAGCAGTATCGGGGATGCGGTAGACCGGCCTCTTTCGATGACAGGCGTAGCCCGTCAAAGCGGCTCGACTTTTCGTCGCCCTCCTCGCCTGTGCCCAAAATTTCCTCCGCGTCGCGCAACAATTGACGCACCTCTCTATGCAGCAGAGAGCACGATCTTCATCTATACGGCAATCGTTATTTGATGTATGAATTAATAGGATTTAATTATAAAATGGAAATGCCGTGAAAATCACGATCAGGCAAATCGAGTGCTTTCTCGCCGCCGCCGAACTTGGCAATTTCTCGCGTGCCTCCGAACGCCTGAACATGGCGCAACCTGCGCTTTCACAAGCGATTCGGGATCTGGAGGGGGAACTGTCTCTGCGCCTCTTCGATCGAACGACACGGCGGGTGGAGCTGACGGAGGCGGGCAAGGAATTCCAGAACTCGGCAGCGAAGGCCCTGGACGAACTGGAGCGCGCCATAAAGGGCGTGCATGAGCTCGCAGAACGACGGCGCGGACGGTTGCGCGTCGCGGCTCCCCCGCTTCTCGCCGCCGTGGTCCTGCCGCGGGCGATCGCCGAATTCCAGAAGCGCTTCGGCGGAATATCCGTCCAGCTTCTGGACGTCGGCACGGAGCAGATTGTCGAAAGCGTGCGCAGCGGCAAGGCGGATTGCGGGCTCGGCACGTTTTCGCCCGCAGAAGACGGCATCGAGCGCATGTCGCTGGTTCGCGATAGCCTGATGGTGTTCTGTCATGACCAGAGCCCGCTGATTGCCACCGAAAAGGTAGGCTGGCGCGATCTGGAGGATCTTCCGCTTGTGACGCTGACGCGTGACAGCGGCATCCGGCTTCTGGTCGAGGTCGGTTTCGAAATGGCAGAGATCCCGTTTCGTCCGGCTTACGAAGTGACCCAGGTCGCGACCGCCATCGCACTTGTCGAGGCCGGTCTCGGTGTTGCCGTCCTGCCGACCTACGCGCTGGCCGCGGCAAGGAACCGCAAGGTGATCGGCAAGCCGCTCGGCGAGCCCAATATATCCCGAGAGATATCGCTGATACGGGCGGCAGGACGGTCGGCATCGCCAGCCGTCACGTCTTTCTCGGCAATCGTGGCGCGCTACGTCCAGCGTCTCACGCCACGCGAAACCGATTGATACTGTCGATTTGTTACGGGTTCCCGTCGGAGAACCACCACGCGCTTTCCCGGAAATACGCTATCCGTTGATCAGCTGGATCAGCCGCCGCGAGAGCTCGGAATCGTCCACGCCAAGGTCGAGCAACACGTCGAAGTGGTTTCGGCCGGCGACCTCGATCAGGCGGGATGGAAACCCTGCCTTGCGCCAAAGCCGGTCATATTCGACCGATTGACGCCGAAAGCCGGCGGCCTCGCCATCGGCATAGGCAACCACGATGGGGCATCCAACCTCTGGCAGATGATTCATTGGGCTTAGCCGCCAGACTGCGTCTTCATCGAGCTGGAGCCATTCCTGGGCAAAGGAAGCGGCGATCGGCGCGAGATGGAAGAGCCCGCTGATCGGCATCGCGCCCTTAATGAGATCCGGCGGAAGCCCAAAATCTTCGCGCCAGCCGCCTGCCAGAACCGCGCCGGTCAGATGACCGCCGGCGGAGCTTCCGCCGACATAGATGCGATCGTTGTCGATACCGAGTTCGGCGCCATTCTTCCAAATGAATGCGACAGCGGCCCGCACCTCGCGCACGATTTCGTCCAGTGAAACGCTTGGCGCCAGACGATAGTCGACCACCGCAGTCGCAATGCCGTGGCGCGCGAGCATCCCCGCCATGAAGGCGGAATCATTCTTCGACAATGCCCGCCAGTAACCGCCGTGAATGAAGATGAAAACCGGCCGCCGCTCGCCGCCTGTTCCGGCACCGTAAAGATCGATCGTCTGGCCGCTTTCGGCATCATAGACGACGTCAAACCGCGATCCCAGGCTGCGCATATCCTCCGAGCGGTCGCGGTACTTCCGCATCTCCGCCTCAAATCGCTCGATCGAGACGGTCGCGCGGGCATTGTAGTCCCGATCGACGATGTCTTTGGGCCAGCTGGCTTCTTCAGCGAGTGAACTCATGGATGGCTCCGATCTGACATGATTCAAGCGATGAAAGCGCGGATGGTGTCTGCGACGACCTTCGGCTGCTCCAGCGTCGGGAAGTGGGTTCTGCCGGGCAATTTTGTCGGCTTATACCAATCATGTTCCGCTGCAAAGGCGAGTTGGGCCTGCGTATATTCCGGCTCGAACGGTTGGGAATAAATATGCGTGATCGGACGCTTCTCAGCGAGGGCTGCCATGCGCAGCATCGGATTGCCCCATTTGCGATAGGCCTTGCCGATCTCCCGGCCCGAGCGCGCCCACATCTCGAAGCTGTAATTCGCCATCTCGTTGTTGACGTGGTTGATGATGTCCTCGTTCTTGGTATCGCCGATCCAGTAATTGAAAAAGTCGCCGCGGCCATTTTCCCAATTGGTCCGTTCCTGGATATGATCGATCATCCGGAAGAAATCTTCGTTCGGGGTCGTCTGTATCCAGTCGATCACGATTGCGCGCGGGATGCGCCCAGCACCAAGGCGGTCTGCCAGCTCGATGTTCGCCCAGCCTCCATGAGACGTGGAAACCGGCAGGACCTGCTCGATACCCAATCTGTCCAGAAAGGCGATCACATCCGCTGCCTGGTCCTCGCAGGTAAAGTCGCCATCATGCGCCCGATGTTCGCCGTGGCCACGCCAATCGAGGCGAATGACATGGTTCGTTTTGGCAAGTTCGGGAGCAAGCGTCTTGAACAGTCGATGATCCTGACACCAACCCGACAAGAGAAGGATGACGGGACCGGATCCGGCTTCGTCATAGGAAAAGGCGTTGGCGCCAATCTCAATCGAATTCATGCAATATGTCTCCGTCTCTGGAAGCTCGAAGCCTCGCCTTTGATTTCATGCTCGCTCAGACCGGTTCCGTCGCGGTCGGGGCGTAGCGGGCAGTCTTCATCCGTTCCATGCCGATCTCGGCACATTTTCCGGTGATCTTCATCACTTGCGAGCGCACATCATCGGGCCAGAAGTTCATGTCTCCGAGCCGCTCGGCCGTATCCTGCGTATGTTCGGTAATCGGCCGTTCGCGGTCTTCCCATTCGACCAATGCCTGCGCGACATCGGGCGCACCGTCGACTGCTGCCGCAAGGGCCAGTCCGTTCATCAGCGCACAGCCGCCCCCCTGTCCGAGATAAGGAGGCATCGCATGGGCAGCGTCTCCGAGGATGGCCACCTTGCCCTTGCTCCACGCCTTCAGCTTGACGACCTCGAAGGCATCCCAACGGCCGGTATCGCCAAGGCGCGACACGAGATGGGCAAGATGCGGGAAGGATGCAGTCCACAGATTGCGATCCGCCGGCACCTTAAGCGCATCTATATCATCGGCTGCGCAGCACAGAGCCACGTAGAGATCCCGGGCGCTTGCCGGTGTATAGAGAATGCGCCGCGTTCCGGTAAAATACTCGATGTAGCGCTCGCGATCCTCGGCGGGGACGTCGGCATCGTCGCGCGAGATCAACATGCGGATGGCCCCGTAGCCGAGATGCTTGCGGTACATCATCAGATCGAGAGAGTCGCGAACCTTTGAATTGATGCCATCGGCACCCACAACGAGATCCGCCCGGCGCCTCGAACCGTCGGCGAGCAGCAACTCGCCATCCGGTGTTGCCGCGACGGCTTCAGAATTCGTGATGATTTCGACACCCGCCTTGCGGCAGGTATCGACTAAGGTACCGATCAGCTGCTCGCGCAATATGGTGACGAGCCGGGCGTCGCCGTCGCCGTTGATGGGGATTTCCTCCATCGTCGTATTGATGTGATCGCGGGTGTGAAACTGCGGCCCAATATGGGCTCCGACCGTTGCCTGCTCCAGCGCACCGAGAGCCTTCAAGACCCGAAGGCCGTTGCTCCAGATATAGATGCCTGCTCCGAACGTGCGCAAGGTCGGCGCGCGCTCGTGAACGGCGACTGACCAGCCTCGCTGTGCCAACGCGGCGGCGGTCGTCAGACCACCAATTCCGGCTCCGGCGATTTCAGCCCGGCGGGGTGCGCCACTCTTTGCATTCATTCCAAAATCCTCCCATGGGCGATCGCGTTTGCTTCCTACCAAACAAAGCGGTCCCATCTTCTTCTCGTCCCAGCCGAGAGAATTTCCAACGATTGGAAATGTGCGCAAGTGAATTCTCTGGCATTGTCTATGACAATTTGGAATATCAAGGGCAGACCAACCGCTTGAAAGGATACGAGATGAAGCTTCTGACCAGCCGTCTCACCATCAGACATCTCCGCATGGTGGTGGCGATCGAAAAGGAAGGGAATCTCGTTCGAGCGGCCAAGCGGCTCAACATGACGCAATCTGCCGTCACCAAGGCTTTGCAGGAAATTGAAGCCCTGATGAAGGCAAAATTGTTCGACCGCACCAACCGCGGCGTCGTACCGACGATGTTCGGCGATACCCTTGCCCAGCATGCCCGGCTGGTGATCGCCCAGCTTGCCCATGCGGAAGAGCATTTGGCCGATCTTCGCGACGGCGCAGGCGGCCGTGTTGCTATAGGAACCTTGCTGTCGGCGGCGGCAGAACTTCTCCCGACGGCAATCGCTCGGCTGCGGCGGGAGCGCCCGAAGCTTGTGGTCAAGATCGTGGAAGGCACGAACGACGTCCTCATTCCGGCGCTTCGGGCGGGTGAACTGGACATTGTCGTCGGGCGTCTTTCCGAACTTCCCGATCGCCCCAGCGTCGTTCAGGAGGTTCTGATGGATGATATCGCGCTCGTCGTCGTGCGGCGTGGTCATCCGCTGGCGGAGCGTGGCCCCCTCCATTTGGCGGACCTGGCCGGTTGGGAGTGGATCTTGCCGCCGCAGGAAACCAGCCTGAGGCGCCAGATCGACATCGCTTTCAACGAGGAAGGGCTGGAACCGCCGACGCATGCGGTCGAATCCGTATCGCTGCTGACCAATCGTGCCCTATTGGTAGATGCCGACTATCTTGGTGTGTTTCCGGCGGCCGTCGCCCGCCGCGAGGCTGCCGCCGGCGCCATCACCATTCTGCCGGTGGCACTGCGCACCACGGCGATCCCGATAGGGATTACGACCCGTGCCAATGCGCGCTTGTCCCCGGCCGCCGAAGTTCTGGTGGAGATGTTGAGGAGCACGGCAAAGGAGCTTTCGCAGCTGGCGTAAATATCAAACAGGCTCTGATATTCTCAAGCGTTATACCCACGCGACGATTTTTCCATTTACGGAATTCTCCGTTGCGCCAAGCTTGGTGCCCGGACGTGCCGAGGGAGAGAGCGGCACTTCAGTGATCTAACTTTCGCTTGCCATTGGCGACTGCGGCGTGATGACCCCGCGGCGAGAGCGATGGCACGCGCGCATCAGAATGGGAGGAGAACAATTTGATGAGCTACAGGGGAATTCTGACCGCGATGGCACTCGCACTTTCGGCAAGTGTCGCTCTCGCAGAGCCGGTGAAAATCGGCATGATCACGACCCTGTCGGGTCCCGCCGGCTATCTCGGGCAAGACATTCGCGACGGCTTTCAACTTGCCATAGACAAGAATAGCGGCAAGCTCGGCGGCAAGGAGGTCTCCCTGGTTGTCGAGGATGATGGCCTGAAGCCCGGCAATGCCAAGCAAATCGCCGACAAGATGTTGTCCGACCAAGGCATAAAGCTGTTTACCGGCATCGTTTTTGCAAACGTCGCCTTTGCCGCCGTTCCTGATATTCTCGACGGTGATGGCATATATGTGAGTGCCAATACGGCTTCGGCATCCTTTGCCGGCAAGGACTGCAATCCCAACTATTTCGTCAGCTCGTGGCAGGACGACAGCCAGGGCGAAAGCGCGGGTGCGCTTGCACAATCGCTCGGTTACAAAAAGGCTTTCCTGATCGCGCCCAACTACCAGGCCGGCAAGGAAACCATGGTCGCATTCAAGCGCTTCTATAAGGGCGAAGTCGCAGGCGAGGTCTATACCGGTCTCGACCAGACCGACTTTGCGCCGGAAATCGCGCAGATTCGCGCCGCCAAGCCCGATGTCGTCTATGAGTTCGAACCGGGTGGCCTGGGCATTGCCTTCATGCGGCAATATGATCAGGCGGGATTGCTGAAGGAAATCCCGATGGTGGTTCACCCGGCCTCCCTCGATCAGGTCATCGTCGGTGCGGTCGGAAATGCCGCTCTGGGCGTCCGTGTCACCAGCCACTGGAACGACGACTTCGATAATCCGATGAACAAGGAGTTTGTCGCGGAGTGGAAAAAGAAATTCGGCGACCGTCCGATCACATATTACGCGGCGCAGGGTTATGATGCCGCCTTGATGATGGGCACTGGTCTGGAAAAGGCCAATCCAGACGATGCGGCAGATTTCCGCAAGGCCATCCTCGGTGCAGACATTCCAAGCGTACGAGGATCGTTCAAGCTTGGCCCCAATCAGCATCCGATCCAGGACTGGTATTCCCTGAAGGCCGAAAAAGGCACGGATGGCAAGCTTGCCCTGAAGACGGAAGGCAAGGTCCTGACGGCGCATGGGGACGTATACGCCGCCAACTGTAAAATGCCCGCTAAATAGCATCATGGAAACAAGCTGGCGGCAGTGACAAACCGCCAGCTTCACCCGATCGCACCGTCCTGTCGTCCACCCCTGGGGCGGATCGTTGCGGGACTGCGGCGGCTTCGCCAACGCGGCTGATGCGCGTCGCGCGGAGCCCCGCAATGGCGGGATATCGATGCCGCTTTATCCGGCAACCTCCCTTGCGAAATCGTACCTTTAGCGCCCCCGTTCGAGATGGATTGCGGCTTCTCCAAGCATGCATTATTGGAGCCGTCGATATATACGCAATTCATATGAATTGATCCGATTTATCTACGTTGAACTATGGGAAAATGAGTAGCATCAGAATGATCCAGACCATAGGACGCGGCGATCTCACACTCGGGACGCCTCAGAAGACCGAGAGTTCGGAGAGAACTTTATGAGCAGTGATAACAACGTTCAACTCTACATCGATGGTAAATGGAGGCAGACCGCAGACACGCTGCCGATCGTTAATCCCGCAAACGAGCATGTGATCGGCCAGGTAGCCGTCGCAAGCACCAGCGATCTTCACGACGCGGTCGTAGCGGCAGAGAAAGGCTTCCGTATCTGGAAACGGACCTCGCCGGCCCAGCGCGCCGCCATCATGTTGAAGGCTGCGGCGCTGATGCGCGAGCGCCAGGAGGAAATAGCCCGCTCGATCACCCTCGAAAACGGCAAGCCGCTGAAGGAAGGCCGCGCCGAAGTCATTCGCGGTTGTGAATTTTTCGAATGGGACGCTGGCGAGTGCACTCGCCACTATGGTCGCGTCATCCCCAGTGCGCCGGGGATCCGCTATATCGTGTTGCATGAGCCGATCGGCGCCGTTGCCGCTTTCTCCCCGTGGAACTTCCCGATGAGCCAGCCCGCGCGCAAGATCAGCGGCGCGATCGCCGCTGGCTGCTCGATCATCATCAAGGCATCGGAAGAGACGCCGAGTGGTGTCGTCCATATCGCCAAGGCCCTCGAAGATGCCGGCTTGCCTGCAGGCGTCCTCAACCTGGTTTTTGGCGTTCCGGCGGTGATTTCGGAATATCTGATTCCGCAGCCTCAGATGCGGATGGTAGCCTTCACGGGTTCGACGGCCGTCGGCAAGCACCTGACCGAGCTGGCCTCGCGTTACATGAAACCCGCTCTGATGGAACTCGGCGGACATGCACCGGTCGTCGTCTGCGACGATGCCGACCCGGTTGCCGCCGGCATCGCTTCGGCGACGCGCAAATACCGCAATTCCGGGCAGGTCTGCACGTCGCCCACGCGCTTCTTCGTCCATGAAAGTATCTATGACCGGTTCAAGAGCGCCTTTGTCGAGAAAGCCCGATCGCTTACGGTCGGCGATGGAATGGAAGCCTCGACGCAGATGGGGCCAGTCGCCAATGGTCGTCGCATCGAGGCCCTGCAAGCCCTTGTCGACGATGCGCGCGCAAGGGGCGCTCAGATTCTCTGCGGCGGCAGCCGCCTGCACAATCGCGGCTACTTTTTTGCACCGACCGCCATCGCCGAATTGCCGGATGATGCCCGCGCGCTGCAGGAAGAGCCATTCGGCCCGCTCGCGATCATCAATCCCGTGTCATCCATCGAAGAAGCGATCGATAAGGCGAATTCGCTGCCCTTTGGTCTGGCGGCATATGGCTTCACCCGGTCGGCAGCCAATGTGGATCGACTGATGCAAGGCATAGAAAGCGGCAATCTTTCGATCAACACCCTGGAAGCATCCGTGGCCGAGACGCCGTTTGGCGGAGTAAAGGAAAGCGGGATCGGCCGCGAGGGCGGTGCGGAGGGACTAACCCACTACACCGTCGTCAAAACCATCTCCCATCAGATCGATTGAACCGGTTTTTTGAATGGTGGATCAATGGCAAGTTTCGTGCGAGCCGTTCTCCTCCGGGATGCTAGATCTGCAATTGCGACAAGCGTTTGGGCTGCTTATGCGGGCCAAACGATCCTACCTATCGCAGCGAGCGGATAAGGATGCCGCTCGTCCCGAACTTTGAGCCCCTTTGCGACGGCCCCATGGAATGAGCTGTCTTCAAAGGCCCGTCGCGGGCAGATCGCCACGCGCTAGGTCGTGCGCCATCGTTCGCACAAGGGCAACCTGTGAGACCTAGGTTCCTCGGTTCGCAAGAGCGGCAGTGTGACGGACGATGCTTGGAACGAGCATACCCGGAACCGGGCGATGATCTCGAGGTAGTATAGCGGTTCGAACAACGGGCCGATCTGGCTTCAGCCGGTGCGGAATTCACTATGCGTTGATCATGCAGCGACGGAACTGCCGTAGTTGCGGCTTCATATTGTCGTCAGCCCAGAACAGTGACAGCTGGTGCCGGCCCAGTTCCGGCAGCGATGGTTTCAACACCAGGTCGGGCGGTAGGAGCGCGGTATCGGCCGAAAGCAGGCAAGCGCCGATGCCGGCGGACGTCAGCGCCATCTGCGACTGGATATTGGTAACTTCGGTCTCAACGAGACGGGGCTCGATTCCAAGGGAGCGCAGACAGCCGAGTTGGTGATCGTAATGAGCGCGATGATAGTCGCGCGGCACCAGCACGATATCGAGTGCGGCGATATGTTCCGGCAAAAGGGCCGGCAATGCGGCGAAGGGATGCGATTTCTGCAGGCAGAACAAAAGTGGTGCCTCCCAGGCGACGAGGCTTGCCATGCGGGGCGCAAGGCGCACCGGAGTGGGCATCGTCATGAAGCCGGCATCGAGTTCGCCATCATTCAGCAACTGGCTCATTTCCTCGGCCGATACCTCGATCAGGCGCGGCATATTGCCTGCCGCTGCCGTGATGAACCGGCGGAGCGTCTGCGAGATGACGGGATAGGTTGTATAATTGGGGATGCCTATGGAAAGCGCTTCGCCATGATGGTGTGACGAGACTTCGGAAACAGCGTCACCAAGCTGCTTCATGATGCGCCGCAATCGAATTTGCAGCTCTCGCCCGTCTGTGGTCAGAACGAAGCGCCTTGTGGTGCGATCGATCAGCTTGACGCCGAGTTCGCCCTCCAGCTGGGAAATCTGTTGAGAGAGTGTTGGCTGGCTGATGGCCAGAGCCGCCGCAGCCCGGCTGAAGCCGCCGTAGCGCTCCAGTTCCATGAAATAGATCAACTGCCGCAGACTGAGCCGTCTTAGGCGTTGCAGCATGGCGGGAGTAAAGGTCGGATTGGCCACTTTGCATCTCCGGGGAAGGCGTCTGATTTATAGATAGCATCTATGAAGGCGGTGTGAAAACGATCGAACTGTCACGATGCGGTTATCGTAGATCCATAGAGGCCGCTTGCGGAACAGAGGATGCAAGCTTGGCTGTGACAAACGGATCATTGACGGTTTTGGGTTCGTCGGGAGGATTCCCGATCGCGGGCTTCGCCTGCTCAGGTTATCTTGCTCGCATCGCCGGGCAGAGCCTGCTGCTTGATTGCGGACCTGGCATTGCGGGCGCCCTGATCGGCGCCGATGCAAAGGCCGGCATCGACGGCATCGTCATCAGTCATCTGCATCCGGACCATGTGCTCGATCTCATCCCGCTCGGTTACGCGCTGATGACGGAATGGCTGACGGAAGGTCGGACCCAGCCTGTACCGCTCTTTGTGCCGTCGGGCGGGCTGGAATTCTTGCAGAGGTTTTCCGATCTCTTCGGCCATCGCAACTGGCGTTTCGCGGAAGAGGGAGGGAGTGCCGGATACCGGGCGCTTGGCGCGGCTCTGGCGCGCGGCCATGACTGGCTGCTGACGGTTTTTGATGCGCATGAGTACGGGCCGGGCGAGGATATCGCCTTTGGCACGACGACCATCGCGACGCTTCCGGTCGATCACCGCGTTCCGACGGCGGCGATGCGCATCGCGCTCGAAGGAATGGATTTCGTTTATTCGGCCGACACGCGTTTTCTGCCGGCGCTTGGCCATTTTGCTGCCGGCACTGATCTCTTCCTCGTCGACGCGCATTTTTCAGGCCCGAAAGCTCCAGGCGGCCTGCATATGACGCCGGCGGATGCCGGACGACTTGCGGCGATCGCCGACGCAAAGAGGCTGGTCTTGTGCCATCTCGGCGCGCCGCAAGATGGCGCTTCGGCACGGCAGGCCGCGGCTGCTCATTTCGCCGGTGAAATTCACGTGGCATTCGACACGCGGGAGTACCGGTTATGAAGCAGTCGAACGCCCGTCTTCTGACGCCGATCGCAGCGCCGGCGCCCGGTATCGGCGAACGCGCCGCACCTTTCGTGCTGGTAGGGCCGATGCTGGCGCTGCTTGTCGTTTTCACCATTCTGCCCTGCCTGTTGACGCTCATCCTGGCCTTCTTCGAAACCGATATTCTTGCCGGTACCATCAGGTTCGTCGGCTTTTCGAATTTCACCAAGGCCTTTGCGCGGGGCGATCTGGCTAACAGCATCGGTGTGACGCTGCTCTACATGGCGTTGACCGTGCCCACCTCCATGATATTCGGCCTGCTGGTGGCGCTCGGCATCAATAATCTCGGCCATGGCCGGGTATTCTGGCGCGCCGTCTATTTTCTGCCCGTAGCGGCGACCCTGGTTGCCATGTCCATCGTCTGGCGCTGGATGTTCGTCGGCCGCCGCGGCCTGATCGACCACATGCTCGGGCCGATGACCGGCCTGACCGACTGGCTGAATTCGCCGGCGCTTGCACTACCCGCTGTGGCTGTTGTCGGCAACTGGCAGCAGATCGGTTTCATCGCCATTCTCTATCTCGCCGCGCTTGCCGCCGTGCCGCGCCATCAGCTGGAGGCGGCGCGTGTCGATGGCGCCAATGGCTGGCATCGCTTCTGGCATGTCACTTGGCCAGCCATCGGACCGACCACCGTCTTTGCGGGGATCATCACATCGGTCAACGCCATGCGTGTCTTCGACAGCGTATCGACCATGACTGGTGGCGGCCCGTCGCGTCATTCCCAAACGCTTGCCCATCTGATGTGGGAACGCGGCATTTATTTCTTCGACATCGGCGGTGGTTCGGTCGTCACACTGGTGCTTGTGGCGCTGGCGCTGATTGCCACCTTCCTCCAACGCGTCTTGACGGCTCGGCTCGAAAAGGCAGGCTCCCGATGACCCTTACCTCCTCTCGCAGCCGCAATTTCGTGCAACAGGGTGCCATTCATCTGGTCCTTGCCATCGGGGCCGTGTTCATGCTGCTGCCGTTCTGGCTGATGCTGCGCACATCCTTTACGCCGCCCGACGATATTTTCCGCGGCAACCTGTTCGCCCTGCCTGCCTTCACGCTGGAAAATTATGTGCGCGTCTTCGAGGACGTGCCGATCCTGCGCTACTATTTCAACGGTGTCGTCGTGGTTGTCGCGATCTTCATCGGGCAGGTCGCCGTCTGTGTGCCCGCAGCCTATGCTTTGTCCCGGCTTCGTTTTGCGGGACAGGCTCTGAGCCTCTGGCTGGTGCTTGCAGCGATGATGGTGCCTTATCAGGTCACGGCAATTCCTGTTTATGTGCTGCTGTCGCAGTTTGGCCTCGTCAACAGCTACGGCGCGTTGATCCTGCCCTTCCTCAGTTCCGCGTTCAGCGTGTTCCTCTTGCGGCAGTTCTTCCTGTCGATCCCGCAATCGGTGTTCGAATCTGCTCGGCTCGACGGCGCGTCACCTTTTCGCATCCTTCGGCACATCGTCTTTCCAATGGCGCGGCCGGCGATCACGACGTTCGGAATCTTCAGCTTCGTGTCGCATTGGAATGACTATTTCTGGCCGTCCTTCGTGCTGCGCAACGACACCGCGGCAACCGTGCCCTTCGGCATCGTCCGTTTTCTCGATCAGGAGCTTGGATCGGAATACGGGCCGCAGATGGCCGCCGCGACGCTCACCGTTCTTCCATTGCTGCTCGGCTTCCTCGTGGCGCAGCGGCAATTCATTGCCGGAATGTCGATGACATCCGGCCAGGTCGACTGAAAATTCCCTTTTACTCTGGAGTGTTATCAATGATCCGCCTGATCTCGGCCACTGCCATCGCCACCATTTCACTCGCACTTCTTCCCGCATTCTCGGCTGCGGCCGGAGAGCTTCGCTTCGTCTCGGGTCAGGAGAAGCAGAACGGTGCGGTGTTGAAACAGATTTTCGAAGCCTATAACGGCACAAAGCCGTCCTCTCCGGTGAAGCTCGAACTCGACAACAAGTCTGACCTCGACACGACGCAGAAGGTGCTTGCCGATATCGTTGCCGGCACGACGCCAGACGCGGTACGTGTCACGGGGGCGGTACTGCGTCCCTACGTCGATTCCGGTCGTGCGCAGCCGCTTGACGATTGCCTGGCATCAGCGCCGGACCTTGCCGCACAGCTGGACAAGGGGTTGCTCGACGATTTCCGTGTCAACGGCAAGCTCTATGCCATGCCATGGTATGTCACCCTGCCGGCGCTGTTCATCAACACCGATGCTTTCAAGGCAGCCGGTCTCGATCCGGCGAGGCCGCCGAGAAACTGGACGGAGCTTGAGGCGGCGGCCGCCAAACTCAGCGACAAAGCCAACAACAAGTTCGGCGTGCTGACGTACATGCCCAATACCTACATGTTTGAGGGCCAGCTCGCATCCACCGGTGGCGCCATGATCGGTGCGGACGGCAAGTCCGGTGTCGGTGGTGCGGCCGGCGTTGAGGTGATGGGTTATATGCGCGGCCTGGTCGAGAAAGGCTACATGCCGGCCGTTTCGCCCGGCACGTTCTGGGGTGAGGCGGGCCGCATGTTTCAGGCCGGCGAGGTGGCGATGCTGCTGAGCTCTTCCTCCGGCTATACCAGCCTGGTTTCCAAGGCTTCATTTAAGGTGGCGCTGGCGCCGATGCCGGCAAAGGACGGTGCAGCACCCGTGACCATGGCGTCGGGCAACGGCTTCGTCATGCTGGCGACCGACCCGGCGCGCAAGGAGGCAACCTGCAAGGCGCTTCTGTCGCTCGTAACACCTGAAAGCGTTGCGCTGACCGTCAAGGCAACTGCGTCGTCGCCGATCAACACGACGGCAGTGGCAAAACCGGAACTGCTTGGAGATTTCTATAAGCAGAACCCGGACCTGAAGGTCATCAATACGCAGAGGAGCCAGAATTGGTACACCTTGCCGGGTAAGGCCAACAACGAGTTCCAATCCAACTTCGGCGACATCCAATACGAAATCCTGACGGGTGCGACCTCAGCTCAGGACGGCATGAAGCGCCTCACGGGCATCATGGACGACCTGACCGGCGCGAAGTGAGGACAAGTTCATGACCATTGCCATGACAGCGAGGGCAACAAATGCCCTCGCACCACAGGCCGTTACCGTCCATGGCTTGACGAAACTCTGGGCGGGCGCCGAGCGCCCGGTCTTTGACCGGCTGGATGTCAATTGTCCGGCAGGCGGCGTTACCGTGATCGTTGGCCCCTCCGGATGCGGCAAGACCACGCTTCTGCGCTGCCTTTGCGGCCTCGAGACAGCGACTGCCGGCACCATTCGTTTCGGCGAGCGTGACGTGACCCATGTTGATCTGCAGCGCCGCGGGGTGGCGATGGTTTTTCAAAACTATGCGCTTTATCCCGCCAAGACGGTGTTCGAGAATATTGCCTTTCCGCTGCGCATGGCTGGCGTCACGAAGGCAGAAATCGAGAAACGCGTGCTTGCAGCCGCGCAGCTTGCTCGCATCGATGCGCTGTTGGGACGTCTCCCGGCGCAGCTTTCCGGCGGCCAGCGTCAACGCGTCGGCATCGCCCGCGCCATCGTGCGCGGACCGGGCGTGCTTCTGATGGATGAGCCACTTTCCAATCTCGACACAAAATTGCGGATCGAGATGCGCGCTGAGCTTGCAGCCCTGCAGCGGGAGATTGGTGCAACGACTATCTATGTAACACATGACCAGACAGAGGCGCTTGCGCTTGCCGACCATCTGGTGGTGATGCGTGACGGGCATATCGAACAGCAAGGCAGGCCCGAAGCCATCTTCTCGCAGCCGGCCAACAGCTTCGTCGCCGATTTCCTCGGCTCCATGAACCTGGCGCCAGTCGAGATCGAGGGGGCCGGGGTGAAGATTGGCGGCGACCGAGCGATCCATCTGCCGAGATCCACGGATCTGCCAGGCAAGTTTATCCTCGGTTTTCGCGCCGAGGATGTCACGCTTGGCGTGCGAGACGAGGGGCTGCGCCTCACAGCTTTTGTTCGGCGCTCCGAACTGATGGGCGTCGAGCGGCTCATCCATCTGGACTGCGGCAGCTGGCGCTTTCGCGCGCGTCTTGCCGAGGCGCTGGAACCCGGCAGTTCGGTGGAACTCTTCGTTGCCGCCGACCGCCTTCATTATTTTAACACTGATGGCCACCGCATGGAGATTGGGAATTGATGGAAAAGCATGTCATCTGGGACTGGAACGGCACCCTCCTCGACGACTTCACGATCACGGCGCGGATCACCATCGATGCGCTTGGCGATCTCGGTCGCCCGGGCGTGACGGAGGCCGATATCCGCGAGCACTATCAGCGGCCGCTCTCCAGATATTTCGACGCTCTCCTCGGTCGCACGGCCCTGTCTCATGAGTTGAAACATCTCGGTGATAGCTATGTCACGCGTTACGATGCGGCAATGCACGATCAGCCGCTAGCCATCGATGCCGTTCACGCGCTTGAGGCCATTGCCCCTTTTGCCAGCCAGTCGTTGTTGTCGATGGCGCCGCATCCGCAGATCGCGACGCTGATCGAACATCATCGTCTCGGCGAGCACTTCAGACTGATCCAGGGCTTTGCCGGCACCGGACATCCTTCGAAACGTGACAGCCTCGTCGCTCACTGCGAGGCGCTCGGCGTTGCGACCAACCGCTGCTGGATGATCGGCGACACGGTTGACGATTTCGATGCCGCGAGCCCGCTTGGTATTCGCACCGTTCTGGTGACCACGGGCATGCAGGCGCGCGCCGCATTGGTCGCGACCGGTGCCCCTGTCGTCGACACATTGGCCGATGCCTCCCGATTGATCCTCGAAACCAGATAGAAGCAGATGGAAATGCCGCACAAAGACCTGATCGCCCGGCTCGAAGCCGAATTTATCGCCCATGACGATGGTAGTGATGCAAGCCACGATATCAATCACGCCCGACGGGTCATGCGTGCTGCATTGCGGATTGCGGCCACTGAAGGCGGCGGCGACGAGGGGGTCATCATCGCCGCCGCCTATCTGCACGACTGGGTAAACCTGCCAAAAAACGATCCGAACCGGGCGCGCGCCTCGGAATATTCGGCCGATGCCGCAAGGCCGATCCTGGCCTCTATCGGCTTTGCGTCGGACCGCGTCGAGGCCGCCTGCCATGCTATTCTCGCACACAGCTTCTCGGCCAATATTGCGCCGCGGACGCTCGAGGCGCGGGCGCTACAGGATGCAGACCGGCTTGAGGCCCTGGGAGCCATCGGCCTTGCAAGGGTCTTCTCGATCGCCGGCCAGCTCGGTTCCTCCCTGTTCAATGGAGAGGACCCGTTTGCCAAGAACCGTCCGCTGGATGACCGCCGCTATGCGGTCGATCATTTCGAGGTGAAGCTTTTGCGTCTGCCCGAAACCATGCAGACGACGGCCGGCCGGAACATGGCGGAGGAGCGCGCAGACGTGATGCGGAGCTTCCTACGCAGCCTGGCGTCTGAACTCGGGAGTGACACACCGTGGGAAAAAGCTCGGCCATAACCGTGCGCTCCTGATGCAGCAGCGCGCTGGTCGAGCAAAACTGAAGGCACCATGCCAGATCATTAAGGTTGTTTCGAATTGAATAATCCCAAAGCTCCGCATCTGACGCCCGCAAAGCTGGTTGGCCGCCGCTTCGCGCCGGACGTATTCGGTCCCGTAAAAGTCGCTCTCATCGGTTATTGCCCACCGCCGCCGGCGCTCGAGAACTACCACCCCCGCCGGTTCGAGGAACAACATTTCATTCACGTCCCGCCGGACAGTGTGCGCATGCTGCGCAATGACGGGCGAGAGTATCTCTCGCTCGCTCATGTCTATGGAGGACCTGTTTCTTCCTCGACTGTCGAGGAGTTGGCCTACTACGGCATCGAACTGATCCTCGCCTACGGACTTGCCGGGGGACTTGGCACCAAGGGGCTGAAGATGGGTGCCTTTTATCTCGTCGAGGACGCATTGGCGGCTGATGGAACGACACGCCATTATTCGCAAGATCGTATTGTCTCTGCAAACCGTCAACTGGTCAGTCAAACCCAAGCGCGGTGGATAAAGAGCGATGCCAGTCCGCCAATCGTGACCGTCCGGGCAGCAACCGGGGACGCGATCTATCGTGAAGACGATGAACTGCTGGACAGCTTTCGCCGCGAGGGTTGCGATATTGTCAACTTGGACAGCGCTCACCTTTATGCCGCCTCGAGCGAGAATGCCGCCGGGAGACAGATCCGCACCGTTCAGTGCGGCGTGATATCCGATATAGTGACAGGCGGCCCAAGTCCTGTCTCGGAAAGCACGTTATCCGCCATGCTTGCGGACGGCGACCAAGGGCTGAACCCACTCACGATGACCGGCAAGATCGTGTCGTTCTACATTGAGAGTCTTCTGCCTTCACTTGGCTATTAAACGGCCGGAATTGTCATCCCTCACGCCGATGGCGTATCGATCAATGCCGAAGGCGCGCTTGCCGATGATGTGCGTGATGGCTGAGCCGCGTTTGCGTTTCGTCGCGACCCGATCACATATTCGAACAATAGATCTTTTCGAAGGGTTCGATCCGGCTCGACGGCTTAGCGCGAAACGCATCAGGGCTAAAATCTCGCGAAGCTCAGCACGCGAAGCAAAGCCGCCTCCGTCTGAAAGCGACTTCGAATCAGAAATGCGACCCCTCTATAAAGCCTCTCTGGAAAGGGCCTAGTAAGGATGCTTGTCCGCCTTGTTGGACCAGGCCCGGTAGGCTTTCAGGCCCTCCTCGCGCTCGAAACCGGGTGTTACGGCAATGCGGCGCTGGTCCCATGGCTTCTGGAAGTCTTCATACTGGAAGGCGTCGTCGAAGCCGATCTTGCTCGTGTCCTCAAGGCTGGCGGCAAAATAGACATGGTCAATGCGCGACCAATAAATTGCACTCATACACATGGGGCAGGGTGCGCCATTGATGTAGATCTCGCAGCCCTTCAGCATCTTGGCCCGCTCCGGCACGGGGTCCGGGGAGCCAGGCTCGCGGGGGATCATCTCCAGTATTGTGCCGGCGGCGTAATCGCTCCCGAGTAGCGCCTTCGGATTGAGCGTCGCAGAAGCATCCATGATCGCCGTTACCTCGGCATGAAACACAGGGCAACCCGTGAGCAGCACGCGATTTTGGCCACGTCCGATGACCTTTCCATCCTTCACGATGACCGCACCGAAGGGGCCACCCCAGCCCTTCTCGACCGATTCGATGGCAAGGCGCGTGGCCTCAGCCATGAAGGCCTTCTTCTCAGGTGTGGCTTCGACGGGCTTTGCCTCCCCAGATGCCTCAGCGCTCGAGGCTAGGAACCACGTGCTCGCGACGGCTGCACCGGCCGTAGCAAGAAATCTCCTGCGATCCGTGGCGATCGGATCGTCGCAAATGAATTTACCCATTCGACTACTCCCTAATAAAACAGATGGCCTAGAATGATCATGGTAGATCATAGTCGCCGTGAAAAATGAGTTAAGTTGCTGAATAATATTGGAAGAATGGAAATAATATTTGCGATTATGCTGGCATTACTTTGATAGATTATTCGCCCATTTTGACCATGGGCCATCTCGGTAACTCTTGCGCGAAGGAGCGAGATGGTGGAGCTGAATGTTGCGCTGGAAAATGCCTGAGGCCGTTCTCGTTTAGCGCTTAAGGTGTGATTGCCCCCGTCTTGCAGCTCTTTTGCAGAATTTCTGATTGGTTGGCGACCTCAAGTGTTCCTTGCCGTCACGCAGCCTGGCCATTCAAAATGGCGCTCTTTGAAATCGCCCATCAACAATGCCGCGGAAAACCTTGGACGCTCTTTCGGGTGTCAACGGCGTTTTGCAAAAAGGCTGTTTTAAGCGCAGGCAGCGCCTTGTCGCGATGGGATATGGAGGATTGATATGCGGCTCTTCAAAGAGAGTCGCGCTTGTCCCCGGCAAACGATGATAATCCGTCCATGATATTCCGGGCGGCATTGCGAAGCATGCCCTGATCCGAGGACACGATGAAGGAAGACACGCCCTTGGTCGCCAAAGGCTCAATATCCGGGCCGGTCTCAACCATCATCCATACGGACTTGCCGGCGCGACGGGTGGCATCAATAATCCTGTCGACCGCCGACACGATCGTGGGATGCTCTCTTGAGCCCGCGCCATAGGCAACAGTCAGATCTCCGCGGCCGATGAACACCGCGTCCAGCCCCTCGACGGAGACGATGTCCTCGATGTTGTCAACACCGGCTGGATCTTCGATCATGGCAATTGCCGCCACGCCGGCGTCCGCTTCATCGACATGTTTCCACATGGATTTGGCGCCGTAACCGCCCGCGCGTGTTACGGCAGAGAAACCACGACGGCCGCCTCGGTAGCGACATGCCGAGACCAGTTCTTTCGCCCGACCAGCGCTATCGATATGCGGGGCGAGAATGCCGGCAGCGCCGCAGTCCAGAGCCGAAAGTATGCCATCTGGTGCCAGGGCGGGAACTCTGACAATCCCCGATATCGCAGATGCCTTGCAGGCGAGGAGAGCCAAATCTGTCGCGGCGCGGTCGAACACCCCGTGCTCTTGATCAATAACGACAAAATCGAAACCGGCTCCCGCCAATATCTCGATCGTAGATGGGCCGGAAATCTTGACGAAGGTGCCCAGCAGCCTTTGATGGTCTGCAATCCGTGCTCTTAAGGTGAGATGAGGATTTGGTTCATCCATGCTCGTACTCCAGGATACCGCCGAACTCTGAAAGTCAGGAATACACCTCGTGGCCGGGAGCGTGTCCGATTTCTGATGGCATTTCAGCAGTTGAAACGACGATATTCTCAACTTGTCCTGAAATATCGACTTGCATAGCGTCCGCCAAAACGATGCCAAGCCCCATGGATCGGTTGCAAAATGGTCTCGGACGATGAGATCACCGCGTAAGCCGGGCATCGCCTCAGCTGGAGAGTTGTTCATGCCCAATACCGAGCCCGTCTTTGTCGACATCGCGCTGAAAGCCTACAAGCGAGGCATTTTGAACGCGATTATTGCCCCGCGACCGATAGGCTGGATGAGTACGGTGGATAGTGAAGGGAATGCCAACCTGGCCCCCTATTCCTACTTCAACATCATGTCCAACGAGCCGCCGATCCTCGCATTCTCCTGCAACACGCCGGAGGATCGTACCGCGAAAGACACGCTAAAAAACGTCCGTGAGACCGGTGAGTTCGTATTCAACCTGGTGAGCTACGACCTTGTCAAAGAGATGAATATGACGTCCGCGCCAATCCCGGCCGGAATGGACGAGTTCGAGTATGCCGGGCTCGAAAAAGCGAACTGCATCTATGTGAAGGCACCGCGTGTGGCCCGATCGCCGGCCGCCCTGGAGTGCAAGGTCATCGAGATTGTCAGGCTGACCGACGAAACGGGCAACGCCAACGTCAACGTCACCTTCGGCAAGGTGGTCGGTATGCACATTCAGCCCGGCTTTCTTGAGGAGGGTGGGTATTTCAATACGGCTCTCGCACAGCCCGTAACGCGTTTGGGCGGTGCCGAATATGCCATTTCCCAACCAAGCTTCGAGCTGCAGCGACAGTTTACCCGCGCCGACGAGGCCACCTATTGAGGTCCGAACAATGATTTTACGCCCCGTTTCGCTTTCGTATTTCGCGCCGGCTCACGCCGCGAGTTCAATCATTCGAGGTCAGAATTTCACGGTCGAATGTATCACTGGTGCCGATGGCGCGGACAATATCATTCATAGCGATCATGAAACCATTCTCCTCATTCCTGAAAGCGAAGCGACGCTGACGATGGATTCCGAAACGATGGAAATCGGAAGCCGGTCCATCGCTGTCGTGCCGGCCGGTGCGTTCCAACTTCAACTACCGCGCGGTGCAAGGGCGTTTGCCCTGACGACGGCCCGCCGAGATATGGACCCTCGCAACGTTGTCAATGCCGACGACTATAAGGTGCTGGATGGACGTGTGATCCCGGTAGCAAAGCCAATGGTGCGATCGGAGAATGATGCCAATCGCATTCGCGTCTATCAGGTGGATGACATCCCCTTTCCCGAAGGAAATCCCAGGCTGAAGTTCTTTCAGAGTTCGACGATGAGTATCAACTGGGTCGAATATGAAGGACAGCGGGACCGGACGAAGTTGTCGCCGCACGCGCATGAGGATTTCGAGCAGGGATCTCTCGCGATTGCAGGTGATTTCGTACACCATATCCGTACCCCATGGGTGTCCAATGCCGAGGAATGGCGCGAGGATCAGCACATCGAGGCCGCGGCTGGCAGTATGGCGATTATTCCCCCCGAACTCATCCACACAACCGAGGGCGTCGGACCAGGGCGTCATATCTTGATTGACGTATTCGCCCCGCCGCGGGCGGACTTCATCGCAAAGGGCTGGGTATTCAATGCGGGCGATTACCAGGCTTGATCAGGCAATCGGGTCTTCGTTTGCCGAGGAGCCCACATCCCAGATCACCAAGCAACCTTCGTTCAGATGGAGACGCCCCCAATGACGGCCGAAACGCGGAAAAATCAGCCCGTCCTCGAACATGGCGTTTGTGATTGCCACGTTCACGTCTTTGACGATCCGCGGGCGTTTCCGTTCGAGACTACCCCGGCCTATGCGCCACCTTTCTCGCCGGCAAGCGCCCTCATAACGAACGCCGATCAGGCTGGTGTGTCGCACGTCGTCCTCGTCCAGCCGACGCCTTATGGCCGAAATCTTGATCTGATAAGGGCGACGTTGAAGGCGCTGGGTTCCAGGGCCAGGGGTGTCGGCGTGGCCGATGCATCCTGTGCCGTAGAAGGTCTCGCCGCTCTCAAGGAGGAGGGGGTCTGCGGGTTGCGGTTTGTCGAGAACCTGCTGCCCGACGGCAGCCGCATGCCGGGAACCGTGCCCCTCGATACTTTCCTTCAGAAGCTCGCACCGGCTTTGGCGGAGGTTCGTATGCATGCGGAGGTGTGGGCGCCGCTCTCGGTGATGCTCGAGCAGTGGCGGGCCGTGGAGAAGGCGAAAGTTCCGATTGTACTCGATCACATGGGCGGCTTCGATCCTCAACTTGGTCTTGGGCATCCGCATTTCCAGCGCCTTCTCGGCTTGCTGAGGGATGGAGCCGTTTGGGTCAAGCTGGCCGTATGCCGGCGCGCGGCCGGCATTGGCTATGATGCAATCCGGCCATTTCATGATGCGCTGGTGGAAGCAAATAGCGAGCGTCTTCTATGGGCTACGGACTTCCCGTTCGTACGGTTCGCCGGGACGCCGCCGACGAGCGCTCAATTGCTGGCGCTGTTCGAAGCCTGGGTTACCGATAGCGAGTTGAAGAAGCGCATCCTGTTGCGCAATCCCGTGGAACGATACGGATTTGAAGCTTCCTTGGCTCAACGTTGACCCCTACGGCGTTTGCAGCTGTGCCTCAATTGCCGCGACTGTTTCGCGGAGGGCTTCGATGATGGTTTTCCGATTTTGGTTTCCGCGCAAGGCAGACCTGAAATAGGTGACGCCGAATGTCGCGAGCACGCGTTCTCCGGACCGGATTGGAAAAGCGATCGTGCCCGAGCTCCTCGGTTCGAGCTCGGGGTTTCGTTCCGCAAAGCCTTTCGCCCGCGTGCGCGAGATCATCCGTTCGAAAGTGCTGTCACTTATCTGGCTGTTTTCCGGATCCTTGGAAGCCCGCATGACATCGCGCAGAATTCGCTGCTCCTCCGGCGGACAGAAACAGAGATAGGCTCGGCCGAGCGCGCGACCGCCTAAACTCAGTCGTCGCCCGAGCGAGGCGTGGAAGGGCGAAATCGGGCTATCCGGAATGGTGCTGTAGTTGATCACGACCGCATCGATATCCAGGGTGCAGATGGCGCAGGGCCACAAGATCTCTTTGGTCAGCCTGTCGGCGAAAGAGCGCGCCACCTCGATGACTTTGGGAGCACCGTGAAACCCGGAGCTCAAATTCGCGATTGCCGACGTTACGTGATATCCGCGCGTTTTCTCGTCCTGATTGACATATCCAGCCGCGATCAACGTTTGCAGAAGCCGTACGACGGTCGGCTTCGGAATGCCGGTTCGGGAATGTATTTCCTTTACGCTCACGAGACCGCCTTGGTTTACGGTTGCAAGAACTGCAAGAGCTTTCGTCACCGCTTGAACAGGCGCGAACGTCATCTAAACCTCCCATCGCCGATAAGATCGTACGAACTGACGAGTCATACGCTCAAATCGGCCTTCCGATCTCGATTAGATCTTTACCCCAACGCCGCGCAAGGGCGGTGTGAACGGATCGGTGTTCGTTTCATTGTTTGAAACGCGTCGATTATGCAGTTGTCCGCAGTCGTTGAATGGCCTACCCATCGACCACGATAGCGCATGAGGTGAATCTCGGCGGCGCAAGAGGGTGAAAGTCCCGCACAGATCATTCCACGGTAAGGCAGGCGGCCGTTCCATATGCAATCATTGCGCCAAGATATCGTCGAGATTACCGGCCAGCACCTGGCGATGGAGCAGGTCGTTTCCGTATCCCGAAGCGGTTCCAAGGTCACTCTAAGTCCCGACGCGATCGAGCGCATGGTGCGCGGCCGCAGCATATTGGAAGAGGCGATCGCGCGCGGCGAAAGAATATATGGCGCGACCACAAGCGTTGGGCCGAAGACAACAGCCAGCATCAGTCAGGCAAACACCGCCGAATTCAGCCGGCGCTTGCTTCGTACCCATAATGCAGGGCATGGACCGCTCGCGGCCAAGGATGTTACGCGCGCCACCGTACTCAATCTTCTCAATTCGTTGGCAAGCGGCACCACGGGCGCAAGGCCGGTTCTGGCAGAACGCCTGGTGGATGCGCTGAACGCGGATCGGCCGATCGCCATGCATCTTTGGGGATCCATGGGGCAGAGCGATATGTCATCGATGGCCGACGTCGCGCTTGCTGTCTTCGACGATATCGATCTGGAGGCCGGGGAGGCTCTCGCGCTTCTCAATTCGAGTGCCATGTCGACGGCAGTTGCCGTGCTTTCTTTCGTCGATCTTCATCGCCTGCTGCAGCTTTCGACCCTCGTTGGCGCGCTTAGCATGGAAGGGTACGCTGCCAACCCTTCGACCGTTTCCGAGATCGCGCTGCGGTCTCGCCCATTCGACGGTCTTGTCCGGCACGGCTCGGCGATCAGAAAATATGTCGAGGGCAGTTATATCCTTTCGGCCGGCGGTCCTCGAAATCTGCAGGATCCCTTGTGTTTCCGCTCGATGGCGCTAATCCACGGCGCCGCCGAGGATAGTCTTGCCTTTTCGAGGCAGCAGATTGGGCGTGAGTTGAACGCGAGCCAGGGCAACCCGGTGATATCGCTGGAACATGGCAGTCTCGCTGCGGTAGCAAACTTCGATATGGTTACGCTTTGCATGGCGCTCGACGTAATGCGGCTTGCCTTCGCCCCGGTTTTCACCAGCTCGACCGAGAGGGTTGCAAAGCTCGTCGACACGACATGGTCCGGCCTTGCGATCGGCCTCATCGAGGAAGACGGCATCGGTGCCCCCGGCTTCAATGGGGTCGCGCTTTTCCATAAGTCGATTACATCGGAAGCGAGGCTCCTGACGGCCCCCTTGGCAGGTGAGCTCGCAAGCTCAAGCCATTCGAACGGGGTGATGGATCGGGCGTCCCTCGCTGCGCTGGGCGGCCGGCGTGGATTGGAACTGGCGCAGTTGGGTACCTCTATCGTTGCCATGGAGCTTATGGTCGCCGCACAGGCCGCCGAGTTGCGTGGACGGACGCCGCTTGGAAATGTCACAGGACAGTTGTTTGCCTTTGCGCGGCAGACGATATCCTTCGCCGCGGCAGGGCAAAGGCCGCCAAACGTGCAGCCTCTACTGGAGCAATTGCAAAGCAATCGCGATGCGGTCGATAGCATGATTGCAGCGAGCAATTAGCCGGAGGCGGCCGCGCGGGCGATGGAGGTTTGGTGCGCAAGGTGCGCGCGACGTGGTCCGGAAAACATATACAAAGAAGGAGGAGGAACTCATGTTGAAGATAAGAAACTCGTTGTTTGCCGCGCTCATTGGCGCCACGAGCGCGGTCGTCGCGCTCGACCAGGTGCGCGCAGAGGACAAGTCTCTGACCTTCGTTTCCTATCAGGGCACCCTGCAGGATTCGCAGATCAAGGCTTGGCAGCAACCCTATACTGCTAGCAAGAACGTTCAGTTCGAAAACGATTCACCACCCGACGGCGCGAAGCTGAAGGCGATGGTCGAAGCCGGCGCGGTTTCATGGGATGTCCTGGATCAGGGCGCTGCCTTCGCCGAGCAGAACTGCGGTAAGCTTCTGGAAAAGCTAGATTTTTCTAAGATCGATACCTCGCAGTTTCCCGAGGGG
>NZ_JAELUG010001023.1 GCF_016429255.1 Rhizobium sp. ASV8
CCCCCCCCCCCCCCCCCCCCCCCCCCCCCCCCCCCCCCCCCCCCCCCCCCCCCCCCCCCCCTTTTTCAAGCAGATTAGGGAATACGAGATTTAATAGACCGTCTCGTGGGCTCGGAGATGTGTATAAGAGACAGCCCTAGGGAACAGTAGCTCATCATCCGCCTCTGGTTTTGGATACCAAGCCCACTTTGCGAACGCTGTTAAACCGAGTCCACCGTCTGGTGGAAATTCCGTCGTATAAGTGACAGAGTGGGGGGGGGGGACACATCTGACGCTGCCGACGACGTGTCGTGGGTGTAGATATCGGTGGTCGCCGTATAAGTAAAAAAGTGGGGGGGGGGGGGGGGGGGGGGGGGGGGGGGGGGGGGGGGGGGGGGGGGGGGGG
>NZ_JAELUG010001024.1 GCF_016429255.1 Rhizobium sp. ASV8
CCCCCCCCCCCCCCCCCCCCCCCCCCCCCCCCCCCCCCCCCCCCCCCCCCCCCCCCCTTACACCCCCCCCCCCCACCCCCCCCACCCACACCCACGACACGTCGTCGGCAGCGTCAGATGTGTATAAGAGACAGATCATGACATTTTTCTCGTCGGGTTTTCCAGCTTCATCTATTTTTCGTTTCTTGTTGTTTCGCTTGTTTCCCGTCTGGCTTCCTGCCTTCTTCCCCCCTTTCCCTGCTGTCTCAGGAGGGTGGGTGGTACGGATCTCCGAGCCCACGAGACGGTCTATTAAATCTCGTATTACGTCATCTGGTTGGAGAGGGGGGGGGGGGGGGGGGGGGGGGGGGGGGGGGGGGGGGGGGGGGGGGGGGGGGGGGGGGGG
>NZ_JAELUG010001025.1 GCF_016429255.1 Rhizobium sp. ASV8
ACTCAGCTTTGGCGGGTCGGGAAGCGCATCCCCATTTGCTGGTCTGCCATCAGGTGCCAACGGATTTGGAAGCGGTGCTTCTACTAGTGGGTTCGCTTCTCTTACGGGAGGTGCGAAGCCTCTCTCAAGCTTCGGCGCGGGTGGTGCCGCATCCAAAGCCTTTCAGAGCCAAAAGCCAGCGAAACCATTTGGCGCCCCGGAGAGCGACGTTGGAGAGTCAGATGACGGCGAGGATGACGACGAACCAGAATCTGCAGAGGCGGAGACTGAGCGTGCAGGATCCCCGGAGAAGGACCACGAGAAGAGGTTTAAGCTGCACAAAGGTAAGTCTAATTCAACCATGTAAGCGCAGCAAATGACTCGCGTGGTGCTGACAGTCTTAGGT
>NZ_JAELUG010001026.1 GCF_016429255.1 Rhizobium sp. ASV8
CCCCCCCCCCCCCCCCCCCCCCCCCCCCCCCCCCCCCCCCCCCCCCCCCCCCCCCCCTCATACACCACCCCCCCCCCCCCCACCACAACACCCACGACACGTCGTCGGCAGCGTCAGATGTGTATAAGAGACAGCCTCTGTTCGTGGCAGCGACAAACCCGCGGCCTTCTCCGCGAATTTGGTAGATGTAAAGCCGGTCAACACTCCGGTTCCAACCCGGCAATCGACAAACATTCATGTCCTCGCCGAGACTGTCTCTTATACACATCTCCGAGCCCACGAGACGGTCTATTAAATCTCGTATGCCGGCTTATGGTGGAAAAGGGGGGGGGGGGGGGGGGGGGGGGGGGGGGGGGGGGGGGGGGGGGGGGGGGGGGGGGGGGGG
>NZ_JAELUG010001027.1 GCF_016429255.1 Rhizobium sp. ASV8
CCCCCCCCCCCCCCCCCCCCCCCCCCCCCCCCCCCCCCCCCCCCCCCCCCCCCCCCCTCTCCCCCCCCCCCCCCCCCCCCCACCCCACCCCCCACGACACGTCGTCGGCAGCGTCAGATGTGTATAAGAGACAGGTATTGTAGCCTTGGGAATAAAATGGTATCGGCTAAGAAATGCCGCTGTAACTTACCTCGGCGGCTACGCGGCTAGCAATGACGGCTAAAAAGTACCCCGTAATGTCAGCATATCACCTGTCTCTTATACACATCTCCGCCCACGAGTCGGTCTATTAAATCTCGTATGGCGTCTTCTGGTTGATAAGGGGGGGGGGGGGGGGGGGGGGGGGGGGGGGGGGGGGGGGGGGGGGGGGGGGGGGGGGGGGGGG
>NZ_JAELUG010001028.1 GCF_016429255.1 Rhizobium sp. ASV8
CCCCCCCCCCCCCCCCCCCCCCCCCCCCCCCCCCCCCCCCCCCCCCCCCCCCCCCCCTTTTCACTCACCCGCCCACCACCGACATCCACACCCACGACACGTCGTCGGCAGCGTCAGATGTGTATAAGAGACAGTCATAGAACCTCCTTACCTCCTAACCCGCCCAACGACGCGGGCACATCAAACGAAACCCCCTCGCCCCGACCACAACCTACGAAAAAAGAGAACCCACGGCTTGCAATGCCTGGCAGGGGGGTCTTATACACATCTCCGAGCCCACGAGACGGTCTATTAAATCTCGTATTGCCTCTTCTGCGTTAAAAAATGGGGGGGGGGGGGGGGGGGGGGGGGGGGGGGGGGGGGGGGGGGGGGGGGGGGGGGGGGG
>NZ_JAELUG010001029.1 GCF_016429255.1 Rhizobium sp. ASV8
CCCCCCCCCCCCCCCCCCCCCCCCCCCCCCCCCCCCCCCCCCCCCCCCCCCCCCCCTTTTTCACTGATACCCCGACCACCGAGATCTACACCCACGACACGTCGTCGGCAGCGTCAGATGTGTATAAGAGACAGATCAAATACAAACTTTGCACTTACGCTTGCGCGTCCCTCTCGGCACGTCTCTTCAGCTCATCCTTGTACTTGGTAGCAGCGTTGGATTGATACTTTGTCTTCGGATCCTTGCTGTTGGGGGGGGGGATACACATCTCCGAGCCCACGAGACGGTCTATTAAATCGCGGTTGACGTCTTCGGCGGGAAAAGAGGGGGGGGGGGGGGGGGGGGGGGGGGGGGGGGGGGGGGGGGGGGGGGGGGGGGGGGGGGG
>NZ_JAELUG010001030.1 GCF_016429255.1 Rhizobium sp. ASV8
CCCCCCCCCCCCCCCCCCCCCCCCCCCCCCCCCCCCCCCCCCCCCCCCCCCCCCCCCCCCGCTTTACAAGCAGAATCCGCCATACGAGATTTAATAGACCGTCTCGTGGGCTCGGAGATGTGTATAAGAGACAGAGGCAAGGATGATAAAGCACGCAGCCAGTCTGCATGGCAAGACTCGTCGCCCATGTCGTCGCCAGATATTGCCATTCCAAAGTTACGAAGCGAAGCATTCATGTCACCATACAAGTGCTGTCTCTTATACACATCTGACGCTGCCGACGACGTGTCGGGGGTGGGGGTGTGGGTGGGGGGGGGGGGGGGGGGGGGGGGGGGGGGGGGGGGGGGGGGGGGGGGGGGGGGGGGGGGGGGGGGGGGGGGGGGGG
>NZ_JAELUG010001031.1 GCF_016429255.1 Rhizobium sp. ASV8
CCCCCCCCCCCCCCCCCCCCCCCCCCCCCCCCCCCCCCCCCCCCCCCCCCCCCCCCCCCCCTTTTTCACGCATATTACGCAATACGAGATTTAATAGACCGTCTCGTGGGCTCGGAGATGTGTATAAGAGACAGTTTTACCCCTTAAATGTGGATGCAATTTGCTTGGGAGTGACCCTTTTGCTACTCGTACAGCCGTCGACAATGTACTGTACGTGCTGCTTCCGTGTGAAGATCATCCTTGTCGATGACCTGTCTCTTATACACATCTGACGCTGCCGACGACGTGTCGTGGGTGTAGATCTCGGTGGTCGGCGGATCATTAAAAAAGGTGTGGGGGGGGGGGGGGGGGGGGGGGGGGGGGGGGGGGGGGGGGGGGGGGGGGG
>NZ_JAELUG010001032.1 GCF_016429255.1 Rhizobium sp. ASV8
CCCCCCCCCCCCCCCCCCCCCCCCCCCCCCCCCCCCCCCCCCCCCCCCCCCCCCCCCTTTTCAATGACACCGCCACCACCGACATCTACACCCACGACACGTCGTCGGCAGCGTCAGATGTGTATAAGAGACAGCCCGTGTCGCCTTGGCGCTCACCTTGTCACCTTGTCACCTTGAGTCGAATAGGAAACGGAAAGGGTTTCGGGTACAGGTCAGTCGATCACATGGCACCGTCTATCAGAGCTTAGTATGGGGGGGGGGGGGACATCTCCGAGCCCACGAGACGGTCTATTAAATCTCGGATGCCGTCTTCGGGTGGAAGAGGGGGGGGGGGGGGGGGGGGGGGGGGGGGGGGGGGGGGGGGGGGGGGGGGGGGGGGGGGGGG
>NZ_JAELUG010000108.1 GCF_016429255.1 Rhizobium sp. ASV8
GGTCGAAAGACGGCTCGCGGGATGTAGCCTCGCGAAACGCATCGAGGAACGGCTCGAAGCCGTCCTTCTCCAGCCCGCCGCCACGCGCGACCACGGCGCGCGCCACTTTAGCCGCGATCTCATGGGCCTGCCGGAACGAGAGGTCCTCGATGCGGACCAGCGAATCCGCCAGCTCCGTGATGGTGATGCAGGAGCGACGAATATTTTCCGCAACGCGCAACGGATCGATGCGGATCGCACCGATAAAGGCCGCCAGCAGGTCGAGAACCCGGCCGGCCGAGGCAAAAGCTTCGTAGCCCATCTGCTGGGTCTCGCCCTCGCTGTCGTTCATGTCGGTGAATGGCGTGTTGTGCATGACGTCGAGAACCGTGCGTGCCCGGCCCATAGTCTGGCTCGCCAGATGCCGCATATGCTCGACCGGCACCGGATTGCGCTTCTGCGGCATGATCGATGAGATCTGCACGAAAGCATGGGGCACGTAGATCTGGCCAACTTCGAAGCTTGTCCAGAACTGGAAATCCTGGATGAGGCGGCCGAGGTGCAGGAACATCAATTCCAGCGCGGAATAGGTAGAGGTAATATAGTCTACAGCGGCGATGCAGCTATAGGAATTGGACAGGGGAGCCTTAAAGCCCAGCAGTTCGGCGACCCGCGCACGATCGATCGGGAAACCCGAGGTCGTGATCGCCGCTGCCCCCATGGGGGACAGGTCGACGATAGCGCGCGCAGCTTCAAACCGCTCAAGATCGCGAATGAGAACCTCTATCGCCGCCGAAAGATAATGACCGAATGTCGATGGCTGCGCCGGCTGACCATGCGTATAGGCGACGATCAGGGTCTCCTTCTCACGTTCGGCAGCAGCGATCATCGCATCCAGAAGGTTGCGAACCTTTGATGTCAGCGTGTCGATACGCTCCTTCAGACCAAGCTTGAACAAGGTGTGATCGATATCGTTGCGCGAGCGCGCCGTGTGCAGGCGTCCTGCGATGTCGGCGCCGATGCGGGCCTTCAGTTCCTTTTCGATGAGGAAGAAAAAATCCTCGACCTCGCCGGTGTAGGTGAGCGTGGAGGGATCGATTTCCCTATCAATGGCCTCCAGCGCACCCGCGATTGCAGAAGCCTGCTCACGGTCCAGGATGCCTGTTTCGGTGAGCATCACCAGATGCGCACGGTCGATGCGGCGGAAGCCGTCGACGTGGTGGGTCTTGGCGCCATCGAAAAGCGGCCGAAGCACGGTTTCCTTGTAAACCGGATCGGGGAAGACGCTTTTGTCGGAGAGCCGGGGATCAAGATCGGACATGGTTCAACCCTTGAGGCCTGCGAGCATGACACCGCGGACGATGTAACGCTGTAGAAGAAGGAAGACGAGGAGCGTGGGAAGCGTGGCGATCGCAGCGCCCGTCATGATCATTTCCCACTGGATGGACTGCTCGACGGCAAAGCTCGAAAGCCCGACCGGCAGTGTGTAAAGTTCGGGGCTCGTGGATACGATCAACGGCCAGAAGAACGCGGTCCAGTTGCCGAGGAAGGTGAAGATTGCGAGTGCCGAGAGCGCAGGTGTCACCAGCGGCATCGCCACTTTCCACCAGATCTGGAATTCGTTGAGGCCATCGACGCGGGCCGCCTCGAGAAAATCGTTCGGAACGCCTTCGAAGAACTGCTTCATGAGGAAGGTACCGAAGGCCGTCATCATGCCCGGGAACATGATGCCCCAATAGCTGTCCAGCCAGCCGAGCTTGCTCGACATCAGATACCACGGGATCACAAGCATTTCCGTCGGGATCATCAGCGTCGAGAGAATGGCGAGGAAAATGAAATATCGACCGCGGAACTGGAATTTGGCCAGCGTGTAGCCGACGAGGCTGTCGAAGAAGACGTTCGACAGCGTGACGACCACCGCGACGATCATGGAATTCATGAACCAGCGCAGGAAGCGCCCGTCAGCGAGAATGGTCACGTAATTCTGCAGTGTCGGTTCGGCCGGGATCAGGCGCAGATCGTAGACCTGCCCTGCCGTCTTCAGCGAGGTGGAGAACATGAAGGCCAATGGTGTGATCATGATGAGGCCGCCGATGAACAGCAGCGTCCATGTCAAGATGCGGCCGGGCCGCAGGTTCTGGAACGGCAAGGGCTTGGTTTGGGCTGACATTGTCATTTCTTTTCCCTCAGAATCCAGAGCTGCAGCAGCGAGACGCAAAGCAGGATGGTGAAGAGAACGACGGTCTGCGCAGCCGCATAGCCCATCGCATAGGAGGAGAATGCGGTCTGATAGATCATCAACACCAGCGGCTTGGTGGAGCCGAGCGGGCCACCCGGATCGTTCGTGGTCATGTTGTAGACCTGATCGAAGATGCGCAGGAAGCCGATCGAGGAGAAGACGACGAGGAAAACCGTGGTCGGCTTCAGAAGCGGGATCGTGATCTTGCGCAGGATCGCCCATTCGCCGAGACCGTCGATGCGCGCCGCCTCGTAGAACGTATTGGGGATCGCACGCAGACCTGCCATGAAGATGATGATCTGGAAGCCGAGGCCGGCCCAGATGGATGTTGCCATGATGGCATAGAGCCCTTGGTCGACCGAGCGCAGGAAGCCCTGCTGCGGCAGGCCGATAGAGTTCAGGATATTATTGATGAAGCCAATCGGCGCAGGCTGATAGAACCAGCGCCAGACCCATGCCATGGCGGCTGCCGTCGTCAGATAAGGCAGGAAATAGAGGGCACGAATGAGCCCATGCATGAAGTTCACGCGATCCAGAAAATAAGCGATCGTGAACGACACCAGGAGGCTGATCGGCGTGCCGATCAACAGATAGGTGAAGGTGTTCCTGAACACCTTCCAGAATTCCGGATCGGAGAACAGCTTCTGGTAGTTGGCGATGCCGATAAATTTCGGCGGATTCATCAAATCCCAATCGGTGAGAGAAAGCCAAAAGGCTTCCAGCGTCGGGTAGAAGCGGATCACCGAATAGAACAGGATCGGCAGAGCGAGAAAGCTCCATACCCAGATCAGCCGTCGCGTGCGCATGGAAAGGCGGTCCGTAAAGCGATTGCCCGAAGGCCTGTTCGCCATGCCGCCTGTTTCAGCCGTCATTGTCATGTTTCAAAACCCTTCGGCAGCGGAATATGCATTGCCGTGGACAGGCAGGAGAAGACGAAGCGGCGTCCGCCGCTTCGTCGGTTTGCCGTGGCCCTTACTTTGCCGCGTCGAGTACCGTCTGCTCGGCCTTGGCGGCCTGATCGACGGAATCCTTGACCGGTTGCTTCTCGAGGATCACGCGGTTGGCCATATCGATCGCGATCTGGCGCTGCTTCTGCTCGTCCGCGAACATGGTCGTATGCGCATACTCCAGCCCCTTGAGGAATGGGCCGTAGATCGGGTCGGCCAGGTTCTTCTCGGTCATGGCAGCGGAGCGGCGGGCCGGCAGTTCACCTACATCCTGCAGCCAGATGTCCATGGCTTCCGGCGATGAGATGTAGTTCAGAAACTTCTCGGCAGCCTTCAACTTCTCGCCACTTGCCTTGGCGCTGATGCCATTGGCGAAATAGCTGGCATAGTTGGAGCGAACACCCTCGGCATTGGCCGGGAGTTCCGTCACACCCCATTCGAAGTCCTTGATGCTACGGAAGGATCCGAGGCGGAAGGTGCCGTCGATGGTCATGGCAGCCATACCGGCGCGGAAAGCCGCCTGGCCTTCGTCCATGAACTTGACTTCGCCGACCTTATGCTCCGTCTGGAGGCCGGTATAGAAGGCGAGCGCCTTTTCGCCGGCGGCATCGTTGTAGGCGACCTTACGATCATGATCGGTGTAAGGCTGGCCACCGAACTGGCGTACCAGAACTTCGCGCCACCAATGCTGATCCTGACCTGGCATGTCGAGCGTGATGCCTTCGGCCACAAGATTACCCGAAGCGTCGCGCTTCGTGGTCTTCTTGGCGGCTTCGACCAGCTCGTCGAGGGTCTTCGGCGGCTTGCTCGGATCGAGGCCGGCTTCCGTAAACGCCTTCTTGTTGTAGAACAGGGCGAGCGAACGGACGGCCGTCGGCAGCCCATAATAGTCGTCGCCGCGCTTCATTGCCGAAACGATCGGGAAGAATTCGCTTTCGATCTTATCGTGCGGGAAGGCATCCTTGGGCAGCGGCTGCAGAATACCGCCAGCCACGAACTTGTCGAGCCAGCCATAGAAGAGCTGCATGACGTCCGGGCTCTTGCCCGCCATTTTCGCAGCGATCACGCGGGTCTGATAGTCATCGTAAGGGAACGTGACCTGCTTGACCTTGATGTCCGGATTAGCCTTCTCAAAATTTGCGATCAGCTTGTCCATCGCCTTGACGCGCGTCTCAAAGACATACTGCCAATATTCGATTTCAACAGCCTGAGCGGCATTGGCCGCAAGGGCACTGAACCCTGCAACCAGACCTGCCAATAACAGCTTACGCATAAAACCTCCCTTTTGCCCCCACCCGCCGGTTTACCAAATGCGGTTGCCAGGCTTGGCTGCGGACAGGCGTTTCCCATCCGCACGTTCCACCACATGCCGCACAGCTAAGGCACGACACCAACTTCTTGCTCCATGCGAAAACCATCTTCCCGCAATGACGCCAGGCGGCTTTCGCCACCCTGTCCTTTACGCTTCAACTTTAGGTGCGCTTTGTCAATAAGATAATTTAGTTGAATTATTATATTGCTGTTAAAAACGCCCCGCGCTATTCGTTTGGAGAAGCAGGAGGACACATGACACAGCAACCGGCCAAGGTGCCGCTGGCCGTCACTCTCGGCAAGAACCCGGAGCGGATCCGCGACCACAATCGCCGCGTCGTGCTCGATGTGGTGCGCCGTCACGGCCCCCTGGGGCGCATGCATATCGCCCGCCTCACACACCTGACCGCGCAGGCCATTGCCAATATCGTCGACGAATTGGTGGCGGATAACCTCCTGATGCAGCTCGGCCGCCTCAAGACCGGTCGCGGCCAGCCACCGATCCAGTTCGCCGTCAATCCCGAGGGCGCGATGACCATCGGCGTCGAGATGGGCTCTACCCAAATGGTGACGACCGTGCTCGACCTTTCCGGCACACCGCGCCGACAACATGTTCGCCCCGTTCTCGATGTCAGTGCCGAGAAACTCTCGGCGCAGTTGCGGACTGAAGTCGATGCAGTCAAGGCAACCTTCCCCGCCCGGCTTCTCGGCATTGGCGTCGTCATGCCCGGTCCCTTCGATATCGAAGGCATGAGTTCAGTCGGCCCGACCACTTTGCCCGGCTGGTCCGGGCTCGATGCGGCTGAGGTTTTGAGCCAGGCCTGCGGTGAGCCAGTTCTCGTCGAAAACGACGCCAATGCCGCTGCCGTCGGCGAGCGCTTGTTCGGCGCCGGTCACGCGATCTCCAATTTTGCCATGATCTATTTCGGGGCCGGCATCGGCCTCGGCCTTATTCAGGACGGCGCGCCGTTTCGCGGCGCTTTCGGCAATGCCGGCGAAATCGGCCATGTCGTTATCACACCGAATGGCCGCCATTGCCCTTGCGGCCAGAAGGGGTGCCTGGAAACCTACGCCTCGCTCCATGCGCTGCGTGAAACACTTCATGCCGCCGGCATTGAGAACACGGACTTCGACGGACTCGAAAAACTGCATGGCCAGCGCAACCCGGTGTTGATGGCTTGGCTGCAGGAGGCCGCCGACCACGTCGCGCCGATGATTGCCATGATCGAGAATATCCTTGATCCCGAAACAGTGATCCTCGGCGGCATGTTGCCGGATGCCATCATAGATGACCTGATCCGGCATATGGGCGAGCTGCCCATCTCGGTCGCAAGCCGCCGTGCGCGTGCCCTGCCGCGCGTCCTGCGCGGACAGACCGGCCAGTTCACCGCCGCACTCGGCGCAGCATCCCTGCCGATGTTCGAGGCGATGACGCCGAAGCTCGACATGAACTCAGAATTGTAAGAAATCCGCGAGGAACCATGCTCACCGCCCTTCAGCGCATCGACCGCCAGAAATCGTCCCCTGCCCTTGTCCGTCTGCACAGAGCCTTGACCCGGCTGCGATCGACGGTGACGCTGATGCATACGGGCGCGCATCCGGACGACGAGCAAAGCGGGCTGATGGCCTATTTCCGCTTCGCGCTCGGCATGAGGGTCGTTATCGCCTGCTCCACGCGCGGCGAAGGCGGCCAGAATGCGCTCGGGCGGGAACGCGGCGGCGCGCTAGGCGTGATCCGCAGCCGGGAAATGGAAGAGGCCGCACGCATCCTCGATTGCGATATACACTGGCTTGGCCATGGTCCTGATGACACCGTGCACGACTTCGGTTTTTCCAAGGATGGCGACGGCACCTTCGCGCATTGGGGCGAGGAAAAGACCGTGGAGCGGCTGGTGCGCGCCTATCGCACCGAGCGGCCCGACATCGTACTTCCAACCTTTCTTGACGTCCCCGGTCAGCACGGTCATCACCGCGCCATGACACGCGCAGCCGAGAAGGCCGTGCTGCTTGCAGCGGATGAAAATGCCTTCCCCGAGCACTTTGCCGAAGGGCTGACGCCATGGCAGGTCGCGAAATTCTACCTGCCGGCATGGTCCGGCGGCGGCGATACCTATGATGACGAGCTGCCGCCGCCAGACGCAACCTTGAGCATTCGGGCAACCGGGCGCGACGAGGCGACAGGCGCGGACTATGATCGGATCGGCGAATGGTCGCGAGCCTGCCACGCCACACAGGGCATGGGTCGCTGGCCCGACGTGCCGAAATCGGAATGGCCGTTGCATCTGAAATTGCCTGCGAGCCCCACGGAAGAAACGATCTTTGCTTCGCTCCCGCAGTCCCTCGCCACGCTCGCTGCCGCCGACGGACTGCCAGGGAACGTCAAGCAAGCGCTGCTCGACGCGCATACCGCCATTGAAGACGCCATCGCCGCCTATCCGAGACGTGCGGTCATCATCGAGCGACTGGTCCATGCGGCGAAAAACCTGAAGTCCACTCTTTCCGGCTCACCTGACGATTTCCTGCAGCACCATGGACACCGGTTGAGGCGCAAGCTTCAGGAACTCGATGCAGCATTGATCGAGGCAGCCTTGTTGTTTGAGCGCGCTGGCCTCGACAGGCCCATCCTGGCATCCGGTAGCGAGACAAGCCTTGTCGTCGAATACGGAGCCGGCGCCAGCGATGTCGCTGTCACGGCCGAAGTCGTATTGCCGGAGGGCTGTGCAGCTCTTTGCGAAAGGAAGAAAACGAGTCGCGAGGAATTTACAGTCTCCGTCTCGCAGAAGGCGAGGCTTTCACCGCTCTTTGCGCCGGCATGGCGCGCGCTCGGCGGCAATGGTCAGGGGTTTATCCGGCTCAAGGCGCAGTTTGGCGAGCATGATGCGGAGGCTCTGGTTGATCTGGAGGAGCCCTTTATCGTCATCCCGGCGACATCGGTCCGACTGGATCCGTCTGCGCTTGTCGTTTCCACGCGCCAGCCAGAGATGGCCGAGTGGCGGGTCGAGCTTGCCGTCGATGGGCTTGCGAACCAAATCACATTCAGGCCAGAGAACGGATGGCTAGCCGACATGCAGGGATCGGCCCTGACATTACGCGCGCCTGAAGATGTGAGGCCTGGTCTTACGCGCCTGCTGCCTACGATCGACGGAGCGCCCGCGTGGCAGGCGACTGCAATGAACCATCGGCATGTCGGCACCGCGCTTTGGCGCGAACAGACCGCTCTGCAGATCCTTGCGCTCGATTTGTGCCTGCCGGACGCCCGTATCGGCTATGTCGGCGGCGGCGCCGACAATACCGGTCTTTGGCTGAAGCGGATGGGCTTCGATGTCACCGATCTGGAAGAGCGTCATCTTGCAGGCGATCTCTCGCAATTTTCAACGATCGTGGTTGGTATCTTTGCCTTCGGACTACGCTCGGACCTCAGCGCCGCGACAGACAAGCTGCACCGTTTCATGGAGATGGGCGGACATCTGCTGACCCTCTATCACCGACCGTCCGATGGGTGGCATCCCGACCACACGCCACCACGAAAGCTCGTGATCGGATCGCCTTCGCTGCGCTGGCGCGTCACCAATCCCGATGCCCCGGTCACCGTTCTGGTGCCGGAACATCCGCTGCTGACGGGACCAAATCTCATCGGCGAAGACGATTGGAATGGATGGCACAAGGAGCGGGGTCTCTATTTCGCCTCGAGCTGGAACGATGCTTACCAGCCTCTGGTCTCCATGCACGACGATGGTGAGCAGCCTCTCTTCGGAGGGCTGGTTTCAGCAGAGATCGGCAGCGGGCGACACACCCATACGAGCCTTGTCTTCCACCACCAACTCGACCGCCTCGTACCCGGCGCCTTTCGCCTTCTCGCCAATCTGGTCCAGCCTGCCAGATAGAGCGTTTCCGCCTTTTTCTTGAATCGCGAGAATGCGCTATCTTCTTATTTGCCAGCGCATTCCGGACGCAAACCTGCTGTGTACTTTTCCTGGACCGGCGGCCTCTCGGCACGGCTAGCGTGAGCTGAAACGCTCGCCGACAAACATCCTGTGATGCTCAGGGATCGTCACGGACGAGTTACGTCCACATGAAAAGAAGACGGCGCGCAGGGAGCGGCCTCCTTCGAGGGCGGTCATAACGGATGTGCGGGTTGGGCGACAAGCGCCGCGTCAATGCCCATCCCGCGCAATCGCGTCCTTTGGAATGCTCTCGGTCAGACTCTTTCGATGGAAGATGAAAAGGCCGGCAAGCACGATGATGACGGATCCGACGATGATCTGCGCATCGGGAATATCGCCGAAGAACAGGAAACCGAGCGCGATCGCCCAGATCAACAGGCTGTATTGCAGCGGGGCGAGCAAGGATGCCGGTGCAAGCTTCAAGGAGCGGGTGATCAGCATGTGGGCGGCGCCGGCAACAACGCCAAGCGCGAGCATGGCTCCCCAGTCGAGCGTCGACGCCGAGCGCCAGTTGCCGATGCTCAACACCAGACCTGCCGCAAGCGCGGCAACAGTCTGCCAGGCAACAAGCGTGGCATCGCTCGTATGCCGCAACCTTCGGCTGAGGACCAGCGTCATCGAGAAAGCAAGGCTGCCGCCCAGGCCGAAAATCGACGACCAGGACAGCATCGCCGCCGAAGGGCGCAGCGCGATCAGCACGCCGACGAAACCAACCAAAACCGCAAGCCAACGCCGCCAGCCTATTCTTTCGCCAAGGAAGAAATGCGAAATCGCCGCAACATAAATGGGGCCTGCCATGTAGAAGGTCATGACATCGGCCAGCGGCAGATAGGCAACGGCTGCGTAGAACAGAGCGACATCGGCGGTCGTCATGACGACCCGCAGGACCTGCAACGGCGGATGCTCGATCCGAAAGAGCGCGTCGCTTCCCTGCCGCATGATCATGGGTGCAAGGATGAGGAAGGCGCCGAACGAACGTATCACCAGAACCTGGCCGACGGAGAAACTCGCGACCAGCCATTTACCCATGGCATCATTCAGCGAGAACATGAAATCGCCGAGAACCATCAGAAGCACGCCGACAAGCACGAGATTGCCGTTCGTGACGGCCTTGCTGGGATTCATGATATGTCCTCTGCAGAATCTCGATTTATCTGGACGGGCTTTAGCCGGTTTTGCCCCGCTCCCGCAAGGCACGGCCGCACGCGGCGCAGTTGAAAGAAGCCCGGATACAGCCCGCTTTGCTGGAAGAGGTGCAGTCGGGCCTCAAATCCGGCTGAGCTCCCCGCTGCTTCGACTGTAAGGCGTTCACCTCGGTAACCATCCGCGATGAGCCGCCCGACCGCCAGCGGTTCGTCCCGCACCCCTTGATAGCGGCGATAGTTCCGATGCTAGCCGTACGGTTGCGACTGGACCGGTCTTCACCGGATCTCCTCCGTTTCTTGACAATGGCAAGCCACGATGCGGGCATTCCGATCTCCAGGAGAAGCAGCATGTGGGCATTTCCTTTGCAGTTTTCTGATCGCGTCACCGGCTCAGCCGAGCGGTGGCCGCGCAAGAGACGCCGGCGAGCCAACCATCATCGGCGGCATCCTCGTCCAGCCGCCCGCCTTCCAAAAAACAACCGGCCGGCTTTGGCGCGAGAGGCAACTCTCATCAACCGGCCGGTCTTGAACAGTGAACAACAGCTTTCACCCATCGAGTGAGACGCCTTTGAAAATTCTGCTACTTGAAGACGAACCCGGAATGAGCCGAGCCTTGCTTGAGGCGTTGAGGCGTCGTGATGTGCTGGCCGACCACGTTCGCACCATCGCCGACGCCGATGCGATGGTCTGCACGGGCACATATGATGCCCTCGTGTTGGATCGCTGCCTTCCGGATGGCGAGGGTCTGGATTTCGTCGTGACGCTTCGCCAACGCAGGCATCCCGTACCGATCCTCGTCCTGACCGCCCTCGGCAGTGTCGATCATCGCGTGGATGGTCTCGATAGTGGCGCCGACGACTATCTTGCCAAACCGTTTGCGATGGAAGAATTGCTCGCCCGGCTACGGGCGCTCCGCCGGCGGGGTTCGATGATTTCAGACCGGAACCTGGATTTCGGCAATCTCACCATCGATCCCAGGAGCAACGAGATCTGCATCGCCGGATCGGTGATCGAATTTTCACGACGCGAGTATCTGGTACTCGAGGCCCTGTTGCGCCGTCCGAACCGTATCGTCACGAGGCCTAGCCTGATCGAGGCGGTCTACACTTTGGAAGACGAAATCGAATCGAACGCGCTCGACGCTCACATCTCCCGAATTCGAAAGAAGCTTGTTCTTGCCGGTGCCTCGGTCGAGATAAGGGCCGTGCGCAATCTCGGCTATCTGATCCGATCGAGAGTACAGGCCGCCATCGCGTCCTGACGATCGAAAGCGCCCGGCGCGGAAATATTCCACCGCGGCAATCGGAGACGCGAACCTCAGCCCAACCCCAACTTCTCGCATATACGCTTTAACTCATTTTTTATGACAGCCTGAATCGATGCGCTTCTTTCACGGTTGAATAACTGGTTCTCGCTATTGTCTATCGACAAATGAGAGAGCCGCAGATGACGCGACAGCCGGGTAAACCGCCGAAATCGATGAGCACTGGATCGAAAGAGGACGATCGGCGCCTCCGCCAACGGCTCGATGCACTGCAGGAGCAGTATCTGTCGCTCACCGAGCGATATGAATGGCTCGAAACGATGATCAACTATGTTCCGGACTTCATCTACGCCAAGGACAGGGATGGCCGTTTCCTTTTCGCCAATCGGGCCATTGTCACCAATAATGATTTCAACAACGTCGAAGAGCTGATCGGTCTTACCGACGCAGAAATCCACTCCGAGGCCGACGCTGAGAAAATCGACGAGGTCGAGCGGCGCGTCATGGAAACAGGCGAGCCCGATCTCGGTGTCGAAGAGAGGCGCATCCGGGGCGAAGGGTGGCTGATGATGTCGCGTGTGCCGCTGCGGGACCGGAGCGGCAACATTATCGGCGTGGTCGGCGCGTCGCGGGATATTTCCGCTCGCAAGCGCGCAGAGGAATTGATGAGCGCGCAGACCAGGCTCCTGCAGGATGTGGCAAGAGGCTTCGATCTCGGATCATTTCTGAGGGACGCCCAAGCGCTTCTCGAGAGATTGCTCGATGGAAGGCGCGTCCATTTCCAAGTCGGTGACAGACAAGCGGAGGTCTTCACGGAAGAAGCCGTCGAATTTCCCATCCTATCGCGCGATGGGGGCCGGCATGGCGTTTTGATGGTCGCCAAGGCTGCAGACAATGATGATGCCGGCCTCATGGAATTCCTGGCAGGCGTAGCGCAAACCGCAGGGATTGCCATCGATCGCCACCAGGATATCACTCACATAGCCTATCTGGCGGAGCACGACGCTCTGACTGGCCTGCCGAACCGCACGCTGCTCGACCGCAAGCTCGGAGATCTCCTCGAAAAATCCTCTCGCCAGCAGAAATATGTCGCCGTCGCTTTCGTCGATCTCGATAATTTCAAGCTTGTCAACGACAGTCTCGGCCATGCGGCCGGCGACGAATTGTTGAAGGTGGTGGCGCGGCGAATATCAACACAGACCCGAAACGACGGCATCGTCTCACGGATCGGCGGCGATGAGTTCATCATCGTTCTGGAGGAAAGCCCCGACCCGATGTCCGAGCGCTTGCGCGCCATTCTCGACGCGATCTCGGCACCCTTGACGATCGACGGCGTCGAAATTCGGGTTACCTGCAGCATTGGCGTAGCATGTTCCGGCGAACACGGAGACACGGCGTCCGAGCTATTTGCCAATGCGGACATGGCGCTCTATCGCGCCAAGGAATCCGGCCGCGACCGCATTCAGCTGTTTACGCACGCCATGGGAGAGGAAGCACGCAACAAGCTTCTCCGTATCGAGGAATTGCGGCGCGCCGTGGAGCGGGACGAGTTCGTACTCCATTATCAACCCCAAAAGGACATCCGCACCGGCAAGGTCGTCGGCGTCGAAGCGCTGGTGCGATGGCAGCATCCGGTCGAAGGCTTGTTGCCTCCGGGCGCATTTATCCCCCTGGCCGAGGAAACGGGGCTCATCGTTGCGATCGGCGATATCGTATTGCGCAAGGCTTGCCAGCAAAATCGAGACTGGCAAGACCGGGGCCTTGCCATGTTGCGAGTGGCCGTGAATGTATCAGCAAGGCAATTTCTCGAACGCTCGCTGACGGATCAGGTGTCATCAGCGCTGCAGTCCGCCGGGCTCGATCCCCGTTGGCTTGAGCTTGAACTCACGGAAAGTCTGATCATGCGCGACCTCGAGGGCGCCATAGAACGCATGCACGAGTTGAAGCTGCTGGGCGTCAGCCTTGCGATCGACGACTTCGGCACCGGATATTCAAGCCTCAGCACTCTAAGACGTTTTCCGCTTTCGCGGTTGAAGATCGACAGATCCTTTATCGCGGATATTCCCAACAAGGCTGGTGACATGGCAATTACCGCCGCCATTGTATCACTTGGCAGGACTCTCGAACTCGAAGTCGTCGCCGAGGGGGTGGAAACCGAAGAACAGGCGCATTTTCTCGCGGGCGCCGGATGCGAGATGTTCCAGGGCTACCTGCTTGCCAGACCCTTGCCTCCTTCCGAGGTCGAGGACCTCATTTTGGAGATGGCGACACGGTGAGATGGCGATTGACCATCATCACCGGCAACGTCAGCCGGCAGCTTCACGTAAACCTCACGATTTCGATCCAGTTTGCGCCGGCGCTGACCGGATATCGACCGACGACATCGAGTTCGCCACTTGCCTTATCTATGGCGTAGACCGAGAGCCGCTCTGATTTTTCGCCGGACGCCACCAGAAAGCAACCGGACGGGTCGATGCGAATGCCGCGCGGCTGCCGCTCTGTCGGACAGCTGGCAGCGTAGGTGAGCCTCCCGCTTTCCTCATGAACGCGAAAGAGTGCGATCGTGCTCGTGGTCCGCTCCGTCGTGTAGAGGAACTTGCCATCGGGCGTGATGCCGATATCGGCGGCCCAGACTTTCGGCTTGCCGTCATCCACCAGGCCCAAGGCCGACGGTGCGATGCCGGGAGACAATCCGGCGTTGCCTGGAACGGATGCGACGCTCTCGACTTCGGTCAGCGTTCCCGAGGACACATCCAATGCATAGTGGATCACATGTCCTGTCAGCTCGGTCAGGACATAGAGATATTTGTTATCCGGCGATAAAACGATATGACGTGGGCCGAAGCCCTGCCCAGTTGCAATCCTGGCCGGATCATTGGCTTCCAGCATGCCGCTTTCCGGGTCGAAGACGAATTGCAATACGGCATCGGAACCAAGATTTGTCGCAAAAACGTATCTGCCGCTCCGATCGCAGAGAATCGAGTGGGCATTGCGTCCGGTGGGGATAACCTGTCGCTCGCCCTCTGCGACAAGCCCGTCCCTGCCGATCGGCAGGACCGCAACCTTGTTGCCACCGTAGGAGGCTGCGAGAAGTGTCCGGCCCGATGGTTCGGTCGCGATGTACGCCATGCTATCGGACAAGGGCGCCTCGGCCCTCCGCTCCAACTTGCCGGTCGCCGGATCTATCGCCAAGGTCAACAGGCGATAGGGTTGTGAACGGATGGCGGCATAGAGATGTCTCCTATCCACGCCAACAGCCATCGGCATGACCATTTCACCAGCTTCGAAGGAGGATATCGGCGTGAGCGCGCCGGTTGCCTCCTCCATTTCATAGATGTCGATCATCCCTGCAGCCGATGCGGAAACATAGACGAAGGTCCGACTGAGGTCCGTGAGCGAAGACTGAAGCATTATCCCTTTCCACAAGCTTTGGCGGCCGGCCGTTGGTCGCTCGGCCAACCTTTCCAACGGATACTAGCTGGCGGCGGTGACGATTTTTTCCAATATCGCCATTTCCTCTGTGGTCAAATCGGTCAAGGGAGGCCTGACGGGGCCTGGATCCTTGCCGAGAACACGCAACCCCGCCTTGATGATCGAAACGGCATAGCCTTTTCTGCGATTGCGCAGACTGACCAGCGGGAAGAAGAAGCCCTTGAGGATCGCGTCCACCGTTGCCTGATCACCCCCACGCAAAGCCGCGTAGAATCGCTGGGCCAGTGCGGGCACGAAGTTGAAAACCGCGGACGAATAGGTCGTCACGCCTGCGGCGAAATAGGCCTGCGCATAGACCTCGTGCGTCGGCATGCCGCCGACATAGACCAGCCGATCTTTAAGCGTCGTGGTAATCTCGATCACCTTGTCGACTTCTCCAACTCCATCCTTGTATCCAATGAGATTGGGGCACTCGTCGGCCAGTCTCGCCAGGCTCTCGGCTGTGAGTATGGCGTTGTCGCGATTATAGACGATGACGCCGATACCGACGGCCTTGCAGACCGCTTTCACATGCGCGATCAGGCCTGCTTGCTCGGCGAACATCAGATAGGGCGGCAGCAACAGCAGGCCATCGGCACCCGCATTCTCCGCCGACCTTGCAATTTCCACTGCAAGCGACGTGCCGTAGCCGGTTCCGGAGATGATCGGCGTGTTGCCGGCCGCAGCCTTGGCGGCACGAACCACCCGCGGAACTTCCGCAGGATTGAGCGAGAAAAACTCGCCCGTACCGCCGGCGGCAAACAGTGCCGCAGCATCGTAACCTGCCAGCCATTCGACATGATTGCGATATTTGGCCTCGTCGAATGAGAGATCCTGATTGAAATGCGTGACCGGAAAGGACAGCAGCCCACTGCCGACGGCTTGCTTCAGTTCATTCGGGTTCATGGCGAAATCCTCCTTTGTTCAACGGACAAATCCAGTCTCAGCCCTGACCAAGCGTCTGCAAAAGTGCGGCGATATAGCCATAGCAAAAGGCAAAGGCGACGCCTGTGGGATCGCGGCCGCTGATGGTCGGGACATGATCCGGCATCAGCATGTATTGATAACCAACCTCCTGATAGACCCGGACGGAACGGGCCATATCCATATCGCCTTCCTCGGGGAAGGTTTCCATGAAAGACAGCTTGCCGCCCCGGATGTTGCGGAAGTGGACATTGAAGATCTTGTTGCGCGTACCGAACCAGCGAATGACGTCGTCGATCTCCGCGCCTGGATTATCGAGCATCTCGCCGACCGAGCCCTGGCAGAAGTTCAGTCCGTGATAGGGGCTCTCTCGCATGAGAACGAATTTCTTCAACCCTTCCACGGAGCCCAGCACACGTGTCACGCCGCGATATCCGGGAGGTGTATACGGATCGTGCGGATGACAGGCCAGCCGAACGCGATTGCTGGTCGCCACCGGAACGACGCGCTCGAGGAAATAATCGATCCGCTCCCAGTTTTCATCTTCCGACAGGACACCGGCAAGGCCGGGTGCCGCCTGCTGGTCGGTCCCGTCCCAGCGGAAGCTTGCGTTCATTGAGCCGCCGCGGCCGGGCTCATCTGCCGTGCGTGGAATCCCGATGAGATTGAGATTGTATTTCACGGAAGGGATGCCAGCCGCCGCGACATCCTCGATCAGCTTGCACACGGCATCGATCTGTCGGTCACGATCGGGTCCAGCAAGCAGGATGTCAGGATAGGAAGCTCTCTCGACAGGCTGTGACGGGAGGGGAAGCTGGATCATGTCCAGAATCAACCCGAAGCTCTCGATCTTGTCACGATGACGCTCGAGATCGGACAGCGCCCACGCATCGGGCGCCCCCGGAGGATCGGCGCAGATGTGTTTTACCCCAAGTTGCGCAAAGACCCGATAGTCATCGTCATCGCGCGCCTCGACCTGCGTTCCCAAATACACCCGCGGCATCTCCTGTGGAGCTCGTATCATATGACATAATATGACTTAAAAGAAGAGTCGAGCCCTGTTGTGGCTACCGATCCGCCAAGCGTCGATAGCGCCGCTGGCTGGCAGTCATATGAGCCCGCATCGCCTGGCGCGCCCGATCGGGATCCTGTTCGGCGATTGCCGAGAGGATTTCCGTGTGTTCGGCCTGGACCTTCTCAAGATAGGCGCGGTCATTGGCCTCAGGCAATGTCGGAAACTGGCCGCGCGGGATGGTGCGCAGCCCGAAATGCCTGAGAACGTCGACATAAAAGCGATTGTTCGTGGCAACCGCCACGGCCATATGGAACTCATAATCCGCTTCGACCGTCGAAAGCCCCTGCTCTATCAGCGTCGCCATCTTGCGATTGGCAGCCGCAATTGCGGCTTCTTGCTCGGCGGTTCGGCGATAGGCGGCAATGGCGGCGGCTTCTCCTTCCGCCGCCATGCGAAATTCCAGCAATTCCAGCGTCTCCGGAATGCTTCTGATCTCAACCGGCGTAAGCAAAAGACTGGATCGTGCCGCCACATCGGAAACGAATACACCCTTGCCTTGAACCGGAGTGACCAGCCCGGCGGCACGCAGATCGGCAATCGCTTCGCGCACGACAGTCCTGCTGACATCGAACGCGGCTTCAAGCTGCGGCTCCGTCGGCAGCTGGTCGCCGGCCTGGAGCTTGCCCGCCTCGATCTGCATGCGCAATTGGTCGATCACCCTTTGCGCCAGCCTTTGCCGCACCCGGGCATTTGTGGCCATTCAAAATCCTCAACTCCGCTGCCGTGGTTGACGTCCCGCGGCCCTTCGCTTTCAACGAAAATTCATAGTATGACTTAGTTTAAGCATGGTGCGTGGCGAATGCAAACAGAACGGATATCGAGACTAGATTTCCCAATCGGACGCATATGTTCTGGAGCTCAATCTGGATGAAAGCTCCAGCTTCACATCGACGGTTTTTGTCAGCCTTGCCGCCAGATTGTCGGACAGAATTGCTTCATCGTTCCAATCCCGATCCGTCGCATACACGACATAGGGATTGATGACGCATTTGAAATCGAGCATCAGCGACATCGCTAGACTGCCGTAAGCCATGTAGCTATGCGGAAGTCCGCCGGAACAGACGAAAGTGACGACTTGGTCGAACCAGGCCGACTTTCGCGCGCCTGCCCCAGTTGCTCCAGTCAGTTCGATGAGGTTTTTGGCAGCGCTACCGACCGCCCAATTGTAAATCGGAACCGCGAGCAACACGCCGTCCGCATCGTGAATTGCATGATACAATCGTTCGTATGCGGGATGCACATAGCAGGTTGAGTTATCGAATGCCGGCAGCTCGATCTCGCGCAGGTCGATAAATTCGACCTCGCATCGCCTCTCCTGCAACAGCCTCTCCGCCTCGCGTGCAATCCGCCGGCTGCGACTTTCTGGATCGAGACTACATGACAGGATGGCGATCTTGGTTGGGTTCATCTCTGCCTCGTTGCCTTGTCATCGGCATCAACTGGGTCGGCGCCGCACGCCAGAATTACGCAAAGTCTGCACGCCCACAATCAAATTTTCGGCACGTCCGATGTCGCGCATGCAAGCGAAATTCGCGACCGGCCTCCCTGCGCGAAACCCGCCGATTGCCGTTCTCCTGCAATTCGAGAAACCGAAATACTCTAGAGAGCGTAATTATTACAATTAGTTACTCCATTCCTTCGAGAGCCGGCCTTGCGATCGTCGCCAGTGTCGAACGCCACGATTTGACGAATCCACAATCACGGTATTGACATTTGTCGAAAGCACTTCGAATATTGTCAATATTGGTACAGAGCAAGGATGGACGATGTGATCCGACTTGCTCCGGCATCCAGAGTGCGGAGGGGAACGTGGAATTCCTGCTTGAAGTAGAGGGGCTGAAAAAGTCCTTTGGCGGCGTCGCCGCACTGCGCGATGGTCGCTTTCAGCTGCGTCCCGGCTCGGTTCACGCCCTGTGCGGCGGCAATGGCGCGGGCAAGTCGACGTTCCTCAAGATCCTCATGGGCATCCACAAGCGCGATGCCGGCTCCATTCGCCGCCGCGGCAAGGAAGTGGAATATGCAAGCCCCGCCGAAGCGCTTGGCGCTGGCATTGCCATCATTGAGCAGGAACTCAGCCCCATTCCGCATATGACGGTTGCGGAGAATATCTATCTCGGTCGTGAGCCGTCCGCCCGCTTCGGCGGCATCGACTTCAAGACGATGAACCGCAACGCGCAGGCGCTGCTCGATCGGCTGCAGTTCAACATTCGCGCCACCCAATTCATGATGAACCTCTCGGTTGCCCAGGTTCAGCTGGTCGAGATTGCCAAGGCGCTCAGCCACGATGCCGAGGTGATCTTCATGGACGAGCCGACCTCGGCGATCGGCGAGAAGGAAGCGCAGCAGCTGTTTGCGACCATCGAAAGGCTGAAAGCGGAAGGCAAAGGCGTCGTCTACGTCTCGCACCGGCTGTCGGAGATCTTCCAGATCGCCGATTCCTACACTGCCTTTCGCGATGGCGCCTATGTCGGCAGCGGCGCCCTTGCCGATATCGATCGTCCCGGCCTCATCCGCATGATCGTCGGCCGCGAGCTTGGCGAGGAATACATCAAGACGAATGTGCCGACAGCAAAGCCGGGGCTGGAAGTCGCCGGCCTGACGGCAACAGGCAAGGTCAACGACATCTCGTTTACCGCCCACCAGGGCGAAATCTTTGGCATTTACGGCCTGATGGGATCCGGCCGCACCGAAATCTTCAACTGCATCTTCGGCGTGGACGCCGTCAGCAGCGGACAGATCAGGCTTGGCGGCGAACCCATCGTCGTACGCAAGCCGGCCGAAGCCATGCGACACGGCATCGCCTTCGTGACGGAAGACCGCAAGCTGACCGGCCTTAACCTCATCGACAGTGTGCGCAACAATATCTGCTTGGCAAGTCTTCCCGAAATGAGCCCGCATTTCTCGATGGACCGCAAGGCGGAAGCCAGCGCCAGCCAGGATATGATTGAGCGCTTTGGCATCAAGGCCGCGCGCGACAGCATGCCGGTTTCCGGCCTTTCCGGCGGCAATCAACAGAAGGTCGTGCTCGGCAAGTGGTTCCTGCGCAAGCCGAAAGTGCTGCTGCTCGACGAGCCGACGCGTGGCGTCGACGTCGGCGCCAAGCGCGAAATCTACCGCATCATTTGTGAGTTCGCCGCCGAAGGCGGCACCGTCATCATGATCTCATCCGAAATAGACGAGGTTCTCGGCATGTCCGACCGCATCCTGGTGATGCGCCAGGGACGTGCTGCCGGAATTCTCAAGAGGGAGGAGGCCGACGCGCAATCGCTCGTGCACCTGTCGACCTGAACGCGGCAGAAGACGAAGCCCAGAATTAAGCGCCCGGCAACAAGAGGTATTTGCAATGTCCGCCACCGACAACAATCAGTCCAACTCCTGGTTCAGCTCGGACCGCCGCAGATTGATCATTCAGGAATACGGGATTTTTCTCGCCTTCCTGCTGCTCGCAGCCGTCCTCTCATTCTCGAACCAGTACTTCCTGACGGCCGGCAACATCTCCAACGTTTTGCTGCAGACCTCGATCAACGGCGTATTGGCGATCGGCATGACATTCGTCATTCTAACCCGCGGCATCGATCTTTCCGTTGGCTCCGTGGTCGCATTGACCGGCATCGTCAGCGCGAGCTTCGCGACGACCTCGGCGACGGCCGGGATCCTCGGCGCGCCCTACCCGCCCTATGTCGCTCTCGCAGTGGGGCTGCTGGTCGGCATCGCCTGCGGTGCCATCGTCGGCCTCATCGTTTCGCGCTTTGCAGTGCCCGCCTTCGTCGCGACGCTCGGCATGCTGTCCGCCGCCCGCGGCCTCACCCTCATCTATGGCGGCGGCAAGCCGGTTCCGGCCCTGACCCCCGATTTTCGCTGGATCGGCACCGGTAGCGTCCTGTCCATCCCGATGCCGGTCATCCTGCTTGCCATCGTCTTTGTCGTCGCCTGGTGGGTCCTCAACCGCACACGATTTGGCCGGTACATCTATGCCGTTGGCGGCAACCCGCATGCTGCCATCACCTCGGGCATCAATGTCAGCAAGCTGCGCTTCCTCGTTTATGTCATTTCCGGCGGTCTTTCCGGCCTCGCAGGCATGATCCTTGCAGCCCGCACCGGCTCTGCTCTGCCGCAGGCCGGCATCGCCTACGAGCTCGATGCCATCGCAGCCGTCGTCATCGGCGGAACCAGTCTTTCCGGCGGGGTTGGTCGCATTACCGGCACTCTGATCGGCGCACTGATCATCGGCGTCATGAACAACGGCCTCGATCTGATGGGGATCCAATCCTACTACCAGCAGGTCCTCAAGGGCGCGTTGATCGTCGGCGCCGTCATGCTCGACCAAAAGAGAAATCTGGGCGGCTAGGCCCGAAGAAACTGCAGTGTTCGCACTCGCAAACCGAACGGCGCGTCACAATGGCGGCCGGACTTCCAACGGAGGAGAATTATAATGAAGAAATTACTTATAGCTCTTGCTGCTGCAACCGCGCTTCTCGCCTCGCCGTCTCTGGCGCAGGAGAAGAAGCTGAAGATCGGCGCCGCCCCTTATGGCCTCAATGCCGAATTCATGCAGATCTGGTCGGCAGCGCTGAAAGAACATCCCGCCGTCAAGAACGGTGACGTCGACCTGACGATCTTCGATGGCCGCTACGACGCGCTCGTTCAGCAGGAACAGGTCAACACGATGATCACGCAGAAATTCGACGCGATCATTTTCGTCCCGATCGATATCGAAGCTGCCGCAACCGCGGTTCAGGCAGCGCATGACGCCGGCATCCCCGTCGTCGGCTCCAACACCCGCGTGAACTCCGATCTTCTGACGTCCTATGTCGGCTCCGACGACACGATTTCCGGCTACATGGAAGCCAAGACCGTGCTCGACAAGATCGGTTGCAAGGGCAATGTCGTCATCCTCGAGGGCCCGATCGGCCAGTCGGCGCAGATCTCGCGCCTGGAAGGCAACAAGAAGGCTCTTGCCGAGTGCCCGAACGTCAAGGTCTTGGAAGACCAGACGGCCAACTGGTCGCGCGCCGAAGCCCAGACCCTGATGGAAAACTGGCTGACCTCGCATCCGGGCCAGATCAATGGCGTCATCGGCCAGAACGATGAGATGGCGCTTGGCGCGATCGAGGCGATCAAGGCTGCCAAGCTCAACGTCAAGGACTTCGCCATTGCTGGTATCGACGGTATCACCGATGCGCTTCATGCCGTGAAGGAAGGTACGATGACCTCCATCCTGCAGGACGCCAGCGCGCAGGCTCAGGGCGCGCTCGATCTCGCGATCTTTGCCGCCAAGAAGGGCAGCTACAAGCCGGAGTCGAAGATCTGGGAACAGTATCCCGCCATGCCCTTCAATGATGGCAAGGACAAGAACTACAATGTTCCGTGGACCCCGGTAACGGTCGACAACGTCGACAAGCTGCTCGAAACCCGCAAGTAACATCGATGCGGATGGGGCGAGATACTCGCCCCATCCAGTCCCCAGCTAGAGGCATGAACAAGATGACCGAGACATCCCCAGACATTGATTTGAACTTCCCGTTGTCAGGCAAGATCGCCCTCGTGACCGGCGGTGGCTCCGGCATCGGCGCAGCCGTTGCGGCGGCGTTTGCATCTAAGGGCGCCAAGGTCGCCGTTCTCGATATCAATGTCGACATGGCAAAGGCGAAAGCCGCCGAGATCGGCGGCGGAGCCGCGTCATTCGTCTGTGATGTCTCTGATCCTGCTTCAGTCAACAAGGCAGTCAGCGACGTCGTCGCGCATTTTGGCGGCATCGATATCGCCGTCAGCAGCGCCGGCGTCGTCTTTCTGGCACCAGCTGAGGATCTGCCCTTAGACTATTGGGATAAAACGATAAATATCAATCTGAAAGGCACATTCCTGGTAACGCAGGCCGTCGGTCGCGCCATGATCGCTGCCGGCAAGGGCGGCAAGATCGTGAATCTTGCCTCGCAGGCCGGCACTGTTGCCATCGAAGAGCACGTCGCTTACTGCGCCTCCAAATTCGGCGTCATCGGCATGTCCAAGACCTTCGCTGCCGAATGGGGCAAGCACGGAATATGCGTCAATACGCTATCGCCAACGATCGTCCTTACCGAACTTGGCAAGAAGGCCTGGGCCGGGGAAAAGGGAGAAGCGGCGAAGAAGCGCATCCCGGCTGGCCGCTTCGCCTACCCGCAAGAAATCGCGGCTGCAGCCGTTTTCCTATCCTCGGCAGGAGCGGACATGATCAACGGCGCCGATCTTCTGATCGATGGCGGTTATACAATTCTCTGAGCGCAAGCGCGCAATAATTCTACAGGAGGCACCATGCAGCGGTTCATCAACAATCCGGATGAAGTCGTTGAAGACACTGTAAAAGGCTTCATCAAGGCACATTCGGACATCGTCCGTTTGGCAGACAACCCGCGCGTCGTCGTCGCCAAGGATGCACCGCATGCCGGAAAGGTCGGTGTGGTCACCGGCGGCGGTTCGGGTCATGAGCCGGCATTCATCGGCTATACCGGCAGGAACATGCTGGACGCAGTTGCAGTCGGCGAACTTTTCTCCTCTCCGACGGCCAAGAGCTTTCACGACGCCATTCGGGAAGCCAATGGCGGCCGTGGCGTGATTTGCCTCTACGGCAACTATGCCGGCGACAACATGAACGTGAAGATGGCCATCAAGCTTGCCGCCAAGGACGGGATCGAAGTTGCGACGGTTGTTGCCAACGACGATGTGTGCTCGGCACCGCCAGAGGAAAGGGAAAAGCGCCGCGGCGTGGCCGGCGAGATCTTCATGTGGAAGGTCGGCGGCGCCAAGGCAGCAACTGGAGCCAGTCTCGAAGAGGTTCGTATCACCGCGCAGAAGGCGATCGACAGCTGCCGCTCCGTCGGCATCGGACTTGGTCCCTGCACCCTGCCCGCCGTCGGTCATCCCAACTTCCAGATCGAGCCCGGCACGATGGAGGTCGGCATCGGCCATCACGGCGAGCCGGGCGTTCGCGTCGAGCCGTTGAAGACAGCGGCCGAGATTGCAGACGCCATGTGCCAGATCGTTCTCGACGATCACAACCTGCCGGCTGGCTCCGAAGTCGCCGTGCTCGTATCGGGCCTTGGTGCGACGCCGGTGAACGAGCTCTACATTCTGAATGACACGATCGAGACGAAGATCTCCGAACGCGGTCTGAAGGTCTACAAAACCTATGTCGGCAACTACTTCACATCGCTTGAAATGGTCGGCGCAACGCTGACCGTGATGGCGCTCGACGAGGAACTGAAGAAGCTTCTCGACGTCGAAGTTCAATGCACGACGTTGCTCTGAGGGGATCGACTTATGCAGACATTCAAGAATGCGACGGCCGGCGACATCGTCTTGGCGATGGCCGACCGCATCATCGAAAATAGAGCCTATCTTAGCGAAATCGACGGCAAGATCGGCGATGGCGATCACGGCGTCAACATGGCCAAGGGCTTCGGCATGGCTTCGGAACGTCTGAAGGGCCAGAACCAGTCGCTGTCGGCTTCCCTTGACACGCTCGGCACCGTGCTGATGACCGAAATCGGCGGCTCCATGGGTCCGCTTTACGGCGTCATGTTCACCGAGTTTGCCGAAAAGCTCGATGGCATCGAGGCAATCGACAGCGCGGCGTACAGCCGGGCGCTTCATGCCGGACTTGAAGGCATTCAATCGATCGGCTCGGCGAAAGTCGGCGACAAGACCTTGCTCGACACGCTGGTTCCGGCCATCGAGGCCTTCGATGCTGCGAATGCGGCCGGCAAATCCTTCGCCGATGCGCTTGATGCGTTGGTGGCTGCCGCTGAGGCCGGCCGCGACTCCACGCTCAATCTGGTCGCCAAGATCGGTCGCGCCAGCAGGCTGGGCGAGCGCTCCCTCGGCGTGCTGGATGCAGGTGCAACCTCCTGTGCAATCATCCTGAAGGAACTTTCCGAGGGCGCGCGCGCTCGGCTCCAATAAGCGGGCTCTCCCAAGGCTGCGCGATCCCGCAATCTGCTGCGGGGTCGCGCGCCGTCCGAAGAAGCATTTGCAAACACGCATCATTGCTTCCATGTTCGGGCGGGAAAAGGGATATGTGACTCGTCATGACAGGCAAGGCAACTTCGGTCGGCAAAACTGGTGCAGGCAAAGCGGGCGCTCCGGATGCGATCGACGTCATGCCGTTGCGCTATGGCGACGATCCCTATGTCTGGGCTTGCTGGCTCTATTACGAAGACGGCAAGACCCAGGGTGAGATCGCCGACATCATGGGTATTTCGCGGGCAACCGTGAACAGCTACCTGGCCGATGCGCGCAGCCGCGGCATCGTCAACATCTCGCTCGAACCGTCACGACTGAGCTCCCTTTCCATCGCACTGGAATTGAAACGCCATTTCGGGTTGCACGATTGTCTTGTCGTCCCGAGCGACGATGGGACACGCCCCTTGATCGATCGCCTGGGAACGGCAGGCGCGCAAGCCATCGCCAAGCTGCTCAAATCCGGTGATACTCTGGCCGTCGCGTGGGGACGCACGGTCCTTGCCATCGGTGAACAGTCGAACGTGCCGAACCTTCAGGATGTAACCGTGGTCCAGGCGACGGGCGGCACGCGCGCGCGCTTTGCTTATACGCCGGAGCTTTGCGCTGCGGCCTTTGCCAACGCGACAGAAGGCAGGCTCGTCAACATCGCGGCTCCCGCCATCGTTTCAACCGCCGACGTGCGCAACATCCTGTTGGCGGAACCGTTGATCGAAGACCAGTTTGCCGTGCTTTCCAGAGCCAACAAGGCGATCTTCGGCGTATCGTCCTTGCGGCCGAATTCGACGATCCACAGCAGCGGTTTCTTCGAATCCGTCTCGCTGCAAGACTATCTGGCCAAGAATGCGGTCGGCGTCGTCGCCGGCCGCTTTATCGATGCCAAGGGTCAGGCTGTCGCCGGCCCCCTCGATGACCGCACCATCGGCATATCGCTCGACATGCTGAAATCGATCGGGCTGCGCATCGCCGTTGCCGGCGGTTTCGACAAGGTGCCTGCAATCCTCGCCGCGCTGCGCGGCGGCTATATCAATGTGCTCATCACGGATGCCGCTACGGGTCGAGGCATTCTGAACGCCGATGGCGTTACCGCCCTCGATCAGAAGGCGACCCAGCGTCCACGGGCAGACAACAGCGTGGCGTTGCCGAGCAACTATCGCACTCACATCAAGAAGTTCCTCAACAATCCCGATGACGTCGTCGACGAGATGCTGGACGGCGTCGTCAAGGCGCATACTTCCTACCTCACACC
>NZ_JAELUG010001033.1 GCF_016429255.1 Rhizobium sp. ASV8
CCCCCCCCCCCCCCCCCCCCCCCCCCCCCCCCCCCCCCCCCCCCCCCCCCCCCCCCTTTTTTAATGCTCCCCCCACCCCCGATATCTACCCCCACGACACGTCGTCGGCAGCGTCAGATGTGTATAAGAGACAGGAATGACAATCATCTCGTACGATTATCATCATCATCATCAATTACCCGTAAAAACGTAATAACTTACTTTATTTTCTCCCAAAAAAATCCATGACAAAAAGTTTGCAACCTTTGCGCGGGTCTCTTATACACATCTCCGAGCCCACGAGACGGTCTATTAAATCTCGGATTCCGGCGTGTGCGTTATTAGTGGGGGGGGGGGGGGGGGGGGGGGGGGGGGGGGGGGGGGGGGGGGGGGGGGGGGGGGGGGG
>NZ_JAELUG010001034.1 GCF_016429255.1 Rhizobium sp. ASV8
CCCCCCCCCCCCCCCCCCCCCCCCCCCCCCCCCCCCCCCCCCCCCCCCCCCCCCCCCCTCTACACCCCCCCCCCCCCCCCCACCCCACCCCCCACGACACGTCGTCGGCAGCGTCAGATGTGTATAAGAGACAGACGTTTGTACTGCCCTACCCAGGAACTGTTGGATGGCAAATGGGAATACCCAATCGTTACAAGGCAAGATGCCATTATGGCTTGATCATGGAGACTATAGGGTACGGGGCGCTCTATCTGTCTCTTATACACATCTCCGAGCCCACGAGACGGTCTATTAAATCTCGGATGCCGTCTGAGGCTTGTAAAGTGGGGGGGGGGGGGGGGGGGGGGGGGGGGGGGGGGGGGGGGGGGGGGGGGGGGGGGGGGGG
>NZ_JAELUG010001035.1 GCF_016429255.1 Rhizobium sp. ASV8
CCCCCCCCCCCCCCCCCCCCCCCCCCCCCCCCCCCCCCCCCCCCCCCCCCCCCCCCCCCTCCCCCCCCCCCCCCCCCCCCCCCCCCCCCCCCCCGACACGTCGTCGGCAGCGTCAGATGTGTATAAGAGACAGCCGAGGTCCTGCAATAGTGCTGCTGAACCTCTCCGAAGGCCACTCGAGCTAGCCGGAACTGCTGGTGCCGGCGTGGGGTGCGTTGCTGAGTGTGAAGAATGAGGGCCAATTGTCGACGGGGGTGTTGTACACATCTCCGAGCCCACGAGACGGTCTATTAAATCGCGTTTTGCGGCGTCTGCTTGAAAAAAGGGGGGGGGGGGGGGGGGGGGGGGGGGGGGGGGGGGGGGGGGGGGGGGGGGGGGGGGGGG
>NZ_JAELUG010001036.1 GCF_016429255.1 Rhizobium sp. ASV8
CCCCCCCCCCCCCCCCCCCCCCCCCCCCCCCCCCCCCCCCCCCCCCCCCCCCCCCCCTCCCTCACCCCCCCCCCCCCCCCCACCACAACCCCCACGACACGTCGTCGGCAGCGTCAGATGTGTATAAGAGACAGCTACCATGCTGGCATCGGACTGGACCGTCTGGCGCAAATTTATTGATGCTGCTTCTCATTTAAACGAAGCCAATCCAGAGTAGGTGGCCCGCGAAAGTAGGATGCTAGGTTTTACTACTGTCTCTTATACACATCTCCGAGCCCACGAGACGGTCTATTAAATCTCGTTTTCCGTCTTGTGCTTTGAAAGGGGGGGGGGGGGGGGGGGGGGGGGGGGGGGGGGGGGGGGGGGGGGGGGGGGGGGGGGGGGG
>NZ_JAELUG010001037.1 GCF_016429255.1 Rhizobium sp. ASV8
CCCCCCCCCCCCCCCCCCCCCCCCCCCCCCCCCCCCCCCCCCCCCCCCCCCCCCCCCTTTCCAACCCTCCGCCCCCCCCCGAGACCTACACCCACGACACGTCGTCGGCAGCGTCAGATGTGTATAAGAGACAGGGTATGGCCTTCAGTAGGGCGTTATTAGCGTTGACATTCCCTAGCGCACCGGTTCCCGGCTGTCACAGCATCAACTGACTGCTCCGTAGTAATAAAGGCTTTGACTCGTAGGATGGGGTGTCTCTTATACACATCTCCGAGCCCACGAGACGGTCTATTAAATCTCGTATGCCGTATTAAGCTTTAAAAAAGGGGGGGGGGGGGGGGGGGGGGGGGGGGGGGGGGGGGGGGGGGGGGGGGGGGGGGGGGGG
>NZ_JAELUG010001038.1 GCF_016429255.1 Rhizobium sp. ASV8
CATATGCATGGGGTTTGTCATAGAGCCGCCCATGTGCATGTGGGCAGGCATGACGCCGGGCGAGTGATATGCACGGTGCATGCTGTGAGCAGAGTATGCCGAATGCTCGGAGGCGTGTGGCGATGCAGAACGCTCCATTTCGGTCTCGGGCTTGACAAAGGAGACCTGGTTTTGGTGCAGGTTAAAGAAATCCCCCATATATTGTGGTTGTTCGTGGTGGTTGTGGTGTTGGTGTTGGTGTTGTTGTTGTTGTTGTTGTTGTTGTTCTTGTGTGATTGCGCTTCTTCTGTTATTCAGCACACTCGTCAGGTCCATCGCTTGGGGGAGCACAGAGAGCATCACACTGCTTTCCCGTTACACGGACTATCGAGGCAGAGGTTCGACC
>NZ_JAELUG010001039.1 GCF_016429255.1 Rhizobium sp. ASV8
CCCCCCCCGCCCCCCCCCCTCCCCCCCCCCCCGCCAGCCCCCGCCCCCCCCCCCAACGCTTTCTTACATGATATTGTCCGTCTTCTAGATTTAATAGTCCGTCTCGTGGGCTCGGAGATGTGTATAAGAGACAGAGTTTCGAGTGACTGTGTCGAGACAGATACCAAACTTGTTAGCCTCGGCTGTACTCAATATGGGATTTTGTTCCTTTTTGCTTCGCAAAGCGCCTGAAGTCTTTGACATGTTCAGCTCTGTCTCTTATACACATCTGACGCTGCCGACGACGTGTCGAGGGTGGAGGTGTCGGTGGTGGCCGGGGCAGGAGGAGAGGGGGGGGGGGGGGGGGGGGGGGGGGGGGGGGGGGGGGGGGGGGGGGGGGGGGGGG
>NZ_JAELUG010001040.1 GCF_016429255.1 Rhizobium sp. ASV8
GAAACAGACAGGCTCATTTGGCATGTCGGCTATTTTCCCGCAGTTTAAGCTGCCAGAGTCTGAGGCGTTGAGTTGCTACATGTAATGTTCACGACTGAAAATGGCACTTGGAAGTTTTTTTAATATTGACTGAGGATGACTTAGTCGACCAACTGCTACGGGCCAACAACTTCACTGGTAAGCTCATCCAGTTTTCCGTCGTATCATATTTTTTTTTGGACAAAACGACTCACACTATGCCAAGTTACTTCTGCCGCAACTGTGGCACACGAGTGATGCATAGCACTTCAGTACGTTTCCTTTTTCTCAGTTTATGCCTAATCGTCAAGATGTACCCGCTCATACAACATTAATTCTAGGATACAAAAGTAGTCTCTATCAAGGG
>NZ_JAELUG010001041.1 GCF_016429255.1 Rhizobium sp. ASV8
AGCCGGAGCTGCGACTCTTCACACTCAAACTGTTCAAGAACCAGGTGCCGTACTGCGGACGCAAATGGCGACAGGGCAACATGCGAGTCATTACGGCCGTTTACCTGCATTGTCGGCCGGAGCTTCGCGACGAGTGGCTGGCAGGCAGTGACATTGATGCCGAGGTGGATTCAGCGCTGCCACTGGAGCAGGCGCTTCGAGGTCTGACGCACTGGTTCAACGTGCGGCGATATCCTGACAAGGTTGCTGGAGGGGATATTCGCAATGCGGCGAGGGAGGAACATGACTTTTTTGCGAGAGAGTTGGACAAGCTGGACCTGGACTGGACCTGTCTCTTATACACATCTGACGCTGCCGACGACGTGTCGTGGGGGGTGGGGGAGG
>NZ_JAELUG010001042.1 GCF_016429255.1 Rhizobium sp. ASV8
CCCCCCCCCCCCCCCCTTTCCCCTCCCCCCCCCCCCCCCCCCACCTCCCCCCACGACACGTCGTCGGCAGCGTCAGATGTGTATAAGAGACAGAAACTGGTTTTGGGTCGCGTGGTGAAGTGTTGCGGGCTGGTGGGGATGGGGGGGCGTGTGTGTTGGTTCAATTGTGAGCGGTGACGAGTTTACGTGTATTGAAGTTTGAGACTTGCGGGTATTATGATACGACGCTGCTAAATGTCATTGTCTAAGCTTGGGTCATATTGGTCAGTCCATAAACATCCGCTGATGAGTTGATGGTGGATTCTGAGAGGCAAGTTCCGTCAAGTTGGTATTGCTATGAACTTTCAACGGTTCCCCGGATTTCCATGTGCTTAGTTATATGCC
>NZ_JAELUG010000109.1 GCF_016429255.1 Rhizobium sp. ASV8
TTTGCCGGCTTCATTGTTGCATGTTCGACTCAGCCAAGTAATTTGACGTGTTCGTAAGATGGAATTTTGATGTATAGGCCGTTGCTGGGTAGAAAGAATCGACTTACTAATATGCCAACTATACTTGTTAACCGTTTAACTGGCGCGAATCGGTCTCCGATCTCAGCGTTTCGCAAGCTTCCTGGGCTTGTCGAGTCCGGGCGCGGGAAAATCGGTGCATGGTTGGTTGGTCATGTCCGCAGTGTCTATGCGGCACGATCGTAGATGTGGAAATCAATGACGGGTGCGTTGATCCACCCTACCTTCACCGGGATGTGTTTTCGTCACGGTAAACAATGATTCGGCGCCGACGCCCCATGGAAATCAGATTGATCTTCCGGGCTGGGGCGCCGGGCTTCGACTGAATGATGCTCTTGTTGACGACCCATCGTCCACCAGCGGCAGGAAATGCGGGAATGGACATACAGATATCGCAGGCGAGCAAAGGCGATAGGGATGCGCGGTCAATTGCGCCTGCCACCGCCATGTCGCGCGAGCAGCTGATTCTTCAGCTGAGTGCCGTTTCCGGTCCGACCTATCTCCAAGCCGGACTGCGGGCGCTGGCGAGCTATGCCGGTGCCTCCCACTATCTTCTGGTGCGCTGCGACTTCATACAGGAAAGCGGCCTGGATTTCGTTGTTTCCTCCGATTGGCCCTTTGATCTCGTCAGGCGCCTCGCGTCGGAGCTGACAAGCGGCTATGGCCGTATCGGCGAGCTGGAAAAATGCATGTCGTTGTTCCAGCCGAGCGTGGCTTCCCTGCCTGACGATCTCGAACTGCCGGAGGGAGTCGGTCGGCAATATTACGGGCTGACCCTCAATGTCGGCCGTACGCGCTTCTCGCTGCTGCTGCTGACGCGTGACTCCGTATCGCTCTCTTCGGATCGGCTGCGTGATGTCGGCCTGCTGTCGGGCTATCTTGCCAGCTGCACGCGCTGCTTCGAAGACAAGCTGGAGCGCGATTTCGATCTCACGGAGCGGGAGCTGGAGTGTCTGTTCTGGATCGCCGAGGGCAAGACGAGCGACGAGATTGCCATGATCCTCGGGATCTCGCGCAACACCATCAACAACTATATCACCAGCGTCATGCGCAAGACCGCCACCAAGACCCGGTCGGAGGCGATCGCCTTCGCCGTTCGAAACAACCTCGTTTGAAGGCCCGTTGAATGCGATATCAGCCAGACAGGACGACGGATACGCCGGCAGAAGCGCGGCTGACCCGCTCGAGCCGGATTTCTGGCCGCTCCGATCTCTTTCCGAAGCTCGTTGCGATGCTGAAACTGATCGATGCGCAGCATTTCGCGGTTTGCCGTCTTCACGGCTCCGGTCTGCCGCACAAGCAGCGTCTGGTTTGCGAGCTCGACAATTGGGGTTCGGCCAATTCCGTGGTCGCCAAATCCTTTCTCGATGCCTATGGCGACGCGATGATCGAGCATATCGACAAATCGCTGCTACCGCTCATGTGGAACGGCCGCGATAGCGACAGCACGGCCGAGACCCCCGACTTTGCTGCCTTCACCCAGCGCCTGAAGCCCCACCTTTTGCCCTTCGCCGGCGTGGCTTTTCCCGTCCGGTTGGGCGCCGTGGGCAACGGCTACGTCGTCTTCACGGCGAAGTTCATGGACCTGACCAGCGATGTCATCGTCGAGCTGCACGGCCGTAGCTGCCGGGTCATGATGGAGCTCCTGTCGCTGGACGAGCGCCGTTCGCAGGCCGCCGAAGCACTCAGCGAGCGCGAAATCGCCTGCCTGCAGCTTGCCGGCGATGGGCGCATCAGCGAGGAAATTGCCGAGAAGCTGGGATTATCGGTTCACACCGTCAACGCCTATCTCGGATCGGCGACGATCAAGCTCGACAGCGTCAATCGTATTCAGGCGATCGCAAAGGCGATTCGCTTCGGTCACATCAGCTAAGGCACGTCGCGCAAACCCGCGCACTGCTTCCCGCCCGGAATTGCCGGTCGATATGATCGAGCAAAGAAATAGAGCGGCGGTCCCGGCTTCAGCCGATCCACGCCGCTCCAAGATATCACTTCCTGAAACCTGATTTTTAGCGCATTTCCAGGAAAACACGTCGCGGTTTTCCGTTCGGAATGCGTAAAAGCAAGAAGATGGAGCGCTTCCGCGATTCAAAAAACGCGGAAATGCTGCGTCAAATCGCGCGCACGGCTTCGCCGCGGATGACGTAACGCGCATCCTTGAGGCTGCGTGCGAGAAGTGCCGTGTTCTCGTCCGGATCGGCCGAAGCCTTGTCGAAAGCGATATGGTTGATTTCTATGCCCGCATAATGCTCCGTCAGGGCGAGCTTGGCATAGATGATGACGCCGCGCGGCTTGATTTCCAGATCGAGCGTAACTTCGGCGGGGCCGCTCCAATCGAGCTTGTAGTCGCCTCCGAGTCCGAAATTGACGATGCCAGGCAGGAAATACAGCTCGGCGGCCGAAGCTACGAGGTCGGCAAGATTACCATATCGTTCAAAACGCAGCAGAGAGATCAGGTCGGCGGCGTCGAGCAGACGCAATTCGCTCGCGACAGGGCTGATGGCTGCGGCAAGTATTCGTTCGCGTTGGGCAGAGTAGGGGCATTTTTTCATATGGTTTATCGTACCCGTTTTCTATTCGACTGCGCAGCGTAGACCCGGTGAATGAGCTCGGCGACAGCCTTGTAAAATACTGACGGTATGACGCTATCAACCGAGACTTGCGCAAACATGGAGCGGGCGAGGGGAGGATCCTCGAAAACGGGAATATTGTTAGCCTCCGCTATCTCTCTGATTTTCAATGCGATGAGATCCTGGCCCTTGGCAACGACGACAGGCGCGTCGCCTTCCTCGCGCACATAGCGCAACGCGACCGCGAAGTGCGTCGGGTTGGCGATGACCAGGGTGGCGCGCGGCACCTGCTTCATCATGCGCCGGCGGGCGCGGTCACGCGCGATCGAGCGCTGGCGCGATTTGACGATCGGATCGCCTTGGGACTGCTTGTGCTCGTCCTTGACTTCCTGCTTGGTCATCTTCAGCTGGTCGAACCAGTGATGTCGGCTCCACAGGACATCGGCGACGCCGACGACCACGGTCGCCATCAGCACGATGATCAGGATTTGCTGCACGATCTCCGAGAGGCGTATGAAGATGGTATGCGGATCGGATGCCATGGCATCGATCGAATGGAAAAACTCACCGCGCAGCACGAAGAACATCGCGACGCTCACCAGCAGGATCTTCGTAAGCGACTTTCCGAACTCCACCAAGCCGGTCACGCTGACCAGGCGCTTCCAGCCGGAAACGGGTGATATCCGCGAGAATTGCGGCCTGATTCGCTCCAGCACAGGTGTCGGCAGGTTCTGGAACATCGAAGCGCCGACACCGAAGGTCATGAAAAGCACCATGGCCGGAAGCACCACGTTGGCGACCTCCCAGCCCAAGCGGACAAAGAGCGAAATGGCGTCAGGGCCGGTTTCAAGCTTCCATTGATCCGGCTTTTCGAAGAGGTCACGAAGAACCTCGCCCATGCGGCCCATACGGGCCGGCAGGAAGAAGGTGACGTAGATGACGGTCGCGAGCATGGTGGCGAATAGGGTCGCTTCCTTGGAGTGAGGCACATTGCCTTTCTCCTGGGTCTCGCGGAGTTTCTTCTCCGTCGGGTTTTCTGTTTTACTGTCCTTGTCTTCGTCAGCCAAAGCAGCCGCCCTTTACGCAACGGAAAGAGGCCGCGCATCATACGCGGCCTAAGCTGAGCACTCTAAGACAATTCAAGTGAGTCGCGGCGAGATTACGCCGCTTCTTCCACAGGCGTATTTTCCCTGGGCTTGAGCTCGATCTGGCCGGAATTGGCAAGCCGGATGGCTTCCTGGGCGATTGCGCGACGCGCAATGGCGATTTCGCGCGGATTGACGCCGTTCGTGCCCGTCTGCAGATCGGATTCGATCATGCGGCGCTGGCGCGGGCTGATCGAAGACAGAACGATCTCGCGGATCTCCGCGCTGGAGCCTCGCAGCGCCATCGTCAGAATGTCCGAGGCGATGTCGTTGAGCAGCAGCACGCGGCTCGGCTGCGGCATGCGCGTGAGATCGTCGAACAGGAAGATCTTCGGACGAACCTTCTCGACCGATTCCTTGTTGATCGATTCGAGCGAGCTGAGCAGCGTATCCACTTGCGGCTTGTCGAGTTCGTTCATCAGGTCCGCGACCTTGGTCGAGCCGGAGGCGTTGCGCTCGGCGTCGATCTCCGCCATCAGCCCGAGAACGCGGTTCTCGATGATCTGAGCGGCCTTCGGGCTGACTTCCTTCAGGTTGACGGTGCGGTTCATGATGTCGGCGCGCTGGGCTTCGGGAAGCTGCAGCAGCACCTTGGCGCCGAAAGCGGAAGGCATCATCGACAGGACATAGGCGATGGTCTGGGGATGTTCGCGCATGAGGAACTTGGCGACGAAGACGGGGTCCGCTTCGCCCAGACGATCCCAGATGGAGGTTTCGTAGGCCTGGAAAGCGGTACGGCGGCCGAGCAGGCTGTCTACTTCATCCGGCGTCAGGCCTTCCTCGAGAATGCTCTCGATGGCCTTGGCGTTATCCATCAGGCCGGCACCTTCGGTGAACAGGTCTTCGAATTCGGCCACGAGCTGGGCCAGTTCGTCCGGCGGGATGAGCCTCAGCGACTGCGCCGAAGCGATGATCATCTGCAACTCGTTCTGCGTGAAGTACTTGAGCAGCCGTCCTGCCACCTGCTTTCCCATAGCAAGAAGGACGGCCGCCGCCTTTTCAGTCTGAGATAACGGTTTCTCGGCAAGCGTGCCGCTGAAATCGTCAAAGTCCATCATGGTCTTCGTCTCCATCCCGCACAGGGAGTGGGCTCATCCTGAGCCGGGTTCAGCTTTTCTTGGTGTTGTAGATTTCAGTGAGCTTGATGCCGAATCTGGTGTCATCATGTTCCAGAACGGTAATCTCGCCCCGGCCGATCTTGCGGCCGTTTACGGTAATTTCGACCGGCTCGCCGATCTTCTTGTCGAGCGCGATGATTGCGCCTTCCGTCAGGTTCATCAGGCCGGAGACCTGCATGCGGCTGCTGCCGAGCATGATTTGGACGTCGATCGGGATATCCATGATCATGTCGAGATTGGCGGCAAGAGCGCTGCCGAGCGCTTCAGGCGCCGGAGAGGCGCTGCCAAAGTCGCTGTCGTCGAAAGCCGGGCTGGAGGCGTCGTCGCCAAAGTCGCCGAAGGTAGACAGATCCGTGCCGGTTTCCATGCTGAAAGCATCGGCTTCGAGATCCGGCGCGCTGCCGTCGCTATCCTTCTTCAGGACACCGCGCAGACCATCGATGGCCTCGTCCAGTGCGGCGTCGCTGTTTGAAATGTCCAGCGATTCGTCGCTGTCTTGCTGTATCGTCTTCGTAGCCATGAAATCACTATTCCAGTTGAAACTTGCCTCAAGCTGCCGTGGGTGGGGACCCACCCGCCAGCCGGTCAATTCATTAGGTGTCGAAGAAGCTCGTCGTCTGAATTCACGTTGTCCTTGACGCGCACCGTATAATTTTCGCCAGAGCGGCCGAATTCGCAAATATAGAGGTCTTTGCTGTTGGCGCTGACCTCGACCCGGACGTCGCCGGTATTATCCATGAAGGGAATGACATCGCCGACGGCGAGCTTCGAGATCGTGTCCAGCGTCAGCGATTGCAGCCGGATACGCGCTTCGAGCGTCACCTGAGAACGGCGGACCTGTTCGCTCAGTTGTTCCGACCACGTCTGAGAGGCAGCTGTCGGATTCTTGGCGCGCGGTGCGCTGATGACGGTGCGGAGCAGATCGCGCTGCGGCACGACGATAACGATCTCGGAGACGCATTTGCCGAGCGAAATCATCATCGTGATCGCGGCCGCAAAATCATCGTTGCCATCGGCGATCGGCGCCGGATGGTCCTCGATGTTGTGCGGTGGATCCAGATAGGGCTCGAAGCCGCCCGGAGCATTGACCGCCGAGCGGAGAACATTGGCGATCTTCTCGAAGATCATGACGGAGAGATCGAGCTCCATCACCGAAAGCGGCCTGGCAATGGCCACTTCCATGTCTTCCGGCCGCGCGCCCAGCATATGTTCCATCAGCGTCATGATGAAACTTGAGCCGCAGCCGAGAACGAACTTCGGCGCCCAGTTGCGCAGCGATCCGTTGACCAGAGCGCAGTTGCCGCCAAGCCCGGCGATCAGCTGGTTCATGAGGCCGGACTGACAGCCGGCATAGGCGATGTTGATGTCGAGACCCGTCTCGCTCTTGACGATGTCGGGCAAAAACTCGGCATAGACTTGGGCGAAGGAGGTGCCGAGTTTGGCAAGCATCGCCTGATCGCCGAGATTGCCTGTAAGCTTGGCAAAGAGGGTGCGATCCATGGTGTGTGCCTTGGGTGCGGATTGCTGGCTCATGATCGTCAGGCTGCCTTGCTTTCACCGCCGGGGTTCATCATTTCCTGCTCGACGGCGTCGATGGAAGGGCGCTCGTAGGAAGAGATGGTCTTGCGGCCGTATTCCAGTGCGACCTGAGGCACGGAGCCGTTCATGTAGGCCAGCAGCGTCTGCTTCACGATGACGTAGAGGCGATGCTGCTTGCTGCGGACGACCTTGATCTGCGAAACCAGCGGCGCGCAGACGGAATAGGACAGGATGATCCCGAGGAAGGTGCCGACCAGCGCCGATCCGATCAGGTGGCCGAGAACCTCGGGTGATTCGTTGATGTGGCTCATGGCCTTGATGACGCCGAGAACGGCGGCAACGATACCGATGGCAGGGAAGGAATCGCCCATGATCGTGATGGCATGATAGGGCTTCATCTTGTCGTGCTGCATGGTGTTCAGCTCTTCATCCATCAGCGCCTCGATCTCGTGCGAGCGGGCGTTGCCGATAATGATGAGACGGACGTAATCACAGATGAAAGCCGTCAGATCCTTGTTCTTCAGAACCGTGGGTGCGGCCTGGAAGATCGCCGATTCATCCGGGTTGTCGATATGTGCCTCGATCTCGTTGCGCGACTTGGTGCGCAGGTCGCGCATCAGGGCATAGAGCACGCCGAGCGTGTCGAGATAATTGCGTTCCTTGGGAACCGCATGACGGAAGGCTTCGCCGAGCGCCTTGCCCGAATCCTTCACCACCTTCATCGGATTGGCCATGATGAAGCCGCCGAGACCGGCGCCTGCGATAATGACAAATTCGAAGGGCTGGAACAGCGCGCCTACGTCTCCGCCCATAGCCATAAAGCTGCCTATGATGCAGCCGCAGGTCACTACAAATCCGATAATAATGTTCATCGTCGGTCCACACCTGAACGTTGCTTCATACGATGAACTAGGAGACCTGCCTTGCGTGAGGCTGTTCGATGCCGCTCGCAGCCTTATTTTGCCGTGTCAGCTTCGCACAAGCCAATGCCGGCAGGATAGCGGGTAAGGGCATCGATGCCCCGCTAACGAAATGTAGGAGCGCCCCGGCGCGTTTCCTTTCCCGTTATTCTCCAATGTCCGGAGGGCGTTGAAAATGCAGTCTGGTATCTATGTGGCGCTATCGTCTCAGATGGCGCTCGAGCGGCGTCTGACGACCATCGCCGACAACTTGGCCAATGTGAACACGACGGGCTTCCGCGGTACGGAGGTCAAGTTCGATCAGGTTCTCAGCAATACCGAAAACAAGCTCAACGCCAAGGTCGCCTTCGTCTCGCAAGGCAACGACTATCTCTCCGTTGACAATGGCGAACTGCAGAATACCGGCAATTTCTTCGATTTTGCCGTCAAGGGCGATGCCTGGTTCGGCTTGAATACGCCGGCCGGTACGGTCCTGTCCCGCGACGGCCGTTTTACCATGTCCGAGAGCGGCGCGCTGGTTTCCGTGCGCGGCCTTCCTGTGCTCGATCCCGGCGGCGCGCCGATCCAGCTCGACCCGTCGGGCGGAGCGCCGTCAGTCTCGTCGAACGGCACGATTACCCAGAACGGCAAGCGCATGGGGCAGATCGGCCTCTATTCCGCGGATGTCGGCAAGGGGTTCCTGCGCTACCAGAACAGCGGCATCCTGCCGACCGATACGCCGCAGCCGGTGATCGACCGCTCGAATGTCGGCGTTGCGCAAGGATATCTTGAAAATTCCAACGTGAACGGCATGAAGGAAATGACCAACCTGATCGAGGTCAGTCGCGCCTTCGACAACATCAGCACGCTCACCAGCAGCAGCGAAGGCACGCTCACCGACGCGATCAAGACCCTCGGCGGCAGCCAGTAAAGAGGGCTTATCATGGTCGAGGATCGGTTGCCGGAGGACGCGATGTCGCCGAAGCTTTCGCATATGGCTGTCCTGACGGGGCAGTATGCGATGGCGGAAAATGCCGTGGCTCATGGCGGCCATGTGCGCACCATTGCCGCTGGTCACTATACGGTTGCCGGCCTTTCCCGGCAGGTGCGCCTTGGAGATTTCGTCGCGCATCGCTCCAAGACGGGGGTTCACCTCGGCGAGGTCGTGCGCGTCGAGCCGGAGCTGACCTATGTCTGTCCGATCGAGCCGGGCGAGCCGATCGGCATTCAGGACACCATCATCCGCAAGGGCGCCTTCCGTATTTCTCCTGATAACAGCTGGTGCGGCCGCACGATCAACTCGCTCGGTGAGCCGATCGACGGGCTCGGACCTCTGACGAACGGGCTCGATGCGCGCTCGATCTCCAACACCGCGCCGCCCTCGATGACGCGCCAGCGCGTCGAAACCGGTTTCAAGACCGGCGTACGGGCCATCGATATTTTTTCACCGCTCTGCCTTGGCCAGCGCTTGGGCATCTTCGCCGGCTCCGGTGTCGGCAAGTCGACGCTTCTGTCGATGGTCGCCAGAGCGGAAGCCTTCGACAAGGTGGTGATCGCGCTTGTCGGCGAACGCGGCCGTGAAGTCCGCGAATTCATCGAGGATACGCTTGGCAGCCATATGCAGAAGGCGGTGGCCGTCGTCGCAACCAGTGACGAAAGTCCGATGCTGCGCAAGATGGCGCCCCTCTCGGCGATTACCATTGCCGAGCACTTTCGCGACCAGGGCGACAACGTATTGCTGATCGTCGATAGCGTCACGCGCTTTGCCCATGCCATCCGCGAAGTCGCGACCGCATCCGGCGAGCCGCCGATCGCTCGCGGATATCCCGCCTCCGTCTTCACCGAGTTGCCGCGTCTTCTCGAGCGGGCCGGGCCTGGTCCCGAAGGCACCGGCACCATCACAGCCATCATTTCCATTCTCGTCGACGGCGACAATCACAACGACCCGATCGCCGACTCCACCCGCGGTATTCTCGACGGTCATATCGTTCTGCAGCGCAGTCTCGCCGAGGAAGGTCGCTATCCGCCGATCGATCCGTTGGCGTCGGTTTCGCGTCTGGCGCGCAAGGCGTGGACGCCGGATCAGGAAAAGCTGGTTTCCCGGCTGAAAGCCCTTGTGCATCGATATGAGGAAACTCGCGATCTGCGCCTGATCGGCGGTTATCGCCAAGGCAGCGACGCGGATCTCGATATCGCCGTCCGCCAGGTGCCGATCATCTACGACATCCTGAAGCAGACCCCAGGCGAAGGGCCGTCGGAAGACTCCTTCACCGATCTTGCGACCGCCTTGAAGAATGGCTCCGCCGCGGCAGTGCCGGTTCGGGCGAGGTGACGTCGCATGCGGGATCACTTCAATCAAACATTGTTCGCAGCCAGCCGATATCGCGGCATCGGGTGCCGAAAGAGGGGGCAGACGTGAGAGAAACCGACGCAGACGAACCGGTCGCTCCGTTGAAACCGGCGAGGAGGCGAACCGTCACGGACAAGGCGTTGGCCTGCACCGGGCTGGTACTTGCCGGGGCTTCGGCCTTCTTCCCGTGGTATGTTTTCCTGAACCCTGACAAGTTCGGTATTCATGTGGCCGAGGGCGATCGCACCCGCGATCTGCCGAACTGGCCGGGCCGCGAGGTCGTGAGCGTCTCGCCGCTTGCCATGGTCAACAAGAACCCCGCCGAACCGAGAGATCTCATCCCGGATCCGTTGACCACAGCGACCGTCAGCAACACCGGCCGCGAGGACGACAAGGGGCCGGCTGCCGATCAGCAGCCGTTTCCGGGCAAGGTTCCATTCCATCTGCTGCACATCGTCAACGGTCGTGCGTTGATCGAGGACGATACGGGCATGTATGTCGTACGCGTCGGCTCGGTTTTGCCCGATAACAGCCGCTTGGCCTCGATCGAGCAGCGGGACGGAAAGTGGATCATCGTCACCTCAACGGGCGATGTTTACGGCAACAATTGAAAGACCCGAAAGTGCCTGAGTTTCAGGCACTTTCAAGACCTTTACAGGAACGCATTTCTCGCAAGTCCCACGCAAGATTATCCCGCTAGATTCCTAGTGTAAGAACGGAGAGAAGCCCATGCAACCGATTCAGCTTTTTGACCTGGCCTCGCGGCAAGCCGAGTGGCTTCAGGCGCGCCAGGAAGTCGTTGCCGGCAATATCGCCAATGCCAATACCCCGAAATATCGCGCCAAGGATGTCACGCCGTTCCAGGCTGTTCTGGACAACCAGAACATCGGCATGGCGAAGACCAATCCGGCACATCTTTCGGGCAATGAATTCAGTTCGAGCGGCAATATCAACGTAGAGGAAGCGTCGCTCAATCAGGAAATAGGCGTTCAGGAGTCGGGTAACACCGTCGGCCTGGAGGACGAGCTCGCCAAATCCGGTGAAATCAAGCGCCAGTATAGCTTGAACACCGCGCTCGTAAGCTCCTTTCATCGCATGATGTTGATGACCGTAAAACAATAGATGAAGTGAAGATGTCATGGACCCGTTATCCGCCGCATTGAAGATCGCAGGCTCCGGCCTGGAGGCTCAATCGACTCGCCTGCGTGTCGTTTCCGAAAATATCGCCAACGCCCGTTCGACGGGTGACACTGCGGGCGCCGATCCCTATCGGCGCAAGACCGTGACCTTCGGCGCCGAAATGGATCGCGCCAACGGTCTCACCACGGTCGGAGTGAAGAAGCTCGGCCAGGATACGGGCAAGTTCATCCAGGAATATGATCCGGGCAATCCGGCCGCGGACCAGAAGGGCTACGTCAAGATGCCCAACGTGAACATCCTCGTCGAAATGGCCGATATGCGCGAAGCAAACCGGTCCTATGAAGCCAACCTGCAGACGGTCAGGCAGGCTCGCGACCTCATCTCTTCCACTATTGACCTGCTGAAGAACTCATAATGATCGACTCCATCAAGAATGTAGCCTCTCTCTCGGCAACCCGCGGTCTCGGCAGCATCGCTACCGACCTGACCTCCGCAGCTTCCAGCACGCTGAATGCCTCGCCGGCAGTCGCCATGGGAGCCGAAGCCGGAATGAACTTCGCTTCGGTCATGTCGAATGTCGCGAAGGATTCCGTCAACACGCTGAAGGAAGCCGAAAACGCCTCCTTCGCCGGCATGAAGGGAACGATGAGCACGCGCGAAGTCGTCGACAAGGTCATGCAGGCCGATCAGACCCTGCAGACCGCGATCGCACTGCGCGACAAGGTCGTTTCCGCCTTTCTCGATATTACGAGAATGCAGATCTAGAGCGGGGTTTCCCGCCCTAACTAACTGATTTCGCGTGAGTTGCTCGCTGACCGCACCCGGTTTCGACGATCACGCCCCAGCTCGAAGGACGAAAGCATGAGAGCGCTCGCAATTGCCGCAACGGGCATGGACGCCCAGCAGACCAATCTTGAAGTCATCGCGAACAACATCGCGAACATCAACACGACCGGTTACAAGCGTTCGCGCGCAGAGTTCTCCGACCTTCTCTATCAGACTGAGCGTGCCAAGGGCATCGCCAACCGGCCCAACCAGGCCGTGGTTCCGGAAGGCGCCAATATCGGTCTCGGCGTGCAGACCACTGCGGTGCGCAACATCCAGATCCAGGGACAATTGTCGCAGACGCAGAACGACCTCGACGTCGCGCTTGTCGGCCGTGGCTGGTTCCAGATCCAGATGCCCGACGGAACGACGGCCTACACCCGCGCGGGATCGTTCAACAAGAGCGATACCGGCCAGATCGTCACGCCCGATGGCAACGTACTGGCGCCCGGAATCACCATTCCGAACAACGCCACCAACATCACCATCAACCAGTCCGGTCAGATCTCCGCCAATATCGGCACGGCCACGACGCCGACCACCCTCGGTCAGGTACAGATCGCCAACTTCGTCAATGAAGCCGGTCTGCAGCCCATGGGCAGCAACCTCTTCACACAGACGCCGGCCTCTGGCGATCCGGTCATCTCCGACCCGAACCAGAACGGCTTCGGCTATATGAAGCAGTACTATCTGGAGTCGTCGAACGTCGATCCGGTCAAAGAGATCACGGACCTGATCACCGCGCAGCGCGCCTACGAGATGAACTCCAAGGTCATCACGACGGCCGACGACATGGCGCAGATCGTCAGCAAGAACCTGAAGTAGCGGGAAGGACGGGCCAAACATGAGGTTTTGCCGGATGAAAAGCTTAGCAATGGCCTGGTTCGCCGCCGCGAGCCTTTCCGTCATGTTTGCAGCGCCCGCGGGCGCGGCAAGCGCCGACGCAGGCGGCATGGGCACCGCCGTGGTGCCGACGGAGACGATCTATCCCGGCGATATCATCAGCAGCGGTCAGCTCGAGGAGGTTGAGGTCACCAACCCCAACCTTACGGGAGATTATGCCAAGCGCATCCGGGAGGTGACCGGCAGGGTATCGAAGCGGACGCTGGTGCCCGGCCGCACCATCTCCATTTCCGCGCTGCGTCAGCCCTTTGCCGTGACGCGCGGCTCCAATGTCCGCCTGGTCATGAGCATGGGCACCATGACGATCACGGCAGCCGGCACGCCACTGGATGACGGCGCCATCGGCGACAGCGTGCGGGCCAGAAACATGGACTCCGGCATCATCGTCAACGGCACGGTTCTCGAAAACGGCACGATCCGCGTGGTCGCAAAATGAAACGGCTTCGTCAATTTCTCGCAGTCCTGTTTGCATTGCCCAGCCTGATCATCGCCGATCCGGCTGCCGCGATGCAATCGCGCATCAAGGACATCGCGTCGCTGCAATCCGGCCGCGACAACCAGCTTATCGGCTACGGCTTGATCGTCGGCCTCCAGGGAACCGGCGACAGCCTGCGCGCGTCGCCGTTCACCGAGCAATCCATGCGCGCGATGCTGCAAAATCTCGGCATCTCGACGCAAGGCGGCCAATCCGCCGCCAGGAATACCGCAGCCGTCATGGTGACGGCGAACCTGCCGCCGTTTGCCAGCCCCGGCAGCCGTATCGACGTGACGGTCAGCTCGCTCGGCGATGCGACGTCGCTGCGCGGCGGCACGCTCATCATGACGTCGCTCAGTGGCGCCGACGGCCAGATCTATGCGGTCGCGCAAGGGTCCGTCATCGTTTCCGGCTTCCAGGCACAGGGCGCGGCGGCATCCGTCACCGAAGGCGTCACCACGGCGGGCCGTGTCCCCGGCGGCGCCATCATCGAACGCGAATTGCCGTCCCGCTTCAAGGATTCGGTCAATCTGGTCCTGCAGCTGCGCAACCCAGATTTTTCCACCTCCATCCGTATTGCCGACACCGTCAACGCATGGGCGACCTCGCGCTTCGGCTCGCCGATCGCGGAGGCGAAGGATTCGCAGGAAGTCTCCATCAGCAAGCCGAAGATGTCGGATCTGACGCGGCTGATGGCCGACATCGAGAATCTCAATGTCCAGACGGATACGCCGGCCAAGGTCGTCATCAACGAGCGTACCGGCACCATCGTCATCGGCGCCGACGTTCGCGTCTCCCCGGTTGCCGTCAGCTACGGAACGCTGACCGTGCAGGTGAGCGAGAACCCGCAGGTGATCCAGCCCGAGCCCTTCTCGAACGGACAGACGGCAATCCAGGACCAGACCGACATCACAGCCACGAAGAGCGGCGGCCGTGTCGCAGTGCTCGAAGGGCCAGACCTGAAGACGCTCGTTTCCGGCCTCAACAATATCGGCGTCAAGCCGGACGGCATCATCGCCATCCTGCAAGGCATCAAGTCTGCCGGCGCCCTGCAAGCGGAGCTCGTGCTGCAATGATATCGATCGTAAGCTCCAAGAAGATGCTCATCTCCTGCGGTCTGTCGGCTGTCTCCGCAGGGGCCATCTTGCTGCTGTCGCTTGGAGCGGGTGCGGCGCAACAGGCGCCGAAGCCTGTTGTCGATCCGGCCTCCAGCCAGGACGAGATCCGACAGTTCTGCACCAACATCGCCGATCCTGCCCGGGATCAACGCTACCTGCTTCAGAAGCAGGAGCTGGAAAAGCTGCAGGCTGACGTCGACAAGCGCATTGCCACCATGGAAAAGCGCAAGGCCGAATACGAGGACTGGCTCAAGCGTCGCGACGACTTCCTGAAGACGGCGGATGTGGGGCTGGTCGATATCTACAAGAATATGAAACCGGATGCCGCCGCGGCCAGCCTTAACGACGTTAGGACGACGACTGCGGCTGCGATCATCATGAAGCTTTCGGCGCGGCAGTCGAGCCTCATCCTCGCGGAGATGGATGCGAAAAAAGCGGCTACGATCACCAACATCATCGCCAGCGCATCCGACCCGAACACATCGAAGTCGAAGGACCCCTCATGAACACGCGCGTTAAGGCCGCCTGCGCAATCGTCGTCTTTCTCGCCGGTTGCCAGTCGCAGGCCATGAAGGAAATCGGCAGGGCGCCTGCCATGAGTCCGATCGGCAGCGGCCTGCAATATGCGCAGACGCCGCAGATGTCGCAATATCCGAAGCGGCCACACCAGGTCGCGCAGGGCTATTCGCTCTGGAATGATTCGCAGGCTGCTCTCTTCAAGGACGCACGCGCGCTCAATGTCGGCGATATCCTGACGGTCACGATCCAGATCAACGACAAGGCGAATTGGGACAACGAAACCAACCGCAGTCGCGTGAACAAGAGCGACATGAACTGGAACATCGCCGCCAAGATCTTCGGCTGGCAGCCCGCCACGAATGCGACGGCGACCTCAGGCTCCGATACCAGCACGGACGGCAAGGGCAAGATGCAGCGCTCCGAGCAGATCAACCTGCTTGTCGCAGCTGTCGTCACGGGCATTCTGGAGAATGGCAACCTGATGATCAGCGGCTCGCAGGAAGTCCGCATGAACCAGGAAATCCGCATTCTCAACGTCGCCGGCATCGTGCGCCCGCAGGACGTCACCTCGGAGAACACGATTTCCTACGACAAGATCGCCGAAGCGCGCATCTCCTATGGCGGTCGCGGTCGTCTGACGGAAGTGCAGCAGCCGCCGCGAGGTCAGCAGGCAGTCGATCTGCTGTCGCCGCTCTGACGGTTGACGGCATCGGATAGTGAAAGCAGAGAGATAGAGCATTTCTGTAGCTCGGTTTGAAACGGAAATGCTCTAGATAACGGACGGACAGGGACATGGCTGCAGCCGCAGACGAATCAGCAAAAGGCAAGGGATCGCCACTCATCATGACGATCGTCGGGCTACTGGTGCTGACCGTCCTCGGCGGCGGTGGCGGCTGGGTACTCGGCACCATGGTTGCGCCGAGGATCAAGGCGGCCGCTGCGGCCGTGCAGGCGAAAACACAGCCCGCCGGCGGCAAGCAGGCGGCCACTGCTGCGGCAGGACAACCAAACGGCATCATCACGCTCGACCCGATTACCACCAATCTCGCCTATCCCTCGCAGAGCTGGATAAGGCTGGAACTGGCTCTGGTCTTCAAGGGTCAGCCGGACGCACAACTGGCTCAATCGATCCATCAGGATATCCTTGCTTACATCCGCACGGTGTCCCTGCAGCAGATCGAAGGGGCGCGGGGCCTGCAATATCTTCGGGATGACATTCAGGAGCGTGTTGACCTGCGCTCGGAAGGACGAGTATCGAAAGTTATGTTCAGAACTTTCGTGATCGAATGAGTCGACTAGCTCTTGCCCTGTCCATATTAGTCCTCGCTGCATTGTCGCCTGAGCTGGCGATGGCGCAGCAATTGTCGCAACAGCTCCCCACCGATCTCCTGAATGCCCCGGTAAACGGCTCGGTTGCCGCCTGGATCATCCGCACCTTCGGGCTTTTGACGATCCTGTCAATCGCGCCCGGCATCCTGATCATGGTGACGAGCTTTCCGCGCTTCATCATCGCGTTCTCGATCCTGCGCACCGGCATGGGCATCGCGACGACGCCGTCGAACATGATCCTGCTAAGTCTGGCTCTCTTCATGACGTTTTACGTCATGTCGCCGACCTTCGATCAGGCATGGAAGGACGGCGTGCAGCCGCTGCTCGCCAACCAGATTTCCGAAGCCGACGCCGTGCAGCGCATCGCCGAGCCCTTCCGCACATTCATGTCGAACAATACGCGCGACAAGGATCTGAAGCTGTTCGTCGATCTGGCGAAGGAGCGGGGACAGACGACCGTGGTCGACAACAAGATCGATTATCGCGTTCTGATCCCGGCTTTCATGATTTCGGAAATCCGCCGCGGCTTCGAGATAGGCTTCCTCGTCGTCCTGCCGTTTCTCGTCATCGACTTGATTGTGTCGACGATCGTCATGGCCATGGGCATGATGATGCTACCGCCGACATCGATCTCGCTACCCTTCAAGATCCTGTTCTTCGTGCTGATCGATGGCTGGAATCTGCTGGTCGGCAGCCTCGTTCGCTCTTTCCATTGACGGATAAGCCCTCAGAGGCAGTCTGACGCGCGTCGCGATCTTTCAGGCTCGCTTCCGTGCTCAGCGTTCCGACTTTACCGATATCGTAACCGCAAGACTTATGTACCGGTTTTCCGGCGACGGCATGTTCTAAAAGAAACCGCCGGGAACTGCTTCCCGGCGGTTGTTTATGCTTGTTGGACTTTTCCGACTTACTCGGCGGCGATTGCCGCCGTGCTCGCGTCGTCGGCCATAAAGGGTTCGGTACGGATCGGCAGCGCCGGCACATCCATATGGTCGGGTGCCAGTCCTTGCTTGGCGCGGTTCACCATCATCTCGAAGGCGGTCTCCAGATGATGCGTGAAGCGCTCGGCGTCGAAGAGCGGTTTAATGTAGCGATTCTCAACCAGCGTTTGCTTGAGCCGTGCAATGCGTTCCGGCTGGGCGGCAAGCGCCACCGCCATGTCTTCATAGGCTTTCATGTCGTCGACAACCAGTTCCGGCACGCCGATCGCGTTGAGCAGGCTTTCGCTGACGCGTGAGGCGAAGTTGGTGCCCTTGACAGTCAGAACCGGCAGGCCGCCCCACAGCTGCTCCGATGTGGTCGTATGACCGTTGACCGGGAAGGTGTCGAGGCCGAGATCGGCAAGCTGCTGACGATCGATATGTTCCTGATAATCGATACGGGAGGTGAAGACGACGCGCTTGCGGTTGATGCCGCGCGCTTCGAGACGAGCCCAGAGATTGGCCTCGGCGTGCGGGCCATTGCACAGCAGCCAGAGTACGCTGTCCTTGCTGCGCTTCAGGATGTTGCACCACACATCGATCATCTGCGAGGTGATCTTGCGGTTGCCGTTGAAGGACGCAAAGACGAAAGCATCTTCAGGCAAGCCATGCAGGGCACGGGTCGTCGGCCGCGGCTTTGGCCGGTTGAGCGGATCGTTCGGCTGATAGCACTCGGGCAGGCGGCAGAACTTCTCGTGGAAATGTTCCTTCGAGCGCTCCGGCAATACGTAGTGGTCGCCGATGATGTAATCGAGATCGATGTTGACCGTCGTGCCGGGGAAGCCCAGCCAGGCAACCTGGATCGGCGCGGCCATATGGTTGAAAATGTGAGCGCGGCTTGCTCTTGTGTGTCCCTTGAGGTCGATGAGGATGTCGATGCCGCGCGCGCGGATCTCAGCCGCCGCAGCCTGATCGGAATGGCCGCGGATATCGACCAGGGTTCCAAGCTTTGTGTAATCGAATTCCTCTTCCTGCTGGGCAAGCGGGTTCGAGTGGTCGAACAGCGTGACCTCAAACCGCTCCTTGTCACGCAGCTCGAGAACATGCTGCAGGAGCTTCATCGTCGCGTGTCCCGGCCAGAAGTCGGAGGAGACGTAGCCGATGCGGATCTTCCGCTCCCATGCGTGGGGGAGCTTGCGGCGGGTCTCGGCATGGTCTGCGGGCAGCGCTTCGGTATCGTGGATTGCGAGCTTGTTGATCGCTTCGTCACCACACCAGTGAAGGTGGAAGAACGGGTTGTCGGGGATTACGTGATCGAGCTTGCCTTGCGCCAGAGATGCCAGAACCGGTGCCATGTGCCTGTCGACGGCAGCCAGATCGGAGTCCTCGCGTGCGAAGATCAGATAGAGCGTCCGGAAGATGATGTTGTCCGGGTAGGTCTTGAACAACGTCGCGACGATGTGCTTGTTGCCCTCTTCATAGAGATCGTCGGTAAGAAGCGTTGCCGCCATAAACCGATGCTTCATCTCCGGTCCTTCGACCAGCACGCTCTTGAAGCCGGTCAGAAGTTCCTTTTGCTGGCGGCCAAGGAGAATGCGGCTGAGAGCGAAGGCAAGGTCCGGATCCTTGAACGCCAGCGGCAAGATGAGGCTGCCGACGGCGAGCGCCTGATCGTCGTTGCCGCATTCGCTATGGAGCAGCAGCGCTTCGCGCAGATAGTCTTCGCGGCGGGGCGGCTGCCTGCCCGCCAGTTCATAGGCGCTCGCCGCATCGGCCTTGAAGCCGAGCTTGAGCAGCGTCTTGGCCAGCAAGGCATAGGTCTTGGGTGACTGGTCGACGTTAAGCAAATCGTTCAGCGTTTCGAGCGCGCGCGTATATTGTCCCTTCTGATAGAAACCGGACGCTGTTGAGAAGGCGTTTTTCGTATTCACGAGCGAGAACTCCAAGCGGAATGTTGAACAGGCTCTCGTCAAAGGCCGAGTGCCGGCATCATGGATTCGCTCAATCATTGCTGACGTAGCTTGCCTGAAACCGAAGCAACCGTCGAAAATCCCTTTACGGATTCTTAGCCACGTTCCGTAGAGCCGTTTTCAGGCGGCCCGAATTTAAGAAATTGGCAAGCAATGGATGCGAGTTTCCTTGCGACATGACGGGTTTGGTCCTCTAGGAAGACGGATCGAGGGGCATGAAGCTGCTCCGTCATCGCCGGTATTTTCAGTCCGGTATGTCCTCCTTTCGTATCCAGTTTCCAGGGGACACACTCAATGACCAGCATTATCACCAACAATTCCGCAATGGCCGCTCTCCAGACGCTGCGTGGCATCAGCAGCAACCTGCAGGGCACCCAGGCAGCGGTTTCGTCCGGCCTGCGCATCTCCAAGGCTTCCGACAACGCCGCTTACTGGTCGATCGCGACAAGCATGAAGTCCGACAACGGCGCTATCGGCGCTGTTTCCGACGCTCTCGGCCTCGGCGCCGCAAAGGTTGACACCGCTTCGACGGCCGTCACCAGCTCTATCGACATCGTCGGCCAGATCAAGAACAAGCTTGCGACAGCCATGGAAGGCTCCGTCGACAAGAAGGCGGTTCAGGAAGAAATCGGCCAGCTGCAGCAGCAGCTGCAGAGCGTTGCTCAGTCGGCTTCGTTCAACGGCGAAAACTGGGTCATGGCGAAGAACGGCGGCTCGGCTTCGGTCGTCTCCTCCTTCATCCGCGGCACCAACGGCACGGTTTCGGTCAGCACGACCAGCTACAAGTTCGACAGCAGCTCGGTCGGTAACGTTCTGTTCGGCGCAACGGCATCCGGTACGCTTGATACGGCTTCCGGTATTCTTGGCACCAAGAACACCACTGTCGGCGCCTCGGTCTTCAGCCTTGACATCAGCAAGATGACCTCTGGCCAGATCTCCAGCGCCCTGAACATGGTTCAGACCGCTCTGAACTCCATGACCAGCATGGGTTCGAAGCTCGGCTCGATCTCCAGCCGTATCGACCTGCAGACGAGCTTCGCCTCTTCGCTCTCCGACTCGATCCAGTCGGGCGTTGGCAAGCTGGTTGATGCCAACATGGAACAGGAATCGAGCAAGCTGTCCGCTCTGCAGACGCAGCAGCAGCTGGCCGTCCAGTCGCTCTCGATCGCCAACTCCTCGACCCAGTCGATCCTGTCGCTCTTCCGCGGCTAATAGGCTCCGGCGTCGACCGCCGACCGAAAATCTTAAACAAGACGTTAACCGCGCCTACCTAAGGCGCGGTTTTTTTTATTTTTTTGGTTTTTAGCAGGTTCAAGATTTCTTAACCATATTGCTGTTTCTTAGGACCATCGAAACGGCGAGTTAACCCTAACGGATTGGGTTAACAGGCATGATGCTGAATGCCGTTACCGGTTTTAGGTCCGGAATGTCCCTTAATTTAACCACTGCCAAAAGGGGCAAATATTATGACGAGCATTCTTACCAACAACGCCGCAATGGCCGCCCTCCAGACGCTGCGTGGCATCAGCAGCAACCTGCAGCAGACGCAGGCCCACGTATCTTCCGGCCTGCGCATCTCCAAGGCTTCCGACAACGCCGCTTACTGGTCGATCGCGACCAGCATGAAGTCCGACAACGGCGCTATCGGCGCTGTTTCCGACGCTCTCGGCCTCGGCGCTGCAAAGGTTGACACGGCTACCACCGCCGCCACCAGCGCGATCGACATCGTCGGCCAGATCAAGAACAAGCTTGCAACCGCCATGGAACCTTCGGTCGACAAAAAGTCGGTCCAGGAAGAAATCGGCCAGCTGCAGCAGCAGCTGCAGAGCGTTGCTCAGTCGGCTTCGTTCAACGGCGAAAACTGGGTCATGGCGAAGAACGGCGGCTCGGCTTCGGTCGTCTCCTCCTTCATCCGCGGCACCAACGGCACGGTTTCGGTCAGCTCGACCAGCTACAAGTTCGACAGCAGCTCTGTCGGCAACGTTCTGTTCGGCGCAACCGCGGCGGGCGCTCTGGATACGGCTTCCGGTATTCTTGGCACCAAGAACACCACTGTCGGCGCTTCGGTATTCAGCCTTGACATCAGCAAGATGACCTCTGGCCAGATCTCCAGCGCCCTGAACATGGTTCAGACCGCTCTGAACTCCATGGTCAGCATGAACTCGCGCCTCGGCTCGATCTCGGCTCGTATCGACCTGCAGACGAGCTTCGCCTCTTCGCTCTCCGACTCGATCCAGTCGGGCGTTGGCAAGCTGGTTGATGCCAACATGGAACAGGAATCGAGCAAGCTGTCCGCTCTGCAGACACAGCAGCAGCTGGCCGTCCAGTCGCTCTCGATCGCCAACTCCTCGAGCCAGTCGATCCTGTCGCTCTTCCGCGGCTAATAGGCTCCGGCGTCGACCGCCGACCGCAAATCTTAAAAAAGACGTCAACCGCGCCTGCACAAGGCGCGGTTTTCGCTTTCTGGCCAGTTGCATGGCGATACAGGGCCACCCACGCGAAGAAGTCGCGTGAAAATGTCGTTTTCTCGCAACCGAAACGACAATCGCTCGGCCCTCTCCGCGAAAATACCGCGGTTGCCTTCATCACATGATTGGGTTTCGCCTTGATGCCGTCTGAGTTTGTTAACTATTACAGACGGTGTTAACCTTTTATTAACGCTATTATTGTCAGTTGCAGCTAACGCAACGGTTGGTTAACCTCTCCTAAGAGCCGGTTAACAAGCATGAGGCTGATTGCCGTTCCCGGCCGCAGACCGGAATGTCCCTTCCTATTTCAGCCACAAGGGGCACCCTCGATGACTAGCATTCTCACCAACGACGCGGCGATGTCCGCTCTCCAGACTCTGCGCTCGATCAGCAGCAATCTTCAGGATACCCAGAGCCGCGTTTCCTCAGGCTATCGTGTCGCCAAAGCATCGGACAATGCCGCCTACTGGTCGATCGCGACCACCATGCGTTCCGACAACAGCGCGCTTTCCGCGGTGTCCGATGCACTGGGGCTTGGAGCCGCAAAAGTCGACACGGCCTACACGGCGATGGATAACGCCATAACCGTGGTGCAGCAGATTAAGGACAAGCTCGTCGCCGCGACAGAAAACAGTGTTTCCAAAAGCGATGTACAGGAAGAGATCACGCAGCTTCAGCAGCAGTTGCAGAGTATCGCTCAATCCGCGTCCTTCTCCGGCCAGAACTGGATGTTCGCGGCCAACGGCGCGTCGGCATCGGTTGTATCTTCGTTTGTGCGCAATAATGACGGCACCGTTGCGGTCAACAGCACCAGCTACAGTTTCAACACTGGCTCTCACGGCAACGTCTTGTTTGGCGCGAAGTCCGGCGGCGGGCTCGATACTACTTCAGGCATTCTCGGAAGCAAGCAGACGATCGGCAGCAAGTCCTATTCCGTCTTCAGCCTTGACATCACCAATATGACCGGCGGCGACATTGGCAAAGCGATGAACCTTGTCCAGGGCGCGCTCAGCGCTTTGACCAGCACGTCTTCACAGCTTGGTTCGCTCTCGACCCGTATCGATCTGCAGACAAGCTTCGTCTCCACCCTGCGCGATACGATCGACTCGGGCGTCGGCAAGCTGGTCGATGCGAACATGGAGGAAGAGTCGAGCAAGCTGTCTGCCCTGCAAACGCAGCAACAGCTGGCGATACAGTCCTTGCAAATCGCCAATACCAGCGCGCAGAGTGTCTTGTCGCTCTTCAAAGCTTGATCGGAGCTTGCGCTAGGATAGCGCGACGGCATTTCCCTCTTGTCGTCGCGCGTTGGCTTTTGTTAACCTTATCGACAACTGATTTGCAGTACTTATTCAAGAGTTGGCTCTCGGCTTGCTTCAAAGCGAGGGCAGCGTCTTGTTTTAGCGACGGGCCGCGCTGGGAAGTCTCCCGCTGGTGGGCATGAGGCCAATCGTTGCTGCCGGACCGGTCCGGTTTGCCAATCCCAATGGAATTACGGATTTTCTGATGAGCAATGTGACGGCGAATGGGGCCACGTCTGCGGCATTGACCGTGTTACGCGGAGTCAACAAGGATCTCGGTGTCGTGCAGCAGCAGGTCTCGTCCGGCCTCCGCATCAAGAACGCGAGTGACGATCCTACCTATTGGTCGATGGCGACCACCATGCGCTCGGATCAGAGCAGCCTTTCGACCATCAACGATGCCCTTGGTCTCGGTTCTTCCAAGGTCGACACCGCATCGACCGCCATGGATACGGTCGTCGGCCTGCTGACCCAGATCCAGTCCAAGCTGGTTTCGGCAAAGGAGCCCGGCACCGACAAGACCGCCATCAATGCCGATATCCAGCAGCTCAAGAATCAGCTGCAATCGGTTACGCAGTCGGCATCTTTCTCCAATGAGAATTGGCTCTACAACACCGAAGCACATCCTACCACACAGCAGTCGGTCATCAGCAATTTCACCCGCGGCACGGGCGGGCAAATCAGTCTGGCGACGATCGGCTACGACAGCTCCCAAACCTTGATGATCGATACCGCCGATGCGAGCCGTGGACTTTTGACGAAGAATGTCGACGCCAGCACGCTCGGCACGTCGAGTGGCGGTGGCGCGACGTCCCGCAACTATTATCTTCTGGCAGCCGCCGGGGGCACGCCGCCGGCCGGCGGTACTGAAATTGCCATTTCGAGCACCACCACGGACGATCAGCTCAATGACATGCTCAACGTCACGAATTCGCTTCTGAAGTCTGCCACGTCAGCGGGTTCGACGCTGGGCATGATGAAATCGAATATCGACGATCAGGCGGATTATATTTCCAAGCTCACCGACAGCATCAAGAGCAGCGTCGGCGATATGGTCGACACGAACATGGAAGAAGCAGCGGCGCGGCAATCGGCCCTGCAGACTGCACAGCAGATGGGCGTTCAGGCGCTGTCGATCGCCAATGGCATGGCAAGCAAGGTATTGATTATCCTGCAGGCGAAATGATGCCGCGCGGCATAGCCCGATCGGCAGTGCCGTCCCGCATTCATCCTCGCACAAGTTTGACTGCCTACGGTCCGGCGCAGTGGCATGGTTGCGCCGCAGTTCGCTGGAGATAGTCGCATCTCCGGCGGCGTTGCCAGAGGACGGAAACCGGAAGCGTGATGATCGACGTTTTGAGAATGGGAAATGATCGGCCCTCTTGTGGCATCCACATGCAGCGTCGCGCCGACGCCAATGGGGAGACGTACGCGTGAGCCCGGCAATATCCCGATACCTCAAGGATTTCAGCGCCGAACAGGCGCCGCTTCCAGATATGCCGGACATGGCTTTCGCCGAGCCGCTGGAGTTTCACGACACTGCGGTGGAGCCGCCGGTCGATGTCGAGGCCGAGCGTCGCGCCGCCTATGCGGAAGGACACGAAACGGCGACGCAGGAACTGTCTGAAAAGCATCGCGCCGAGTGCGATGCGATGACCCTTTCCTTTCGTGCCGAAATGGATGCTTTGCGGGCACGCTATGAAGAACAGGCAGCGGAGCGAATTGCCGCGGATCTGACTCGCATCGCCACGATGCTCGGCCAGGCCATCAGCGCGGAAGCCGCCGCGGTTCTCGCGCCGATCATGACCGAGACGATGACGATGAAGGCTGTCGCCGATCTAGCCGACCTGGTCAGGACCGCAATCCTCGATGGCGGCGCAGGTCCCATTTCCGTAAGAGGTCCACGACATCTCTTCGAAGCCCTTCAGGCCAATCTTGGTGAAGATGCCGCTCTCCTGCGTCATGTCGAGGCCGAAGATGTCGATCTTACGGTGACCATCGGCGAGAGCGTTCTTGTGACCCGCATGTCTGCCTGGGCCGCCAGCTTGAAAGAGATTCTGAAATGAGCGACGGCGATCAAAATCACGGCAAGCACGAGATCATCATCGTCAAGCGTCACGGCGGCGGTGATCATGATGGCGGTCATGGCGGAGCATGGAAAATCGCCTATGCCGACTTCATGACGGCCATGATGGCTTTTTTCCTCGTGATGTGGCTGGTGAATGCCGCCAACGAGGAGACGAAGGCCTCTGTCGCGTCCTATTTCAACCCCATCAAGCTCGCTGACGAGAAGCCCACCGAGAAGGGGCTCAAGAAGCCCGTCGACAAGGCCGAGGGCGAAAAGAATCAGCAGAAATCGGATAAGGCACAGGACAAGCCGAATGACGGCAAGTCCGCAAAGACTGGTGAGGACCTGACGGCGACGTCGGGCGACCAGACGAACTATTCCGAGGCCGATTTCTTCGAAAATCCGTATTCCGTGCTGGCTGAAATCGCACAGGAAGTTGGCCAGCAGGCCAATGTCAGCGCCAAGGGCGAGGGCGGTGCGGCTCAGTCCGGTCCTGCCACGGGCGCCGATGGCGGTCAGGCCTATCGCGATCCCTTCGATCCGGATTTCTGGACCAAGCAGGTTCAGGTCTCAAGCGCCTCGAAGAAGGCGAATGAGGAACAGTCCGCCAAGTCGGATCAAGCGCCTAAGGGTGAAGTCATCGCC